>JAJZCK010000138.1 GCA_021846125.1 Actinomycetes bacterium | reverse complement strand
GAGGGCACGGTCGCTCGGGATCCAGTCCATCTTGTCCTCACCATTGCTGGCGCGTGAGCGACTCGTCGGGGCGCTCAACTTCTATTCGCGCACCTCCGTCGCATTCGCGCGGAGAGACCAGGAGATCGCCGCCGAGCTCGCACGTGCCGTGTCCGTCCTCCTCACCGAGGCGGGCGCGGACGTGACCGACGAACGCCTCGCGCGCCGGCTTCGTGAGGCGATGCGGGCACGACGGACGATTGCCCAAGCAGAAGGCGTGCTCATGGAGCGCGGCCGGATCGACGAGGTGGCAGCGTACGCGGAGCTCCGCCGCGTCTCGGTGGAGTCGGGATGGACGCTCCGCGAGCGTGCAGAAGCGGTCGTTGCCTCCACCGAGACTCTCCGACCGATCACGTCCCGAAGACTTTTACGGCAGCGCCATGGCTGATCGACCTAGCGACGTCCTCGATCGATTCCGGCTCCAGGCCGAGCTCTCCCAAGGCGAGCTATGGATGCGCTACTTCGAGCTCGGCGGGATGAGCACCGCGCTCGAGGTGGAGGCGTTCGTCTTCGGTGCTCTCGAGCCGAGCCCTCACGACCACGATGTCCTTGCACATGCACTAAACGAACGATTCGTCGAGCTCGGTGGCAATCATCCCGTTCCCTACGCCGACAGCGTCGAAGAGAAGCGCTCTGTCGTGGGAGGGCCGATCGACAACCGGCGACCCGGAGCTCAGGGAAGGCGCCGAAGCGGGAGGCGGCGTTCGGGCGACGAGGACGGATCCTGACCACTGCGGATGCGGACGACCGCCGCAGAGCGAGTACCGTCGACCTCGCACTCGTGGTCGGTGCGGCTGGCACGGCATTGCTGGTCGGTCTCGAGTCGACGCATCTCGACCGGCACTAGGCGAACAGCAGCGTCTCCACCTCGGTGCCCCGGGCCACGAGGGCCATGGTCACCATCGCGGGCGCGAAGAGGCCGTGCTCGATCACGCCCGGAGTGCCTGAAAGCACCTCCGCGAGGGCTGCAGGATCACCGACATCGCCCGTGAAATCGGCGATGACACCCCCGTCAGGGCTTCGCGGGACGTCTCGGAGCCGGACGGTACCGAGGCGGCGAAGAGTGGAGCCCAGCCCGAACTCGAGAAGCTCGAGCGGGATGGGACCGTGCAGCTGCGAAACCGGCTTTCTCGAGTCGCCGATCACCACGAAACGCTCGGCCGAGATCGCCACCAGCTTCTCCCGGGTATGTGCCGCGCCACCGCCCTTCACAAGCCACCCGTCCGGGGTGATCTGGTCTGCCCCGTCGATAGCGAGATCGAGGCGATCGACGGTCCCGAACGGCTCGACGGCGAGGCCGAGCAGTCGAGCTGCCTCCTCGGTGCGAGGTGACGTGGCCACGCAACGCAGTGACAGTGCCCGGTGGGCCAGGGCACGCAGGAGGTGGGACACCGTCGAACCCGTTCCGAGCCCGACCACCATGCCATCCTCCACCAACGAGGCAGCCGCATCGGCCGCCGCCTGCTCCTCGAGCTCGATGTCCACCTGCAGACTCCCCGTCTCGCACGCACGACGTCGCGGGCACCTCGAGATGCCCGCTGTCCGACAGGCTACCGAGACCCTTCGAGGGCGAGAGCGCAGACGGCAGGGCCCTCGCCGAGACGGGATCGGCTCGAGTGTGCGATAGAGAAGAGGCCGGGCCGGGCCGAGCCCGGAGATGGGCGCCATCCCCTCGGACGGTGTCCACGGTCCACGGGCACCTACGGCTCCGCTTGCTCCCCGATGGCATCTTGACCCCGGGGTGGCGTCGTCCCGTTCCGAAGCGGCGCCTCGTGCGTCCTCGACGAGATCTGCGGTATCCCGCCCTTCACCGCCTCGTAGATGGAATAGCCCTGGGTCACGAGGCTCGTCAGCAGGTCCGTCACTCCTTCGGTGCCGTTGACGAGGACGACGTTGGCTCCGCTCAGTCCCTTCGCCGCAGCCTCGACCAGCGCAGGGAGCTGCTCGACCATCCGGTTGCTGGCGATGAGGCCCTGGTTGCCACCGGCGAGCGCCTCGGCTCGCGCCTTGATCGCGTCGCGGTCCGCCTCGGCGAGCCGGACGGTCCGGTACGCTTCCGCGTCGGCAGGCTTCTCGACCTCGGCGATGAGGTCCTTCTCGCGCTTCTCGGCCTGGAGCGCGGCGAGCCTCGTCTGCTCCTTGGTCACTTCCTGGGTCGCCTTGGCTTCGGCCAGCGGTCCCGCCTGGCTCGCCGACGCCTGGGCCTGCTCGATCTCGGCCCGGTACCCCGCCTGTTTGATCTCGGCCTCGCGGACGAAGCCGGCCTTCGCCGCGTTCGCCTCCTGCTCCTTCTCCGTGGCGGCCTGATCGGCCTGTGCTGCGGCGATGCGGGCGTCCCGTGCGACCGCCGCGGCATGGGGTGCCGCGAGGTTCTCTATGTAGCCGGTGTCGTCCTTGATCTCCTGGATCTGGAACGCGTCGACGACGAGCCCGAGCTTCTCCATCTCGTCGGCCGATGCCGCCTTGACCTCCTGGGCCACCCGATTGCGGTCCCCGATGATCTCCTCGACGGTGAGACCGCCGACGATCGACCGCAAGTGCCCGGCCAGCACCTGGGCGGTGAGGCGCTCCATGCCCTTCTGCTGGTCGAGGAAGCGACGCGCTGCATTGGTGATCGAGGCATTGTCGTCGCCGACCTTGAAGACGGCGACGGCCTCGACCGTGAGCGGTATGCGGAGCTTGGTGACGCACGTCTCCGAGAGGAGCGCCTCGCGCAGGTCGAGCGAGAGCCAGCGTGCGGTGTGGGTCCAGGGGAAGACGAACGCGCCCTGGCCAGTCACGATGTGGAACTGGCCGCCATCGCCGCCGCGCTTCGATCCCGAGACCACCATCGCCTCGTTCGGCGCAGGAATCCTGTAGAAGAACATTCGGTTCCCTCCCGCTTTCGACGGATCAGCAGCTCGTCACGAGGACCGTCCTCGGCGACAGCTGCTCGACGACCACGACACGCGTGTTCACAGCGAGGGAACCCTCGCTCTGAGTGTACGCCGTGAAGGCCTCGGACCCCCCGCGGATGGGAACGATCACCTCCCCAGGGAAGCCGGGGGCGATCGTCACGGACACCCTCCCCATCCGCCCGACGGCCCCGTCGGCCGACTCAGCTGCGCCAGCGTCCATCGCCTCGTGCCATCCTCGTGCTGGTTACGTGTGGAGCCGTCCGCTCGAGATCGAAGGCTACCCCACAGGCACTTTACGATCGCAGGAGCGTAACGACCGCAGGAGCCGAGGTCCGCCGATCCGACGGCGAGAAAGGGCTGGCCCGACCCGATGGTGACGTGGTCGAGTGCTGGAGCGGGGCCCCGCGCCGCGGTGGAGCGCTCTCGGGTGCGCGCCGCGGGCGAGATACTTGAGTCCACGTGAGCCCGCCAGCCGACGCACTCGCCGACCGCCTCGGTGGTCTCACCATCCGTGACCAGCAACGTCTGGGCCGGCGGCTCGCACGCGCCTCGCGCGCCGGCCACGGACCCGCGGACCGGGAGCTAGCGGCGATCACGCGTGCGATCGACGAAGCGGAGCAGAGGCGGGCTGCACGTGCCGGCGCAGTCCCGGTGATCAGCTATCCCGAGGAGCTCCCCGTCAGCGCCATGCGCGAGGAGATCCTCGAGGCGATCCGTCGGCACCAGGTCGTCGTCGTGGCCGGGGAGACCGGCTCGGGCAAGACGACCCAGATCCCGAAGATGTGCCTCGAGCTCGGCCGTGGCGTCGCCGGGATGATCGGTCACACCCAGCCGAGGCGCATCGCAGCCCGAGCGGTCGCCGAGCGGCTCGCCGAGGAGCTCGCCACACCGCTCGGTGGTGCGGTCGGCTACTGCGTGCGCTTCGCAGACACCGTCGGCGACACGACGCTCGTCAAGGTGATGACCGACGGCATCCTGCTCGCCGAGATCCGCAGCGACCGGCTGCTCACGTCCTACGACACGATCATCGTGGACGAGGCTCACGAGCGCAGCCTCAACATCGACTTCCTGCTCGGCTACCTGGCCCAGCTGCTCCCGCGACGCCCCGACCTGAAGGTGGTCGTCACCTCGGCGACCATCGACACGGCCCGTTTCGCCGCTCACTTCGACGCTCCGATCGTCGAGGTCTCCGGCCGGACCTACCCCGTCGAGATCCGCTACCGACCAGTGCGGCCAGAGCAAGACGGCGAGGACGAGGAGGGAGCGGGCGGGGTGCTCGCGGGCGGTGCGCCGGCTCGTGCCGAGCGCGACCGGGACCCCGTGCGAGCGCTTTGTGACGCGGTGGCCGAGCTCGTCGCGGACGGCCCTGGCGACATCCTCGTCTTTCTGCCGGGAGAGCGGGACATCCGCGACGCTGCCGACGCGTTGCGCACGTCCGGCCCCGACGGCATCGAGATCCTCCCCCTCTACGCCCGGCTCTCCGCGGCAGAGCAGCATCGCGTGTTCCGCCCGCACCGCGGTCGGAGAGTCGTGCTCGCGACGAACGTCGCCGAGACCTCGCTGACGGTCCCTGGCATCCGGTCGGTCGTCGACACCGGGCTCGCCCGGATCTCGCGCTACAGCCACCGGACGAAGGTCCAGCGTCTACCGATCGAGCCCGTGTCGCGGGCGTCGGCGGACCAGCGTGCCGGCCGCTGCGGTCGCGTCGCTCCCGGCACCTGCATCCGGCTCTACTCGGAGGACGACTACACCGCGCGTCCGGAGTTCACCGATCCCGAGATCCTCAGGACGAACCTCGCCTCGGTCATCCTCCAGATGGCCGCTGTCGGACTCGGCGAGATCGAGTCCTTCCCGTTCCTCGAGCCTCCCGACCGGCGGAGCATCGCCGACGGACGCACGCTGCTCGAAGAGCTCGGCGCCGTCGAGCGCCGAGACGGGCGGCTGCACCTCACGCCGATCGGCCGGCGCCTCGCCCAGATCCCGCTCGACCCTCGCCTCGCACGGATGGTGCTCGCAGCCGAGGAGAGCGGATGCCTGCGCGAGGTGACGATCATCACCGCCGCGCTCTCGGTCCAAGACCCGCGGGAGCGGCCAGCGGACAGAGCCCAAGCGGCCGACGAGCTGCACCGTCGCTACGTGGTGCCCGGCTCGGACTTCCTCGGCTTCGTGCGGCTCTGGGACTACCTCGCCGAGCTCCAAGCCGAGCTGTCGGGGAACCAGTTCCGCAAGCGGTGCCGGTCCGAGTACCTGAACGTGCTTCGCATCCGCGAGTGGCAGGACGTCGCTGGCCAGATCCGCCAGAGCTACCGGGCCCGGGGCGCCCACGCGAACAGCGAGCCGGCACGAGCCGAGCAGGTCCACCAGGCCCTGCTCGCCGGATTGCTCTCCCGGATCGGCATGCGCGACCGCGTGCGTGGGGACTACCAGGGGGCGAACGGCGCGCGCTTTCAGATCGGTCGCTCGTCGGCGCTCGCACGCAGCGCTGCACCCTGGGTGATGGCCGGCGAGCTCGTCGAGACCGAGCGCACCTGGGCGCGCACAGCCGCTCGCGTCGACCCCGCCTGGGCCGAGCGAATCGGTGCCCACCTCGTCCGGCGCAGCTACTCCGCGCCGCGGTGGGACGCGAAGCGCGGCGAGGCAACCGTCGAGGAGCGCGTCATCCTCTACGGTCTCCCGGTCGTCGGGGGGAGACGGGTCAGCCTCGCCCGGATCGACCCCGTCGCTGCGCGCCAGATGTTCGTCCAGCGTGCACTCGTCGAGCGGGACTGGCCGGTCCGCTCGCCGCCCCTCGAGCGCAACAGCGCGCGAGTCGAGCGCGTGCGCTCGCTCGAGCAGCGCGTCCGCAGGCCCAACCTCCTGGCGGGAGACGAGGCGCTCTTCGACTTCTACGACAGCCGGCTTCCCGGGGAGGTCACGAGCGGCAGGCGCTTCGAGCGATGGTGGCAGCACGCCGGGAGGGCCGACCCAGGCCTGCTCGACGTCTCCTTCCGGCTCCTGATCGACCCGGCTGCCGGGCCCGTCGACCTCGCCGCCTATCCGACGCGGTGGATCGATGGCGACCTCGACCTCCCGCTCCGCTACGTCTGGGCGCCGGGCGCGCCCGAGGACGGGGTGACGGTGCAGGTGCCGCTCGCCCAGCTCCCCCGGCTGGCGCGCGGCTGCTTCGACTGGCACGTCCCCGGCTTTCGCGCCGAGCTCGTCACGACGCTCGTGCGGATGCTGCCGAAGCCGGTTCGGCGGTCCCTCGTCCCGGCGGCAGAGGTCGCCAACGAGGTGCTCTCGACGACCGGGCCCGCCGACGGGGGCATGCTCGACGCCGTCGCGCGACGCCTCGGCAGGATCGGCGGTGTGACCGTCAGCCCGGAGATGTGGGACCTCGGCGCGCTTCCGGGCCACCTCCGAATCGCCGTCGAGGCGGTCGACGAGGAGGGCCGCGTGCGCGGACGGGACCGCGACCTCGAGCGGCTGCGCGGCGACCTCCGGGACGAGGTCCGGGCGGCCGTCGGCAAAGCGGCGCCCGGGCTCGAGCGCCGCGGCGCGACCAGCTGGGTCTTCGGCGACATCCCGCGTCTCGTCGAGCACGGCGCGGTGCGGGGCTACCCCGCTCTCGTCGACGAAGGCAGCACCGTCGGTGTCACCCTCCTCGACACGCCCGACGCCCAGGCGGAGAGCATGTGGGACGGGACACGACGCCTGTTGCTCCTCGCGGCCCCCCGAGCCGCCGACCACCTCCAGCGCCGCCTCACCAACGCGACGAAGCTCGGCGTCGCCCGTTCCGGGACACCGCTGCTCGACCTGCTCGTCGACTGCACGACGGCCGCGGCCGAGCAGATCGTCGCTGCGCACGGTGGTCCCGCGTTCGACGCCGGCGGCTTCGCGGCGATGGAGGCCGAAGCTCGTCGTGAGCTGCTCGACCGGAGCGCCCGGCTCGCCACGGTTGCCGGCGACGCACTGGCTGCAGCGGCTCGGGTCACCGAGCGGGTGGCCTGGCTCGACGAGCGCGACACCAAGGGGGTCCTGCGAGTCGCCCTCGCCGACGTCCGGCACCAGGTCGACGACCTCGTCCACCCCGGCTTCGTCACGTCCACCGGAGCCGAGCACCTCGACCACCTCCTCCGCTATCTCGCGGCCACCTTGCAACGGCTCGAGCGGCTTCCGGCGGACATCCGGCGCGACGCCGATCGCCAGGCGGCGGTGGGACGCGTCCGCCACCGCTACGAGCAGCTGGTGACGCAGGTGCGCGCCACTGGCGCATCCGGGCAGGCTGGCGAGGCGCTGTCGCGTGCCCGGTGGATGATCGAGGAGCTGCGCGTCTCGCTGTGGGCGCAGTCCCTCGGCACTCCGGCACCCGTGAGCGAGGAACGGATCATGCGCACCTTGGAGGGCGTCCTCGTCCGGGCCTCCCGCTCCGCCGGGAGCTGGTCGGAAGCGACCCCGGCTACGATCCTTCGC
>JAJZCK010000137.1:6707-7457 GCA_021846125.1 Actinomycetes bacterium | reverse complement strand
GGGACGACGAGCGTGGCGAGCAGCTTGTCACGAAGACGCCAGGTGGCCGATGACCACAGCAGGATGATCCCGACCAACCAGCCGACGCCGAAGACAAACCCGCCGAGCAGCACGAGCCAGGGAACGAGGCGGTCCGAGCGCGGCGCCGCCGTGACGGGCGCCGCACCCAAGGCCTCCTCGGCGATCGTCTCCGGATCACCGAGGGCATCGAGGATCGCAAGGAGCCCGACCTCGTCCTCGGGATCGAGCGCCTGGCGGGCTTCGACGACGTGCTCTGCGATCTCCTCGAGCAGCTGACGGCGCGTCGCCCCGGGAAGAGTGCCGAGACAGTCTTCGAGACGCTCCAGGTAGTCCGCAACGACTCGATCGGTCCGGGTGCTCATCGATCTCCTCCCAGCACGGCGTCGACCGTGGAGCGGAACTGCCGCCACTGCTCGACGAATGCGTCAAGCTCGGCCTTGCCCTTCGCGGTGAGGCGGTAGTAGCGCCGTGGCGGACCCTGGGCGGACTCCTTCCAGGTGGTCTCGACGAGCTGGCGCCGGCGCAGCCGGGCGAGCAGTGGATAGACCGTCCCCTCTCCGGCGACGAGACCCCCGACCCCGGCGAGCTCACGTGCGAGGTCAAAGCCGTAACGCTCGCCCGCTCGAAGCAATGCGAGCACGCAGGGCTCTGCGACTCCGCGGCGCAGCTGAGCGACCGGATCCCTGTCCTCGCCAGCTACCATGCTGTACACAGTACCACCACCGCGAT
>JAJZCK010000137.1:0-6697 GCA_021846125.1 Actinomycetes bacterium | reverse complement strand
TGCTGTACATGGTACACAGCACCGCGATCGCGCCGAACCATCCCGGTCGGGATCGAGCACTAGGTTGCTGGTGGAGGTGGTGCCGCCATGCATCCAGCGGGCCAGGGCTCATGGCGGGTGGGGATCGAGAGCAGTTCTTCGCTCCTCGACATCGCGTTGTTCACCCGCGATGCATGCGGGCTCGACGTCCCCGCCGACGCGGGGGTGCCGCCCCCCGTCGCCACCACGGTCCCGGACCTCCGAGACGCGCTCGCGCCGGCACTGCGGAGCCCGGCTGGTGCGCAGTGGCTGTCGTGGTGGGACGCGCTCGTCGCCCAAGTCGGTGCCGTACAGCTCGGCAGCCTGGTCCTGCCAGCCTCGACAGCCGAGCGGCTGGAGACGCTCGCCGCGCTTGATCAGGGACTGCTCGACTGGCCCGACCTCGACGCGTTGGCGACACGACCGGCGCTTCGAGAAGCGGTGCGCGCTGTTGGAGCTGAGGCCCGTCGCTGGTCTGGCGAGCAGCAGCGCAAGGTGGCGCTCGACACACGGGCGGGAGACCCCAGCCCCATCGCCCACACGGCCGTTCGCGACGCCGCCGAGGTGACAATGACGCGGTATTCCGTGCCGCCAGAGCGGGTCCGGGCCGGCATCGTGGTGCTCGACGTCGAAGGCCACTGGTGGCACATAGCCGCCCCGGGAGTGCTCGTGTGCTCGATCGCCACTGCGTCGGACGAGGCCCGAATCCGGCCGCTGCTCGAGGAGGCGTTTCGCAGCGGGCTCGAAGCGCTCGACGCGGTCGTCACCCCGATGATGCCGCGGCGTCCCCCGCGACCGCCGTCGGTGCTCCCCGGGCCGCTTCGCTTTGAGGGGAGCGGGGGCAGCGGCCTCGTGCTCGAACAGGTCCTTCCCTACCCCGACGGCTTCGAGCTCCAGCTCCGCCGGTCCGCCATGGCTTCTGGCCCGGTAGCCCCGACCCGATCGCGGGGAGGCGCCCCTTCGGCGCGCGGCTCGAAGGCCAGTCCGTTCGGCGGCGCCGATCGCTTCGTCGGCCTACAGCTCGGGGTTGGCTTCGCCGACGGGCGGGGCATCGCCGTCGAGGACCTCTCGGCTCCGGACCAGCCGACCGAGGTCGTGTTGAACCGCTTCTGGCGCGACGCTGATGACGAGGACGTCCTGCGGCTGTGGGTGATGCCGCTCCCTCCCGAAGGTCCGGTCACCCTGAGGGCCACCTGGGCCGCAAGCAGGATCGACGAGGCGTCGGTCACCTTCGACGGTGGCCCCGTCCGCCACGCGGCTCGGTGACGAGGCTGGGGGGGGCTCGTGGATGGTCGAGACCGCCGACCCCGGCGATCGGTCTCGTGGGCAATGGGAGGAGGTCACAGCCGACGCCGACGACAGCAAGGTTTCCGGCAGGTGGGTGGCGATCCTCGGTATCCAGCCCAACAACTCTTCGCGCGCCGGTGACGACGAACCCGCCGACCGGACCGGCGAGCGCCGACCGACGGGAAGGCGCTCGCAAGTACTTCGTCGTGCTCGTCCCTGGCGACGCAGCACCGCGAACCGAACGCGCCGCACGGGTCTTGGGCGTTCTGCGCTCGTTGGTCGTGGACCGCGGAGTCGGCCGACCTCCGCGAGATACCCGCCGAATCTGGGTGGACCGATCAGGCACGGGGCAAGCGGTTCGCGTGCCATTCCGCGCCTCTCCCGACCAGCCCCGACCTCCGCCGACTTCGCCGCCCATCCGATCAAAACTGCTCGGCTCCGATTGCTCGCTGGGGTCCGATTGGCGTCGTAGTCGTCGGTCGACCACGGGTACGATCAGTCGGTGGCAGCGCATGCGTCCAGCATCGAGGAGCAGCGGTCGCTTTTCCAGGGATTCGTTGCGTTGGCCCACGAGATGGGTGCGAAGAAAGTGCGAAGCGGCGAGACCTGCGTCATCGACGATGGCGCGTCGCGTTCCGTCATGTTCTTGTTCTCTCACGACGACTTCCCGGGTACCCGATTCGGGTACCACTGCAAGCCCCCCGCCGACGACCCCTATGAGGAGATCTGGCTCGCAGAGGAGCTCGCGACCGGTGCCCTCCACCGCATGATGCGCTACGACGAGCCGACGGCTGACGAGGGCGGAATCATGTGGACCCGCCTGTATGGACAGCTTCTGGGTTCAGCCGATGAGGCTGCTGAGCCGGCTCTCCGGCTACGTGCCTTCGCCCATGCCGAGGCGACCGAGACGGGTGCCACCTGCGGGATCTATGTACCGGGTGAGAGCAAGAGCGCGCCGCATGCCTGCCGAGGAGCGGCGGTGGCCAAGGTGAGCGCTACCACCTTTGACCGCGCCGTTCTCGACAAGCTCGAACGTCCTGTCCAACACCTCATTGGGCTGTATGTCGGCGCATGTGATGACCACGTCGAAGGGCTGCAACGGCGGACCGATCGCCGCGACGGGCAGGTCGAGATCCTGCCCGTCGAGGACCGTTGACGTTGACGCGCCTGCCCTATGTGCGTGCCCAGTGTGGTGGGGCCCGCCGTCACGCTGGTGCAGAGGACTATTCCCAGAACGAACCTCACCCGCGGCGCCAGCCTGAGCTATCTGCGTCCTTGCCACTTTGGGCTCGGGGGCGCCTCTGGGACTGGGATGCCGAACGGATAGTCCCGTAGCGCGGTTCGGCTCGGGACCGCGGACCCGTACCGAATGAGCGCACCGCACGCCAATGGCACCGTGCTGGGCCGACGCAGGTGTGACAAGCCGATGGCAGAGAGCGACCTTTGACTGAGTTCGGCCGAGATCTCGCTGATCAGGGCTGTGCGTATGCATGCCCTGTGCAGCCCTATGCAACCACGCCTCACCGACAGCCGGCGCCGCGTTCCCGCAGCTCAGCGGCCGCTCGGCGCCGCGCCATCGTGCATATGCAGCTGCATACGCACGCGCCTGCTCAGCTCGGGCCGACGGGGTGATCGGTCCCGAGAAACTCAACCGTGGCCGCGACATGCAAGAGGGCCGCTCATCGCGCACGTCGAACGAACGGCCCCTACCCGGTGTCAGACCTCGATGGGGGCAGGTCGTCGGCGATCTGAACGCCGAAGGGTGACGCTGCCAGCAACAGCTCAGCCGGGAGCTGCTGGCTGTAGCCCACAGGCGGCCGTCTGGCCCTCCCGGCTCGTCCGAACCAGGCGATCCCGGCGAGATCACCGCGTGGGTCGTGGCGGACGTGGTAACCGATGCCGTGGAAGCCGGCTTTTTGAAGGGCGTTGGCCCAGGCTTGTGGCCCGGTGTAATCAGCGGTGGCACTCAGCTCACCCGTGACGCCGAAGCCGTAGGCGGCAGGCGCCGTGAGATCGGCCACACGCATCTCGACGGTGAGGGTTGCGGTGAGCAGGCGGCGACCGGCCAGGAAGTCCTCCGAGAGGATCGTCAGGCCGCGGGTCACTTCCAACAGGGCGGCGAGCGGTTCTTCGGCCAAGTAGCACGTGCCGTGCGGTACGGGAAGGTCGAAGCGACCCGAGCCGTCGGAGGAGAACCACCACGCGGAGCGCCGGACACGGTGCACCCGGTACAGAGCCGAGCCTGCGGGGATGACCCGGGTCGGGAACCCGGTGAGGTCTTCGGGTGGTGCGGTCAGCGGCTCAGGCGGGCCGCGGTGCGCTCGGCGGCCGCCGCCAGGACACCGGCAACGGTCGGATCCCCGAGCACAGATACTGGAGTCCGGCCATCGAGCTCGTCCTGGCCGGTTGCCAGCCACGTCGCCGTCGTGTAGCTGTCGACGCCAGCAGCGGCAAACGCGCCGAGAAGCGCAGGGACGACGTCGTAGGGCCGTCCGGTGCTGGGGTCGAACTGGAAGGCAGGGAAGGCCATGCCACCGCCATGACGGGCGAGGCCGAGGAGCCGGTGCCGGGCGGCAAGGTCATAGACCGCCTGGCGGGTGGCCACGCCCAGCAGCTCCATCGTCTGGCGCACGTCGAGCAGGGCACCCAAGTGGTCCTGCCAGGCAGTCGCGCTCTGCACGAGCAGGGCAGCCCGCCGGCCCACCTCGGCTGCGTCGGTTGCCGCCGCGCCCGCCAGGGCGCCGCGCTCGACGAGCGTGGCACGGAAGGCGTCGACCGCGGTGTCAATGGCGCTGGTCATGACCTAGATCATCCCGCTCTGCCCCACGCTTGTCAAGAGCTGTCAAGATCAAGAGGGCATGGCGTTGGCAAACGCAAGGACCGTCGGGTCCTTCGATCGGCGGCGGACACAAGAGCCACGGCGTGTGCGTGGCCACCGGACCGCGATCATGTGTGAGCAGGGCGGAGGGCCAGGTCCTCGACAAGGGTGGCCAGCACGAGCTCTTCGTGGACGGCCCGACCCGCCCGGCGCATCGCCTGCTCGAGGTCCGGATCCCAGAGCGCGGACACCGGACTGCCCGCGAGCTCCGGGAGCGCTCCCCCGGTGGCCGCGACCGCCGACTCGTAGTCGGTGACGCTCATCCGCCACGTCGTGGCGCCCACTCGGGCGATGACCCGGTTGGCGATCGTGATGCCCGGCCAGTCGAAGTCGCCGTGGTAGCGGAACTGCGCGCCGGCACCATGGAGGCGGTCGAGGAGCTCGACGGCCACTGAAGTTGGGTTACCGAAGGTGCAGACGAGCGCTGCCTGGGCACCCGCGTCGGAGGCAGCTTCGACGACCCGGGGGTTCTCGCACACGTAGACGATGGTGCCGGGTGACAGCGTCCACGTGACACGGCGCAGGTCGCGGGCGGTCAGGTGCGTCTCGACGCAGTCGTCCGCCCGGCTGCGTAGCTCTACCTCCCGTCGGCCGAGCCCGCAGGGACGGAGCCCGAGGGTGAGCACGGTGCTCGACACCTGGTCGGTGATGACACCTGCGTCGTGCCACAGGGCCCGGCGGCTGACCGCCGTCGTCGGCAGCTCGACGCCGCGGGCCGCGGCGACGCCACGTAGCACGGCGGCGGCGAGCGGGGTGCCGTCGTCCAGACCATGAGCGGAGCCCGTGATGACGCCAGCCAGGTCGTTGCGGGCGACGAGCCCATCTGCGTTCGGGTGGAGCCTGGGCAGCATGGTGAGGGTGCGGGCGGCGTCGCGCGCCGTGCGGACAGCGGTGGCCGGATCGAGACGGGCGAGGAGTGGGCGCAGCGAAACGAGCCACGACTCGCACCATGACTCGTACGCCAGCCCAGCGGCGACGGCTGCCTCCCGCGCTGCGGTCTCACGCGCGTCCCGTGCGGCTTCGGCATCGGCGCGCCGACCCTTTCGGTCCACCAGCGCCGGCCCGAGGACTTCGAGCACGGCAGCCAGGCCGCGCTGGGCACGGCTGGTGCGTAGCTTCTCGTCGAGGATGGCCAGGTCGACGCGGACCCGGTCTCCCGTGATTGGCCGGCCGAGGACGCCCGACAGAGCGTGGCGTTCGTCGTCGGTCAGGTCGTCGATGACGATGGCACCCGCCGCGATGACGCCGTTGCGTTCCAGCCGGGCCCGGGCCGCGTCCCACAACCGTTCCAGGTCGCCCGAACGGAGAAAGACGGCCGTTGCAGCTGGCAGCTCAGGAGAACGCGCGGAGGACACGGTCAGAGGACCTGCAGCTGGGCCCGCTGACCGTCCCAGTGCGTGTGCACAATGGCGACGCCCCGCACGCGGGCGTCGCGGAGACACTCGTAGACCTCGAGGCTGATCCCAGGCACGCAACCGCTGACGCGCTCGCTGGTGATGACGAAATCCAAGTCGAGCTCGACGAGCAACGCCAGGAGGCGCCCGTGGGTCGGTTCGTCGACTTTGGCGAAGGCGTCGTCGAGGAGGATCAGTCGGGGCGCGTGTGGGGCGCGCCGCTTGAGGGAGTCGAAGTAGGCCGCAGCGCCGGAGAACAGGGCCAGGTAGGCGAGCACCCGCTGTTCGCCTTGGCTGACGGCTAGGCGGTTCGACAGCTTGCGCTCTCGACCCGGATTGGCCGCGTCGATGACCTTGATGGTGAACGTGTGCCAGTTCCGGTAGTCGAGCGCGCTGTGCAGGTGAACCTCGTAGCTGGCGGTCGGGTCCGCGTCGCGCGCCGCATCGATGAGCGAGCCGAGAAGCTCACCAAGACGCCGGTTCTTCTCCGGGCCGCGGATGCCGGGCGCTTCGCGCAGCATCGGGATGGCGTCGACCGCCTCACTCGGCGCGTCCTCCTTCAGGTGCCAGTCGAGCTTCACGCCGAGGCCGTGCGAGGTGCGCACGTTGGCCAAGGACCGGTTCATCGCCGCGCAGAGCGTGTCGGCGTCGAGGAGCTGGCGGCGCAGGTGGTCACCAAGCTCGCCGAGCAAGAAGCGTTGGAACACCTCCTCCTGGCGGGCGGTGAGCCGGCCCTGGGCGTCGGCGACCTCCTTGGTGAGGCGGCGGGCGACGGCAGCGACGGGGTGGCGGCCGGTGTCGTCGTGGATCTCGAACACCTTGACGGCGTCGTCGGTCTCGTCCTGGGTGGCTTCGTAGCCTGCCGCCATTCCGCTGTCACTGGTCAGCGTCTCGTAGCGCTTCAGCATGGTGCCGTCGCTCACATCACGACCCCCGGCCGCGACCTCGCCGATTCGGACGGCGAAAGCCCGCAGGTGGCGCACCCGGGCCGCGGCGTCGATGTTCGACTGGGCTTCGGGAGTGGCCAACGCCGGTTCCTCAGGCCCGAACGCGGCGAGTGCGAGGCCGGGGGTGGCGAGGATCCGGCCGAGGCTCGCTGCCGCGGTGTGGGCGGCGGTGT
>JAJZCK010000136.1 GCA_021846125.1 Actinomycetes bacterium | reverse complement strand
GAGGCCGGCGAGCAGGTCGCAGCTGGTCGCATCGTCGTCTCGTCGTTCTCGCGCCTCGCCCTCGACGCGGTGCGTGACGCCGCCGGGGGTGTGGGCAGCAGAGGAGGTGCGTTGCGGACGGGCTACCTCGTGGACGAGATGCCCGGATCGGACGACCTCGAAGGGCTCGTGGACGCCGGCCACAGCGCAGTCAACGTCCACCACCGCTCGCTCGACGCAGCGGGCGCCGCGCGCTGCCGGAGCGCGGGACTGGGTCTTGTCGCGTGGACAGCCGACGACGAGGACGACATCCGCCGGCTCTACGACCTCGCTGTCGACGTCGTGATCTCGAACGACCCCGTCACGGCGATGAGGATGCGCGCGGGCTGAGCCGCCGAGCCGGGCAGAGCAGCCCGGCTCAGGACACCACGAGACGCATCTTGAAGGCGTACTGCTCCGCGAGGTAGGCGTGACGGCCGTGCTCGACGGCCCGACCCGTCCGGTCCGACGCCGTCCGGGTCATGGTGAGCAGCGTCGCAGCCCGCGAGGTGGCGAGAAGGCGGGCCTCGCTCGCCGTGGGCTTGCGGGCGCTGATGACCTGGTCGGCGGCGTGGAGGACGATGCCATGCTCACGCAGCAGCTCGTAGAGGCCGTGGTCCGCGAGGGCACGTCTCACGGTCGGTGCGGGGACGAGGTCAACAGGGAGGTAGTTGCGCATGACGGCGAGCGGCTCGCCGTTCGCGTAGCGGAGGCGCTCGATCGAGAGCACCGGGTCTCCGAGGGTGAGCGACAAGGCGCCGGCCACCTCGGCGTCCGCCCCGATCTCGTGCATCGCGAGCAGCTTCGTCGTCGGTGCGAGACCACTCGCAGCGAGGTCGTCGTAGAGGCTCGTGAGCGCCACCGGTCGCTCGATACGCTGGGTGACGACGAGCGAGCCGACCCCCCGGCGCCGCACGACGAGGCCCTGTTGGACGAGCTGCTGGATCGCCTGGCGGATCGTGGGCCTGCTGACCCCGAAGCGCTCGGCGAGCTGCAGCTCGGTGTCGAGGAGCTGGCCCGCCCGGAACGCGCCGCTGCCGATCGACGCCTCGATGGCCTGCGCGATCTGAAAGTAGAGCGGGACCGGGCTCGAGCGGTCGAGGGATGCGGGCCCGAAGCTCGTGATCCTGGACGGCCCGTGCTCGCCCGCCCCGGCTGCCGGCGTCGCCCCAGCTGCCGGCGCAGTGCCAGGACCAGGCGACTGCGCGGTGTCGGCCCCGTCCGGCGTCGGGACGACGGACAGCCCGTCGAGCGCGCCTGCACGGACCGCCTGGAAGGAACGGACCCCCGTCACCGCGAACGCCTCGGCCTCCATTCGTGCAACCGTACTACCAGCGTACGTGCGTGAAGTAGTCCAGGCCCCGCGGTCCGTGGCGTCAAGCGTGGCGGGCTCGGGTGAGCGAGGGCGTCCGTGCCGTCGGCTCGAGGGTGTCGGTGATGCCCGCCACCCGTCCGGCCGCAGCAGGGATCTCAGGGTCGCAACAGCAGCTTCAGTGCCGTGCCCGCGCGCAGCGTCTCGATCGCCCGCACGCCCTCGACGAGCGGCACGACCTCGCTCACGAGCCGTGAGAGCCCGAGCCTGCCCGACGCGACGATCCCGATCGCAGCGGCAATGTCGTCGCGCGTGTAGATGCGGGTACCGACAAGGCTCAGCTCGGCGAACATGACGCGCAAGAGATCCACGGGCACCGGGGCGGGTGGGTACGCGCCGACGACGACGACGCGACCCCCCACGCGTGCCCACCGCCCGAGGCTGGCGGCCACCGCCGGCACACCGGTCGCGTCGAACACGACATCCCAGACGGGCTCCGGGCGCTCGGGGTGGACCGTCGCTATGCCGAGGCCTCCGGCGAGCGCGCGCCGTGTGGCGGACGGCTCGGAGAGCGACACCTCCGACGCGCCCGCGTCTGCTGCGAGGAGCGCGAGGATGCAGCCGATCGGTCCCCCGCCGACGACGTGCACCCGCTCGCCGACCTCGAGAGCCGAGCGGCGGACCGCACGGACGCAGACAGCGAGCGGCTCGACGAGGGCTGCGTCTGCGAGCGCGGCGCCGTCGGGCAGCGCGTAGAGGCCTCCGGCCGGCACGAGGACCCGCGCGCACGCGGCTCCCGGGCGGTCGATGCCGACCGAGCGGAGGCGCTCGCAGACGTGCACGAGGCCGCGGGTGCACGCGTCGCACGTGCCGCAGTGCATCATCGGGTTCGCGAACACCGCCTGGCCGGCAGCGAGCCCTCCGGCAGGCGCTGCGAGCGTACCGACGAGCTCGTGGCCGATGACGATCCCCGGCTGCGCCCGGGAGTGCTCGCCTGCGCAGATGTGGAGATCCGTGCCGCAGAGCCCGGAGAACGCGACGTCGAGGAGCGCGAATCCCTCCGCCGGCTCGGGTGCGGGCACGTCGCGAAGCGCGACCGACATGCCACCCTCCCAGACAAGAGCAGGCAAGCTCTGGGTAGACACCGGCACGAAGCCCGAAGCTAGCCGAGGACCGTCCGCCCCGCGGCTCCTCCGGTACGCTTTGCCGATGCACCGTCTCGACCTCGCGGCGCCGGGCCCGTCCCCTCCCGCTCCGAGCCGGAGCGGCGCTGGCGGGAGCGAACCGGCGGGAAGCGACCCAGTCGCCGGCGGCGTCATCCGCACCGTCGGCCTTACGAAGACCTACCCGGGCAACAACTCACCCGCCGTCGACCACCTCGACCTCCACGTCGCGCGCGGGGAGATCTTCGGCCTCCTCGGTCCGAACGGCGCGGGCAAGACGACGACCGCTGGGATGCTCACGACCCGAGTCGTGCCGAGCTCGGGAAACGCGTTCGTCGGTGGCATCGACGTCGTCGCGCAGCCGAGCCTCGCGAAGCAGCTGATGGGCATCGTCTCCCAGCAGAACACTCTCGACCGCGCGCTCACGGTGCGGGAGAACCTGTACTTCCACGGGCTGCTGTACGGCGTGCCGGCACGCGAGTCGCGCGCGACGGCAGACCGTCTGCTCGCGCAGTTCCAACTGGCGAGCTGGGCAGACCGGTCGGTGTACGCGCTCTCCGGCGGCATGGCGCAGCGCCTCATGGTCGCGCGCGCGATCTTCCACCGTCCCGCGGTGCTCTTCCTCGACGAGCCGACCGCCGGTCTCGACCCCCAGAGCCGGCTCGTGCTCTGGACGATCCTGCGCGAGCTCAACACCGCAGGCCAGACGATCCTTCTCACGACGCACTACATGGAAGAGGCGGACCAGCTCTGCGGGCGGGTCGCCATCATGGACCACGGCAAGATCCTCGCTCTCGACACGCCCGCCGCGCTGAAGCAGGGCCTCGACGTCGACACTCTCGTCACCGTCCAGGTGCGCGGCGACCTCGACCGGCTCGACGCGGCTCTCGGCGCCGAGCTCGCAGGCCTCACCGGCACCCGCCGCGTCGACGGTGGTCTCGAGCTGAAGGTGAAAGGCGCCGAGCGGCTGCTCCCCCGGGTGCTCGCAGCCGCGGAGAGCAGCGGTGCCGACGTCGTCGACCTCTCCGTCGCCGAGCCGAGCCTCGAGACCGTCTTCATCAGCCTCACGGGGCGGGAGCTGCGGGACTGATGGCTGCGACCGTCACCTCCACCTTCCCGGCCACCGGGCCGCACGTCGACGTCCGCCCGACGCGCTCGGTCGCCGCAGCGAGCCGGGCCGCGCTCGCCGCGCTCGTCCGCCGTGACCTGCTCGTGCTGCGCAAGAACCTCCTCGAGTTCGTCGCACGCACGCTCGTCCAGCCGTTCCTGCTCGTCTTCGTCTTCTTGTACGTGTTCCCCTCGATCGGCCAGGGAGTCGGCGGGGGTGGCGGCCGTGCGGCGGAGTCCGGCTTCGCGACCGTCCTCGTCCCGGGCGTCGTGGGGATATCGATGATGTTCCAAGGCATCCAGGCCGTCGCGCTCCAGCTCGCCACGGAGTTCGGCTTCACCCGTGAGATCGAGGACCGCGTCCAGGCACCCTGCCCGGTCTCCCTCGTAGCGCTTGCCAAGGTGCTGTCTGGCGCGGTCCAGGGGGTGATTGCCGCGGCGATCGTCTTCCCGATCGCCGCGGTCGTCCACGCGAGCGGCGTCGAGGCGCACCTCGACGTCGACTGGCTCCTCGCGCTCACGCTCATCCCGCTCACCTGCGTGACGATGGCCTCGCTCGGGCTGCTGCTCGGGACGTCGTTCGAGCCGCGGAACATCGGGCTCATGTTCGGCTTTGTGATCCTGCCGATCACGTTCCTCGGCGGCACCTACTACCAGTGGACACGGCTCGCACCAGTGAAGATCGGTGGCTTCCACTGGCTGCAGACGCTCGTGCTCGTCAACCCGCTCATCTACGTGAACGAGGGGCTGCGGGCCGCGTTCACCCACGCGGGCCACATGCAGCTCTACGTCGTCTACCCGGTGCTCGTGGGCTTCTGGGCGCTGTTCCTCGGCCTCGGGCTCCGTAACTTCCGGCGCAAGGTGCTCTCGTGAGGGTCACGAGCGCGACGCGTCGAGGACTCGGCGCCACCGACACAGCCGCCCGGTAGCATTTCCTTCGTGGACGCCGCCGACCTTCTCGCCAAGCTCCGCTCTGACGCAGGTCTCCGGGAGGCAGCGCGCGCCGTGTTGCTGACCGACGAGCTGGTCCGGCTGCCCGAGACCGTCGCCCGCCTCGTCGAGGGCCAGGCCAAGCTCGAGGAAATCGTCGCCCGCCTCGTCGAGGGCCAGGCCAAGCTGTTCGAGGGCCAGGCCAAGCTCGAGGAGATCGTCGCCCGCCTCGTCGAGGGCCAGGCCAAGCTGTTCGAGGGCCACGCCAAGCTCGAGGAGACCGTCGCCCGCCTCGTCGAGGGCCAGGCCAAGCTGTTCGAGGGCCAGGCCAAGCTCGAGGAGACCGTCGCCCGCCTCGTCGAGGGCCAGGCCAAGCTGTTCGAGGGCCAGGCCAAGCTCGAGGCGGCAGTCGAACGCCTCGACGACGGCCAGCAGCGGCTCGAGGTGCGAGTCGGCCGCCTCGAGGACGGTCTGGCTGCTCTGCGCAAAGAGGTCGGCGGTCTGTCCAACACGATCGGTGGCACGGCCGAGGAGGACGCGATCGACGTGCTGTGCTACATGGCCCGCCAGCGCGGCTACGAGCTCGACGGCGAGCCAACCGCGGTCGACCTCGACGGCGACGGAGAGCTCGACCTCTGGGTACGCGCACGTGACAGCGAGGGCAAGCAGATGTCCCTGCTCGTCGAGGCGAAGGTTCGCCTCCGCGCTCGCGAGGTCCGCACGTGGGCCGCGCAGGTCGCCGACCCGGAGTTCCAAGCGTCGCTCGAGCGCGCAGGCATCGCGGGTCCCTACGTCGCCTACGCGTTCGGGATACGAATCTACGCCGAGGCGCGTGAGACCGCGCGAGCGGTCGGCATGGGCCTGCTGTCGGTGCGCGGGGAGGACCTGGCGCCGACCGACGTGGCAGTTGCATGAAGCCACTCGCCAGACATGCGCCGCCGCCACGCCGCTCGCGCTTCGCGGGGCCGGCGGCGGCTCTCGGCCGTCACGAGCGTCGTCGTCGGAGAGCCTCCGCGTAGGTCCGCTCCCACTCGGACCAACGGACGCCGATGTCCTCGCGGGCGACCCTTGCACGGGCGGCATCGACGGCCTGCCTGCGCTCCCGCGGGTCGAGCGCGGTCTCGAGCGCGGCGATCCACTCGCGCGGAGCTTGCCTAGCGAGGTCCTCTCCAGCGAGCTGCCCGCAGCCGAGCCACCGGTACTCCTCGTGCGGGCTCGCGACGAACGCGATCCCCTGCGCGGCGGCTTCGAGGCCCTTCAGGCAGGACTTCCCACGTGAGTAGTGGTGGTCCATGAGAGGCACGAGCTGGACGTCGATCCCCGTCCACGGGCGGGTGGCGAGATAGTCGGCAAAGGCGCGCACCGGACGGCGTTCGACGCGCTCGGGGTCGATCCCTGCGACCTCGGCAAAGCTCGGCGGGGTGCGGACCCAGCCCGGCACGCCCATCGCTCCGTCCCCGACGTGGACGAAGCGGAGATCATGTCGCTCGAGGAAGGCTCCGAGCCAGGGCCGGAGCACGGAGCAGTCGTCGGCCCGTTCGAGGAGCGTCCCGCACCACCCGAGCCTGCGGGGCTCCCGGACCGGCTCTGCCGCCCCCCATTCGGCGAGCGCAACGGGATTGCGGAGGAGGTGGACCGGAGGACACGACCGCGACTCGCCGAGATAGCGCTCGAGGTAGGCGGAGCTGACGGTGAGAGCATCGGCTGCGTGGTACATGGCGACGGCCGCAGCACGCATCGACTCCGCGAGGGCGAAGTACATGGAGCCCTCTGGGACCTCGGGCGTATCGGTGACATCGCAGACGACCACCTGGCCGGCGCGCCGGGCCTCCGTGACCTGCTCCGCCGGTACGTATGCCTGGAGCACGACAAGCTCCGCGTCGTCGACGACCCGGCCGTCGGAGGTCTCGCCCACGAGGCGACCGCTTCCCGGATCGCTCCAAAGGCGGTGAGCGAGCGTCGCGTCGTGGCCGCCACGCAGCCGGAGAGCGTCGCACGGCAGCTCGAGGCGGTAGTGGACCGGGGCGCTCACAAGACGGCCGCAGGACGCGTCACCGGGAGGCGGATCGAGCTTCACGCCGAAGAACAGGATCCGCACGGGCACATCTCTACCGCTTCGGCGACCCCGACGACACGCGCCTCGGACGGGATCTCGTGCGCGGCACCGTCCCGAGCTGCGGGCCCGCATGAGCGCCGCCGGACAGTGCACCCGTCCCGCCCCCCTCGCGAGATCATGACACTTCCATTACAGATTGCCCCTCATGTGCACACAGGTGCCTGTAACGATCGTCTCGTGCCCGGAGTGCCGGGCCCGAGCGAAGGAGCACAGCGATGGACGCACACCAGGTTCGTAAGGGTCTCGCAGGCGCTGTGATGAGCGGCGCACTCGTGGCTGGTCTGTCCGGCGGGATCGCCGCCGCGTCGTCCCCGGCGCCGAGCACGCCGGGCGCACCGGCTGGCCACGCGGTCTCGACGGCGGCGAAGCACGGCTTTCTCCGCGCGCAAAAGACTCTCGAGCTCGAGCTGACCGACCGTGCAGGTGAGCTCGCACGCCTCACCGCCGACGTCAAGGGCGCCACGACGCTCTCCGCGGCTGACTCGACGACGCTCACGACCCGCCTCGCGACAGAGACGTCGAACATCGCGACGCTCCAGAGCCAGGTCGCAGCTGCGACGACCGGTGCCGAGCTCAAGACCGCGAGCACCTCTATGTACGTCGACAACCGCGTCTACGCGGTGATGGTGCCCCAGGTCCTCGAGGTGATCGAGGCGGACGCGACGACCGCCCAGGTGACGACCATGCAGGCGAACGAGGCGGCGCTCGAGGCGAGCGTCTCCTCCCTCGCTGGACAGGCCGGCTACAAGGACGCCGAGGCCCACTACGAGGCCTTCGTCGCCAACGTCACCCGCGCGTCGTTGCTCGCGCAAGGCGTCGACGCGACCGTGATCGCGCAGATGCCGGCGAACTTCCCCCGTGACACCCACGTCTTCGTGACCGCGA
>JAJZCK010000135.1 GCA_021846125.1 Actinomycetes bacterium | reverse complement strand
CGAGGAGCTGCGCGTCTCGCTGTGGGCACAGTCCCTCGGCACTCCGGCACCCGTGAGCGAGGAACGGATCATGCGCACCTTGGAGGGCGTCCTCGTCCGGGCCTCCCGCTCCGCCGGGAGCTGGTCGGAAGCGACCCCGGCTACGATCCTTCGCCGCGGCCTCGACGGGCAGGAGCGCTACCCATGACGACGATGCACCACGACGAGCCGCCGGCCGGTGTCCCGGGGTCGCGAGTGGACCGCTCGGGTCTCACCGAGGCGGCGCGGCTCGCGCTCGAGACGGCGCTGCGCGCGGTCGTCCGCGGAGATGTCCGCTTCGACGCCGCCACGCGCGCCGTCTACGCTGCCGACTCGTCGAACTATCGCCAGGTCCCCCTCGGCGTCGTCTTCCCTCGTGACACCGCGGACGTCGTCGCGGCCGTCGCGGTCTGCCGCACGCACGACGCACCGGTGCTCGGCCGGGGCACGGGGACGAGCCTTGCCGGCCAGGGCTGCAACGTCGCGGTGGTCTTCGACTTCTCTCGTCACATGAACCGGGTCCTCGAGATCGACCCCGTCGGGCGCACAGCCAGGGTCCAGCCGGGCGTCGTCCTCGACGACCTCCAGGCGGAGATCGCCCGGGCCGGGCACCTCGCCTTCGGGCCGGACCCCGCCACGCACGCCTGGTGCACCGTCGGCGGGATGATCGGCAACAACTCCTGTGGTACCCACGCGCTCTACGCGGGGAAGACGGTCGACAACGTCGAGTCGCTGCGCGTCGTGACCTACGACGGGCTCGAGCTCGAGGTCGGTCCCGGCGGGATCTCCCTCCGAGACGGCGCAGGCAGCTCGGAGGGTCTGGACGAGCCTGACGGTGGCACCAGCGCCACAGCGCGGCTCGAGCGGATCCTGCTCGGGCTCCGCGGCCTCGCGGAGCGCTACGGGCCACTCGTCCGCGAGCGCTTTCCCGACGTGCCGCGCCGGGTGAGCGGCTACAACCTCGACCAGCTGCTCCCGGAGAACGGCATGCACGTCGCGCGCGCTCTCGTCGGGACGGAGTCGACGTGCGTCCTCGTCACAGAGGCGACGCTCCGGCTGTCGGAACGACCGGTCGAGCGACGGCTGGTCGTGCTCGGCTACGCAGACATCTACCTGGCGGCCGACGCGGTGCCGTCGCTGCTCGAGCTCGGCAGCGCGCTCGCCTCCGCGCGGGGCATGGCCCACGCGCTGCTCGGCCTCGAGGGCTTCGACGAAACTCTCACCCGCCAGATGCGCAAGGCCGACCTCAACACGGAGGCACTCGACCTGCTCCCACCGGGCCGGGGTTGGCTTCTCGCCGAGATCGGTGCCGAGGACCGGTCGCGTGCG
This sequence comes from Actinomycetes bacterium, assembly GCA_021846125.1. GTDB lineage: Bacteria > Actinomycetota > Acidimicrobiia > Acidimicrobiales > Bog-793 > JAJZCK01. The sequence goes on along the minus strand of JAJZCK010000135.1, from coordinate 6,216 downwards.
GACGATCTCGCCGACGCGTTCGTCGCGAGCCTGCCGGCAGACGTCGCATGGCGGCGCTTCGACGACCCGGCCGGGCAGCGCCGGGTCTGGTCGGTGAGGGAGTCCGGCCTCGGCGCGACGGCGCGCCCGCCTGGCGAGCCGCCCAACCACGAAGGCTGGGAGGACGCGGCTGTCGCCCCGGACCAGCTCGGCGGCTACCTGCGCGCGATCACCGAGCTGTGGGCGGAGTACGGGTACTCGGGCGCGTGGTACGGGCACTTCGGCCAGGGCTGCGTCCACACCCGCAACAACTTCGAGCTCGGTACAGCGGAGGGTCTCGCGCGCTACCGCTCCTACCTCGAGCGCGCTGCTGACATCTGCGTCGCGTTCGGCGGCTCGCTGTCCGGCGAGCACGGCGACGGCCAGGGCAGGGGTGAGCTGCTCGTGAAGATGTACGGCGACGAGCTGGTGGGTGCATTCCGTGAGTTCAAGGCGGTCTTCGACCCGCGAGGACGGATGAACCCGGGCAAGATCGTCGATCCGTTCCCCCTCGACACGAACTTGAAGCACGGGCCGGACCACCGCACCACGACGCTCGGTCCGCTCTTCTACTCCTTCGCGGAGGACGGCGGCTCGCTCCAGGAGGCCGTGGACCGCTGCGTCGGGGTAGGGAGGTGCCGCCGCGACGACATCGACGTCATGTGCCCCTCTTACCGGGCAACCCGCGACGAGCGCCACTCGACGCGCGGGCGGGCGCGCCTTTTCGTCGAGATGATGCAGGGCGAGGTCGTCGAAGAGAGCTGGCGCAACGACGACGTCCGGGAGGCTCTCGACCTCTGCCTCGGCTGCAAGGGCTGCGCGGTCGACTGCCCGACCCACGTCGACATGGCGACGTACAAGTCCGAGTTCCTCGCCCACTACTACGAGGGCCGGCGGCGCCCGCTCGTCGACCACGCGCTCGGCGCGCTCCCCCGGCTCGCGCGGGTCGCGTCGCGCTTCCCGCGCACGGCGAACCTGCTGTCTGGGGAGAACGCCGTCGGCCGCACGGGCCGGCGGATGGCCGGCGTCACGACGACCCGTCCGGCCCCCCGGTTCGCGCTCGACCCGTTCCGTCGGGCGACGACGGCCAGGCGGGCGGCAGGCGGCGTCCCCGCCGGCGAGGCGACCGTCGTCGTCTGGCCCGACACGTTCACGAACGCCTTCCGGCCCGGGATCCTGCACGACACGGTCGCAGTGCTCGAGGCCGGCGGCGAGAGCGTCGTCGTGCCGCGCGAATGGGCGTGCTGCGGCAGGACCCTCTACGACAGTGGGATGCTCGCAGAGGCGCTCTCGACCCTGCGGCGCCTTCTCGACGTCCTCACCCCCTACGTCGACGCCGGGCTCGCCGTCGTCGTCCCCGAGCCGAGCTGCCTCGCGGCATTCCGAGACGAGCTGCCGAAGCTGCTCGCGACCGACCCGCGGTCCTCCCGCCTCGCCGGAGCTGCGCGCAGCCTCTCCGAGCACCTGCTCGCCTCCGGCGCTCTCGAGACCCTCGTGCGCTCGGCGCCGCCGTCGCCTCCGGCCGCTCAGGCGGTGTTCCTCCAGCCTCACTGCCACGGTCGAGCCATCGGAACGCCGAAGGCGGACCGTGAGGTGCTCCAGCAGATGGGCTTCGACGCCCGTCTGCTGGATGCCGGTTGCTGCGGCCTGGCTGGTGCGTTCGGCTACAAGGCCGAGCACGACGAGATGTCGCGCCAGATCGCAGAGAAGTGGTGGCTCCCACGCCTCGCCGCGCAGGCAGGCGACGCCCCCGTCGTGGTCGACGGCTTCAGCTGCGCCGTCCAGCTCGAGCACCTCGACGCCCAGCGCCACGCGACCTCGACGACGCTCGCCGCGTTGCTCGCGTCTCGCCTCGCACGCCACGACGCAAGTCCGGCGGAGGTCTCCCGGTAGACTCCGGGCATGCCATTCGCTCCCGCCTCCGGTGCCGCGGCCCGCCCACGTGCGCTCCTCCTCGAGAACATCCATGTCGGCGCCGAGCAGCTCCTCGACGAGGCCGGGTGGGACGTCGCTCGGCTTCCCCACGCGCTCGACGACGCAGCCGTCGCGGAGCACGCGAGCTCGGTCGAGCTGCTCGGCATCAGGTCGCAGTCCCAGCTCACCGCCGATGTCCTCGGCCGGTTCCCCCGGCTCGTCGCCGTCGGCGCCTTCTGCATCGGTACGAACCAGATCGACCTCGCGGCCGCGACGAAGCTCGGTGTCGCGGTGTTCAACGCACCGTTCTCCAACACCCGCAGCGTCGTCGAGCTCGCGATAGCGGAGATCATCGCCCTCACCCGCCGGCTCACCGACAAGAACACCGCGATGCACGCAGGCATCTGGGACAAATCGGCGGTCGGAAGCCACGAGGTACGCGGCCGCCGCCTCGGTATCGTCGGCTACGGCAACATCGGCACGCAGCTGTCGGTCGTCGCCGAGAGCCTCGGGATGTCCGTCTCCTTCTACGACTCCGCGGACCGCCTCGCGCTCGGCAACGCGCAGCGCTGCACGACCCTCGAGCAGCTGCTCGAGTCCGTCGACGTCGTCAGCCTCCACGTCGACGGCCGGCCCGACAACCGCAACTTCTTCGGAGAGGCCGAGTTCGCCCGCATGCGGCCGGGGTCCCTTCTGCTCAACTTGAGCCGTGGCTTCGTCGTCGACCACGACGCGCTCCGCAAGAGCATCGAGTCCGGGCATCTCGCCGGGGCGGCGATCGACGTCTTCCCGACGGAGCCGTCCGGCAAGGGCGAGCCCTTCGTCTCCGGGCTCCAGGGCGCGAGCAACGTGATCCTCACCCCACACGTCGGCGGGAGCACGGAGGAGGCCCAGGTCGACATCGGCCAGTTCGTCGCGCGCAAGCTCGTCGACTACAGCCGGGCCGGGACGACGTCGCTCTCGGTCAACTTCCCCCACGTGGAGCTTGCCCAGCGCGCCGGCAGCCACACCTTCGTCCACGTCCACCACAACACGCCGGGTGTGCTTGCGACGATCAACGGCATCTTCGCGGACAACGCGATCAACATCGAGGGCCAGGCGCTCGGCACCAAGGGCGACCTCGGCTACGTCATCACCGACATCGCGAGCGACTACGACGAGGCGATGCTCGAGCGCCTCGCGAAGCTGGACGCGACGATCCGCATCCGGCGCCTTTGAACCTCGGTGGACCTGGACCGCCGCCGGGAGCTCCCGCCCACTCCGAGCCGTCACGACGCCACCCGCGCTCTCGGGAGAACCGTGATGTCCGCCCGCGACGACCCGGTCTCCCGGGCCCGGACGCGACGAACCCCTGATGGCGGCCTGCGCGGGGCGGGACCGCTCAGCCGTCAGTCGGTGATCCCGGGACCGGAGTGGACGACGCGTGCGGCGAGCATGACGAGCCGCTCGGCCGCCGTCACGGCCCGTCGAGCCTCGGCCTCGGTCATCGGTGTGGGGTCGTACTCGGCCTTGCGTTTAAGGGGCAGGAGCTGGCGGAGCTGTCGCGCCGCGACGCGCCCGTCGCCGCCGATCGCCTCGAGGTGCCCGGCGGCGTCCGCGTGCTCGCCCTGGGAGACGGCGCCGGCGAGGACCGCCGCAACCGCATCGCTCGCCGAGATGCCCGCGTGGACGGCGTTGCCCGTCGCCGCCGTCCGATTGCCGAGCGTCATCGAATCCTGCGCCGCTCTGAGGAACTCCCTCGCCTTTGCCAGGTACGCGGCGGCGTCAGCCGGCGTGGCTGCTCGGGTCTTCGCTCGGCCGGACGCCACCTCAGGCAGCCGCCGCGAGCTCCTCGAGCGGGGCGCCGGCAAGGGTGATGCCTTCCACCTCGATCGAGCGCCAAAGGCCACCACGGCGATCGTCGCGGAGCAGCACCGGGAGCTCCTCCACGCCGACGACGAGGAGCTCGACCGGGTTGCCGGTCACTCGACGAGCGGCGACCTCCCATCCAGCGAGCGCATCGGCCCATGCCTCGTCGTCAGCCGCCACGCCTGCCGCCCTGACCGCTAGCACGTCGAGATCGCTCTTTGCCGTCGCCTCGCCTCGCGCGAAGGAGCCGAAGACCACGAGGCTCGCCGGCGGCGGCGACAGGGTGCGCGCCGACTCGGCAAGGCGCTCCAACGTCGATCGCTGCAGCTGCGCCAGCGCGAGGACCGCGCCAGCTGCCTCGTTGCGCCGGTCGAGCGCGACCAGCGCCGCAGAGCCGGCCTCCCGTCGCCCGACGAGACCGAGGTCCACCAACCGCCCGATGACCACCGCTGCCTGCTGCGGGCTCACCCCCGCAAGCCGAGCTGCCGTCCTGATGGTCATCTCCGCCTCGGAGCGCGCCAGCACGGCGAGGACGCGCCCCTGCACGCCGGGGATGACCGCCTCGATCGGCCTGACGAAGTCCATACGTGCAGGGTAGCAATTTATCTGACACGTGTCTGTTTTTCGACTCAACAAGCCTGTCGTAGAGCGCTCCACCACGGCACTCGCCCTCGCGCTGCGGTCGGCGCGAGACGGTCGCCGGGTGGTCGGCGAGCCCGGGCGGGTCGTCCGACCGGGGCGCGCGACGCCGTTACCGTCCAGGCTGCCATCGCGTCGGACCGAGGCGCGGGAACGGCGAAGTCGAGGATCCTGGCAGGAATGCACCCATGGCCGACGTGCGAGCGAAGGCATCGCCAGTGTGCGGCCGCCCCCGCCGGGCCGCCTTCTTGCCACGCACCCCGGCACTGCCGAAGTGCCCCACCTTGAGAGAGTGGACCAGAGGCGTTCTGACCTGGGAGGACGTATGGCCGCAGAGCCTCTAGCTGGACCTTCACGTTCCTGCGCGCGCAGGAGAACGAATTCGAAGTGGCCCTGTAGTGGCCCCGTCGAGGCGGCGGGCGAGCCACAGACCGGCCGCTTCGGCGGCGGAGAGGGCTGCAACGTGATCGGCACGCACCACAGGGCGACGCCGGCGCTCTCTCGGCCGCCGAGGACGTGGCCACGGGCGGACGGCCTCGCCGGTCGCCCACCGCCCCGGGAGAAGCCAGCCCGGTGGTCAGCTGTCGGCGGTAGGCCCGGCGCTCGTGCCGTGTTCGCTGACGAGCGCTCGCAAGGTCGCCGCGTCGGCGAGGAACGCCCGGGCCAGGGCATTCCTCCTTGCGCCGGCCGCCATCTCGGGCCCGAGGTCCCCGGCGGCGGTGACGACCTTGGCGCTGACCTCGAGGAGGCGCCCGGCACGGGTGAGCGCGGCCTGGGGGAGATGGATCGGGCCGGCTTGCCCGCTGGGGGCCTCGTGGAGGATCTGTCCCAGCAGGGACAGGAGCCCCAGCGCACCTTCGACGCCGTGCTCGTCACCGTGGAGGAGCCGGATCCGCGCCGCTTCGGCCAGCGCCGAGACAACCCGGCCGAGGAGCTCGAGGGACACCGGGATGGTGCGGGCAAGGCCGTGGAGATCGGCACCAGGCTGCTCTGGAGCCAGCTGCAGCGCCGCACCGCGCGCGAGGTCTCGGAGTTGCTCGTCATCGAGGTAGCGCCGTGCCGAGGAGGCACCAATGCCCATCCTTTCTGCCACCTGGGCGATCGTCCTCTGGAGCATCCCGCCGAGCTCGGTCCGGGGGGCGCTCAGCCCGAGCGCATCGAGCTCGTCGGCCATGACGTCGATGCTCTGCTCCAGCCAGCTGGCCTGTCGAGGCTCCGGCTCCAGGGACTGGGCAAGCTGGCGCCAGCGGCGTCGGCGAGCGGCGCTCCGCTCGCTCGCTGCGGCGGCGCCCGCCACCTCCAGGAGCGCCGCGAGCTCCTCCTGGGTCCCAGAGACCAGCACCCCGCCCCGACCGGCCGTCGCCGCGTAGACCATTCGGGCGCAGCGGCGGTCGAAGCCCTCCTCCTCAAGCAGCAGCCGGTACGCGTCCTCGGAGATCACGAGCTGGCGGCACGCCTCGTGCGCGAGGGGCTGGCATCGAAGCGAGGAGAGGTCGTCCTCACCCTCCTGCCAGCCGTCGATCCGCCCGGACTCGCCACAGGCCGGACATGCCCACTCGATCGACGAGGGCACCTCCAGGCGCTCGACGAGCAGGTGTCCAGGGCAGGCCCGGCGCTGGGGGCGCCGCCGGCACCCGAGGGCCGTCGGGCGAGAACCCGGGCGCGAGGTGCCGGTGGCGGTGGCGGTGGCGGTTCGAACGATGCGGCGCAGGTAGTCGGCGAGCGCACGCGCCGGTGCCGGAGCCGTGGGATCGAGGTCGATGCCTTCGAAGTGCCGAAGGTCGGTGACGTAGTACA
>JAJZCK010000134.1 GCA_021846125.1 Actinomycetes bacterium | reverse complement strand
GAGGAGTTCGCCGCGCTCGAGAGCTACTTCCTTCGTCACGGCGACTACCTCGACGACGCCATCCGGAGCTTCGACCGCGAGGTGCAGTTCTACGTGGCCTATCTCGAGCACATCGGGCGCATCGAGCAGGCCGGCCTCGGCTTCTGCTTTCCAGTCGTGTCCCGGGAGTCGAAAGAGGTCTCCGCCAGCGACACGTTCGACCTGGCGCTCGCGGACAAGCTCGTCAGGCAGCGCGCGCCGGTGGTCACGAACGACTTCTACCTCCGGGGGGCCGAGCGCATCTTCGTCGTCTCCGGGCCCAACCAAGGCGGCAAGACGACGTTCGCGCGGGCCTTCGGTCAGCTTCACCATCTCGCCGGCCTCGGCTGTCCGGTACCCGGTCGGGATGCGCAGCTCTTTCTGTTCGACAAGATGTTCACCCACTTCGACAAGGAGGAGGACCTGACGAACCTGAGCGGCAAGCTCGAGGACGACCTGCTCCGTGTTCGCGACATCCTTGCTGAGGTCACGTCGGACAGCATCGTCGTCATGAACGAGATCTTCTCCTCGACGACGCTGCACGACGCGATCTTCCTCGGCAAGAAGGTCATGGAGAGAATCGTGGAGCTCGACCTGCTGTGCGTCCTGGTCACGTTCGTCGACGAGCTGGCCTCCCTCGGCACATCCACCGTGAGCATGGCGAGCACCGTCAATGCAGACGACCCCGCGGAGCGGACCTACAAGGTCGTCCGCCACCCTGCCGACGGCCTCGCCTATGCAGTTGCCATTGCCGAGAAGTACGGCGTCACCTACGAGCGCCTGAGGGGACGGATCGGCCCATGAAGGCCCACCTCTTGTACAAGGACCGTGACCTCGACCTCGAAGCAGCGCCCTTGCCGAACGAAGCCGAGCTGATCCAGGACCTCGAGCTCTCGACCCTCTTCGCAGCGATGGCGTCTGGCGACCGGTTCCTCTACGCAGTCGCGCAGCGATCCGTCATGTCGGGGCTGGAGGACCCCGAAGCAATCGTCTACCGCCAGCACGTCCTTGCCGACTGCCTCGCTCATCCAGAGATCACCAGGCAGCTTTACGAGATTGCCGTAGCAGCTGTCACGCAAGAGAAGAAGATCTACCGTCCCGTGTTCGTCTACCCCTCGTCCATCTTGCGCCGATCGGTGGAGGTGCTGCAGATCTTCATCGGTCTGCTGAAGCAGCTCCGCACGCTCGCCGACGAGCACGTGGACACCTTCGACTCCGAAGGCTTCACGACGTTCTTCGCCATGATACGGGCAGAGCTCGGCGACGAGTACTTCCGTACGATCGAGGACCACTTGAAGCGACTCCGCTTCCGTGACGGTGTGCTCCTGAGCGCCGAGCTGGGTACTGGCAACAGGGGCGTGCATTACGTTCTCCGGACGCCGTCGGGAGAGCGGCAATCGCTCAAGGAGCGGATCGGTATCGGGCCACACACCTCGTACTTGTTCGCGATCGCCCCCCGCGACGAGGCGGGCGCCAAGGCGCTGTCAGAGCTCACCGACCGCGGGATCAATCTCGCTGCGAACGCGCTCGCGCAGTCGACGGACCATGTCCTCAGCTTCTTCACGATGCTGTGCCGGGAGCTCGGCTTCTACGTGAGCTGCCTCAATCTCCACGAGAAGCTCGCCGAGAAGGGGGGCCCGGTCTGCACGCCCGTCCCGTTGCCGACCGATGCACCGATCCTCGGCTCCGCCGGACTCTGCGACGTCTGCCTGACGCTTCGGACCGAGTCGCGGGTGGTCGGCAACGATATTGCGGCCGACGGGAAGTCACTCGTGATCATCACCGGAGCGAGCTCAGGAGGTAAGTCGACCCTGCTGCGCAGCATCGGCCTCGCGCAGCTGATGATGCAGTGCGGCATGTTCGTCTGCGCGGAGTCCTACCGTGCCAACCTCTGCGCGGGCGTCTTTACGCACTTCATACGCGAGGAGGACTCCAGCATGACAAGTGGGAAGTTCGACGAGGAGCTCGCGCGGATGAGCCTGCTTGCCGATCAGATGACACCGCGAGCCATGGTGCTGTTCAACGAGTCGTTCGCGGCGACGAACGAGCGGGAGGGCTCGGAGATCGCACGCCAGATCGTCCGGGCATTGCTCGAGGTCGGTGTCAAGGTGCTCTTCGTCACCCACATGTTCGACCTGGCGGAAAGCTTCTACCTCGAGAAGCTGGACACGGCGCTCTTCCTGCGCGCCGAACGGGGCGACAACGGCACGAGGAGCTTCAAGGTCGTGGAGGGCGAGCCATTGCCGACGAGCTACGGCGAGGATCTGTACGAGCGGATCGGCGGATGGTCGGGTCGCCCGGGGGCCGATCACCTGGCACTGCAGGTCGGCGTGTGAGAGCTGCGTGGCAGGTCAGCGGACGAGGCCGAGTGCGATCCCTCCGCCAGCGGCGACGAGGCCGACTGCCAAGCTCCCGAAGGCATTGAAGAGCGCCTCGAGAACCTCACCCTCCTCGAGAAGTCGAACCGTCTCGAAGCTCCACGTCGAGAACGTCGTGTAGGCCCCGCAGAACCCGACTCCTACGAGGTCCTTGACAAGCTGCGGCATGTGACCGGCGATGTCCAGCCCAGTCAACAGGCCGAGAAGGAACGCGCCCGAGATGTTGATGAGGAACGTGCCCAAGGGAAAATCCGCCTCGGCACGGTCGGCGACGAACCGGTCGACGAGGAAGCGTGCCGGTGCGCCGACGAACCCCCCGACGGCGACGACGAGAACGACCAGGACACCCATTGCGTCGATGCCTAGGCCCGGAAGGCGGTGACATCCTCGACGATGACGAGGGCATCGCCGAGCACCTCGCGGATGCTGTCGAGGAACGGGGCGATCTTGGCCTCGCTGTCCACGACGACGAGCGACAGGGACATATCCTCGCGGAACAGATGATGGCGGTGGAGCGCTCCCGAGCGACCCTGCCCTTCTTCTGCCTGGAGCAGGGTCGCACCAGCGAGATGCGCCCTCTTGGCTCGAGCGAGCACTTCGGTCGCGAGCGAATGGTGGTGCGCGTGATCGCGCGAGCCGAGCATGACCGTCATGCGTTGCATCCGGACCCCGTGAGCGCCGTCGCCCATCAGCTCAGCTGCTCGTTCAGCCGGTGGTCGAGACGTATGACGAAACGCGCGAAGACGATACCGGCGAACACCGCGGCTGCTCCGGCGATCAGGCTCGAGAGCGCATAGACGACCCCGGTGGTGATGTCATGTCCACGGAACAGCAGATCGGCATCGACCATGTACGTCGAGAAGGTGGTATAGGCGCCGAGAAAGCCGGTCACGACGAGCGGCCGAGCGATCCGAGCCCGCGGGAATCGCTCGGCGAGCAGGACGAGGACGACGCCGATGACGAGACTGCCGGTGATGTTGATCCAGAACGTGCTCCACGGGAAGTGGCCTGCCGGCGTCGGGAGCAGGAGTGCCACCGCGTAGCGGGCGAGCGCGCCGACTGCACCGGCACAACCGATGACCAGGAGGATCGACCGCTGAGCTGCCCGGTGCCGACGCGGATCTCGGCGGATCTCCGGGGGCTCGCCCGTGTCTCGGTCCGGGTCGATCGGCAACGCGCCTCGCCGGCCGTCGTCGAGCGCTTCCTTTCCCAAAGTCACCTCGCCAGCTTCCGCCGCCATCCCAACTCCCGACCGCGTTCACGGTAGGAGCTATCAGCCGTACGGCGGTCCATGGCGAGCTCCATCGCCGCCTAGACCCTAGCGAGCCGCCGGGAGCTGTTCCAAGTCGCGCGCATGTCTTGACGAGTCCGTCGGGCCGGGTATACAAGTGCCTCGGATGCAGGGGGTGACATGACCGCTGGACGTCCAGCAGTACGTTTGATGGTCTTCCTCTCCGAGGACGACCATATCGGCCACCGCTCAGTGGCGGGGATGCTTCTCGAGCGAGCCCGGGAAGCGGGCCTCGCAGGTGCGACGATCTGGCGAGGGATCGAGGGATTCGGAGCGAGCGGCCGCGTCCGAGCCGCCCGGCTGCCGGATCTTGCTCGCGGGCTCCCACTCGTGCTCGAGGTGATCGACGACGAGGGCAGCATCACAGCCTTCTTGCCGATCGTGCACGAGCTCGGCGTCGGTTCTCTCGTGACCACGGAAGTCGTGCACATGTCGAGGCCCCCGACTCCGGTCGCGTGATCCGCTACCGGAGCGGAGCGGCTCATGTGACCGCGGTAGCCCGCTAGGATCGCGGTCGGCTGGAAGAAGCTCCAGCTGCCGGATGATGCCCCGGCGGGCCCGCAGGGTCCGGACCGCCCAGCACGATGGGCTAATGGCCTCTACGCGAGATTGCTCGGCGTGGAGGTCGCTTCGTGAGTCAAGCGCAGCTGGCACCGCAGGCGATACAGGCGCTCCAGGATCTCACCATCTTGTTGGGCGCTCCACTCGTCAGCGGCACCACCGCCCACGTCGAAGGACGCATCCAGGGCCGGCGTGGGCCGCGCATCCTCCAGCCCTACTACGACCTCGCGAAGCTGTTCCGCAAGGAGACAGTCGTCCCCGAAGGCTCGAGCTGGGTGTTCCTCATCGGCCCGGTCGTCGCGTTCGGCTGCTACCTCATCGTGCCGCTGCTCATCCCCGTGCTCACGACCTACGGGCTCCCGCTCGGCTATATGGGCGACATCCTCGGCGGCGGGTTCGTCCTCGCGCTTGCCGGGTTCGCCGTCGCGATCGCCGGGACCGAGACCGGTGCGCCCTACGCCCAGCTCGGCGCGAGCCGGGCGATGACCTTCGGCGCACTCATCGAGCCGACGATCCTGTTCGTGGTGTTCGCGGTCGGGATCATCACTGCAACCGACCTTCCGTACGCACTCGCAGCGACGGTGCGCTCCTCCGCGGGCGAGATCGTCCGCCCCGCCCATGTGCTCGCCGCTATCGCCTTCTTTCTCGTCGTGCTCGCCGACACCGGGCGGATCCCGGTCGAGACGCACTCGGGGACCCTCGAGCTCGGGATGATCGACGAGGGCCGGGTGCTCGAGCACTCCGGCGCGCCCCTGGCGCTACTGACGTGGGGCTCGGCGATGAAGCAGCTGATCCTCTACACGATCCTCATCGACGTCTTCGTCGCTCCGTGGGGGCTCGCCAGCGACCGCCGGCCGGTCTCTGTCGCACTCGCGATCCCCGCGCTGCTCGCCAAGGCGATCCTTCTCGGCTGGATCTTCGCGGTGATCGACAGCTCGTTCTCCAAGCTGCGCCTGTTCAAGATCACCGAGTTCCTCGCCGCGGCGTTCCTGCTCGCGGCGCTCGCCGTCCTCGTCTACTACCTCGGAGGCGGCTGATGGCCCATCCCGCGCCCTCCACCTTCACCGGCGCCGCAGACGTCATCGCGGTGCTCGTGCTCCTGACGGAGTTCGCGATGCTCCGCGCGCCGCTGCTCCGGTCACAGGTGCGGCTCTACGCGTTCCAGTCGCTCGTCGTCACCGTCCTCGCGATCGTCGTCGCGGCGACCCGTCACATCGACGAGCTCTACGTGCTCGCTGCGCTCTCGTTCGCCTTGAAGGTCGTCATCGTCCCGAAGATCGTGCTTCGCCTGCTCTCCAACTCAGAGGTCGCCCTTGCCGGGAGCTCGGCATACGGGGTCGCCACGATGACGCTCATCGCGATAGCGGTATCGATCTTCAGCTTCTTCTCGATCGGTGCCCTGCACCTCCAGTCGACCGCGCTGCCGTCGACGGCGCTCGCCATCTCCGTCGCCGTGGTGCTCGTCGCCTTCGTGCTCATCATCTTGCGCTCGGACGTCGTCTCGCAGGCGATCGGCTTCTTCTCGCTCGAGAACGGCGTCTCGGTCGCGAGTCTCGTCGTCGCATCGGGGCTCCCGGTCATCGTCGACGTCGCCTTTCTCTTCGACCTGCTCGTCGCCGTCGTCGTCTTCGGCGTCCTCATGCGCGTCCATCAAGGGCGGTCGAAGACGCTCTCCACGGACTCGCTCGACCGGCTGAAGGGCTGAGAGCTCCCCGTGAACACCGTGCTCATCGCCATCGTCGTCATCCCGCTCGTGTCGACCATCGTCACCTGGTGGACACCACTGCAGGCGTCGCGGGTGGTCACTGTCGCGTCGGGGTTCGCCGTCTTTGTCCTCAGCCTGACCCTCGTCCCGAGCGCGACGTCACATACGTTCCTTGCGGCGGGCCCAGCGCTACGCGCCGACGCGCTCTCGGTCGTCTTCCTCGTGCCGACGACCTTCCTCTACGCGACGACCGCTATCTTCTCGGTCGGCTACCTCCACCCCCCATCGGGCGACGCCGGCAAGCGCTACACCCGGCACTTCTACGCGGGCCTCAATGCGTTCTGCTGGGCGATGGCCGTCGCTCCGATCGTGAACGGTCTGGCTCTGCTCTGGGTGGCGATCGAGGTGACGACTGTCGTCTCCGCGCTGCTCGTCGCGATCGACGACACCGACGGTGCGACCGAGGCGGCCTGGAAGTACGTGCTCCTCGCCTCGCTCGGCCTCGGCATCGCGCTCCTCGCGACGATCGTCATGTACTACGCGGGAACGCGCGTCTTCGGCTCCTCCTACGACCTGTCCTACCCGCAGCTCCTCGCCGAGGCGCACCGCTTCCCGAAGGACGTCGTCCGCCTCGCCGACATCCTCGCGGTGGTCGGCTTCGGCACGAAGATGGGCCTCGTCCCGGTCCATACGTGGCTTCCCGACGCGCACTCGGAGGCGCCGACCCCGATCTCGGCACTGCTCTCCGGGGCGCTGCTCGCGACGAGCTTCTACGCGATCCTGCGCTTCTTCCAAGTGAGCATGCGCTGCCTCGGGCCGACGTATCCGCGCAACGTCCTCCTCGCGTTCGGCCTCGCGTCGCTCGTGCTCGCCGCGCTCTACCTTCTCAGCCAGCGAGACTTGAAACGCCTCCTCGCGTACTCGAGCGTCGAGCACATGGGGATCCTCGCGATCGGCATGAGCTTCTCGGCGCCGATCGCGATCGTGGGCGTGCTGCTCCACGTGATAGCGCACGGCACAGCCAAGGGCACCGCCTTCTTCGGTGCCGGCTCCGTCGTCCGCAAGTTCAAGACCAAGGACCTGTTGCGGATACGCGGTGGCGTGGCGCTCCTCCCGTGGAGCGGCCCGATGCTCGTCCTCGCCGTGCTCGGACTCTCCGCAATGCCACCGTTCGGGATCTTTCGAAGCGAGTTCCTGATCGTCTCGGGTGGACTCTCCGACCCGCACGACGCGGTCGCCGCGATCCTCGTCGTCCTCGTCACGCTCGCGTTCTTCGGGCTCTCGTGGTTCACGACCGAGACGATGCTCACCCCGGCACCAGCGATGCTCACCGCACGCCTCAAACGAGGTGAGACGAGCCGTTTCATCGTCGTCGCGATGGTGCTCGGCCTCGTAGCGCTTACCGTGATCGGAGTGCATGTGCCGGGCCAGCTGAGCGATCTCCTCCACCACGCAGCGAGCGAGCTCGAGGTCACGAGATGACCGACAAGGAGACCGTGGTGGATGTCGACGTCGAGCTGTTCGCGACCGAGGTCGCCTACGCGCTCGGCATCAGCCGTCGCCTCGCTGGGCTCTTCGCGGTCCCGGCTGGCGACGCTCTCCGCCTCGTCGCTGCCCTCGCGGGCGAGGGTCAGCTATCGGTGCTGACGGCGACACTCCCACCAGGGGTAGCCGCGTATCCCGCCGTCACGACACTCGTGCCCGGCG
>JAJZCK010000133.1 GCA_021846125.1 Actinomycetes bacterium | reverse complement strand
GTGCGCCCGGTCGTCCTCACGAGTGCGACGATCCCTGCAGGGCTCGTGGCGCGGCTCGGCGCCCGAGCCGACCAGACGGACGAGATCGACGTCGGGAGCCCGTTTGCGTACGAGGAGCACGCGCTCCTCTACTGCGCCGCGCACCTGCCGGACCGGCGGCGGTCCGACGCGGAGGCAGCGATCGTCGACGAGCTCGTCGCGCTCATCTCCGCGGCAGGGGGTCGGGCGCTCGCCCTGTTCACGAGCCGGGCATCGATGGAGCGGGCGGCCGAGGCGGTACGGCCCCGTGTCGCGCACCCTGTCCTCGTCCAGGGCACACGCTCGAAGACCGCGCTGGTCGCGGAGTTCGCTGCCGATCCCTCGGCGTGCCTGTTCGCGACGATGGGCTTCTGGCAAGGCGTCGACGTTCCCGGAGCGACGCTCACCCTCGTCGCGATCGACAGGCTCCCCTTCGCCCGTCCGGACGACCCGCTCGCCGCCGCGCGCCGAGACCGCGCCGGTGCCGCGGCTTTCAAGACGGTGGACCTGCCGCGAGCGGCGAGCCTGCTCGCCCAAGGCGCGGGTCGCCTCGTGCGCAGCGCGCAGGACCGGGGGGTGGTCGCCGTGCTCGACTCGCGCCTCGCCACGGCCTCGTACCGCTGGGACCTCGTCCGGGCGCTGCCGCCGATGCGCCGCACGAAGAAGCGCGCGGAAGCCGAGGCGTTCCTGCGGGCGATACACGAGGAGGCAGGCACGACAAGCCTGCCGTGAGCCGGTATCGTCCAAGCGCCGACGCGCGAGCTCCTCGTGGCGCGCGGCACTGCGACGAAGGAGGCCATATGCCGAGCATCGACATGTCCCGCGCAGAGCTCGAGGCGTATGCGCCAGAGATGTACGCGCCGTCCGACCTCGACGACTACTGGGCCGGGACCTTGCGGGCCGCCCTCGAGCAGCCCCTCGGCACGAGGGTCGAACCCTACGCTCTCGAGCTTGCCGGAGTGCGCTGCTCGCAGCTCCACTTCGACGGGTTCGGCGGAGGCACCATCGCCGCGTGGTATCTCCACCCGACCGGCGACGGCCCGTTCCCCGCTGTCGCGGTCTACCACGGCTATGGCGGCAGGGCCCCGCGGCCGCTCGAGCTCTACCCCCTCGCCGCCCAGGGCGTCGCGGTGCTCGCAATGGACTGCCGAGCCCAGGACGGTGACTCGAGCGACCAGGTTGCCCGTGACGGAGGCCATCTCACCGGCTGGATGACCGACGGCGTGCGTGATCCGCAGCAGTACTACTACCGGTACGTCTACGCCGACGTCGTCCGGGCACTCGAGGTGCTCTGTGCCCGGCCCGGCGTCGACGACTCGCGCATAGCCGTCACCGGCATCAGCCAGGGCGGCGGCCTGAGCCTCGTCGCGGCTGCCCTCTCGGACCGGCCGTGCTTCGTCTGGTCCGACATCCCGTTCCTCTGCGACATCCGGCGCGGAGTCGAGGTCGCTCCACGCGGCCCCTATGTCGAGATCAGCGACTTCCTCCGCCGCTGGCCCAGCCTCGACGAGCAGCTGTGGCGCACGATCTCCTACGTCGACCTGCTCAACCTCGTCGACCGGATCACGTGCCCGAGCGTCCTGACGGTCGGACTTTGGGACGACGTCTGCCCACCGAGCACCGTCTACGGGACGTTCCGCCGGATCGGCGCACCGGTCAAGGAGCTGAGGGTCCAGCCTTTCCACCGGCACGACCTCTCGTACGAGATCGCCGAGGAGCGCCTCGCTGCTCTTCTCGCAGCGCTCGAAGTGCGGCCGGCGAGCTGAGGGCCAGGAGCTCGGCGGGCGCCGCTCCCAGCCGTGCGTGTCCAGCTCCTTCGACCCTGCCCACGACAAGGCCCCACGACAACGCCCCGTGACAAGGGCCCACGAAGTGCCGACGACCAGAAACGAGTGCACCACGTTGAGCAGAACGGACGACATCGTGTTCCCCGACGGATTCCTCTGGGGTGTGGCGACCGCTTCCTACCAGGTCGAAGGCGCCGTCGGCGCCGACGGGCGCGGCCCGTCCATCTGGGACACCTTCAGCCACACCCCGGGCACGACCGTCCACGGGGACAACGGTGACATCGCCTGCGACCAGTACAACCGGATCGCCGACGACGTCGCGCTCATGTCCGAGCTCGGTGTGCGCTCCTACCGGTTCTCCATTGCGTGGCCCCGCATCCAGCCCGACGGCAGAGGACCTGTGCTCGAGGCGGGCCTCGACTACTACCGGAGGCTCGTCGCGCTCCTTCGTGACGCGTCGATCGAGCCTGCAGTCACGTTGTATCACTGGGATCTCCCCCAGGCCCTCCAGGACGCGGGCGGCTGGGAGAGACGCGACACCTCGGACCGGCTCGCCGACCTTGCCACCGTCGTGGCCGGAGCGCTCGGCGACGAGGTCGGCACGTGGATCACCTTGAACGAACCGTGGGTCTCGTCGTTCATGGGTTACGGAACAGGTGAGCACGCGCCAGGGCTCCACGGTCTCGACGCCGCGCTGCGTGCTGCGCACCACCTGCTCCTCGGTCACGCCAGGGCAGCCGAGGCGCTGCGTGCAGCCCTGCCGTCGAGCGCGAAAGTCGGGATCACACTCAACTTGTCTCCGGTCAAGCCGGTCACGAAGGAACCGGAGGACGTCGCGGCGGCGAGTCGTGTCGACGGCTTCCTCAACCGCTGGTTCCTCGATCCCGTCTGTCGCGGCGAATATCCTCCGGATCTGCTCGCGCACTACGCGGCCCTCGGCGCGGCTCCGCCCGTGGAGGACGGGGACCTCGCGTCGGTCGGCGCGCCGATCGACTTCCTCGGGGTCAACTACTACTCGGCTCGCACGGTCGGCGCGTCGGATACCACGGATGACTCTCTCGCCTCGCTCGGCGCCGTCGACCGCGTTCCTCCCTCCACGAAGCGCACTGCAATGGGATGGCCGATCGCCCCCACCGGCCTCACCGAGCTCCTGGTGCGCGTCACGAGCGACTACGGCCCGCTGCCGCTCTACATCACGGAGAACGGCGCGGCGTTCGACGACTACGTCGACCCGAACGGCGAGGTGCGCGATCCGGAGCGCGTCGACTACCTCGATGCACACTTCCGGGCCGCGCATGCAGCGATCAGCGACGGCGTCGACCTGCGTGGCTATTTCGTGTGGTCGCTCCTCGACAATTTCGAGTGGGCCGAGGGGTACTCCAAGCGCTTCGGCATCGTCTACGTCGACTACCCGACCCAGCGTCGCGTGCCCAAGCAGAGCGCGCGCTGGTACTCGACGGTTATCGCCGCCAACGGCCTCGCGTGACTCGTCAGGCGGGCACCTACGGTCGGGGGGCGTCTCTCGTGGGCGCGTAGCCCGTCAGTAGCCGAGGCGTTCGATGACGTCCGGCCGGCGCTGCCAGTCGCGCTCGACCTTGACGACGAGGTCCAGATAGGTGCCCTCGGGCAGTGACCGCCGCGCAGCGATTCCGGCGGCCTTGAGGACCGAGCCGCCGCGGCCGACCACGATCGCCTTTTGCGACTCGCGTTCCACGAGGACCTCGCAGCGCACGTACGGCGGGTCCCATTCGGTGACCCTGCAGGCGATCGAGTGAGGGAGCTCCTCGCGGGCGACGCGCAGCAGCTGCTCGCGTACGAGCTCTCCCAGATGAAAGGCCTCGGGCACGTCGTGGACGGTGCCCGCGGGGTAGTAGCGCGGCCCCGGCGGCAGGCGGCCGACGACGTGGTCGACGAGCTCAGCGACGCCGTCGCCGGTCCGCGCCGAGACCGGGAAGTACTCTGCCCGCTCGAGGCCGAGCTCCTCCGACGCACGGGCGAGCTGACCGAGCAGCTGGGTCGGCGAAGCCCGGTCGACCTTGTTGACCGCCACGACGCTGGCATCGGGAAGGCAAGCGGCCACGTAGCGGTCTCCCGGTCCGATGGCCGAGGTCGCGTCGACGACGAGGATGCAGACGTCGACGTCGTGCAGCGCCGCGGAAGCGGTCTCGTTGAGCCGCTCGCCGAGCGCCGACCGTGGCCGGTGGATGCCAGGGGTGTCTACCACGACTCCCTGGTAGCCGTCCCCCTCGAGGATGCCGCGGACGCGCGTCCGCGTGGTGTTGGGCGAGGCCGAGGTGATCGAGACCTTCGTGCGGAGCATCCGGTTGACGAGAGTGGACTTCCCGACGTTCGGACGGCCGACGACCGTGACGAAGCCTGACCGGAAGCCGGCTAGCTCGCCGAGTGACCCTTGCGCTGCGTCCAGCTCCGCCGCGCCGCCGTGCAGGCGGCCTGCCGCCATCTCCACGGCGTCGGCGCGTTTGGCGTCGTGGCCGCCGGCTCCTCCTTGTCCGCTGCCGGTCATCTCGCGGTCTCCTCGTCCTCGGAGCGTGCCCCGCCGCCGGTGTCCTCGCGCCCGAGCGTGTCCGGTCGCACGATCCGTACGCTTCCTATGCGGCGGCCTTGGACCTTCTCCGCGACGAGCACGCTTCCGTCGGCGTCCAGGCGCTCACCTTCCGCGGGGACCTGGCCCCTCAGGTGCAGGAAGAGGCCCCCGATAGTGTCCCAGTCGCCGACGGGCAGGTCTGCGCCCAGAAGCTCGTTGACCTCGTCGACCGGCATCTTGCCCGAGACGCGGTACTCCCGCTCCGACAAGGGCTCGACGAGCGGCTCGTCGACATCGAACTCGTCGGCGATCTCGCCGACGAGCTCCTCGATCAGGTCCTCGAGCGTCACGATCCCCGCGGTTCCGCCGTACTCGTCGACCACGACTGCCAGGTGGTACTGCTCGGCCTGCATCTCGCGCAGCAAGGGCGCGACGCGCTTGGTCTCCGGAACGTAGTGGGCCGCGCGCGCGACCTCGGCGACCGGGCGGCTCTCCTCGCCGGCGCGGACTGCTCGGATGAGGTCCTTCGTGTAGGCGATGCCGACGACGTCGTCGACCGTCTTGGCGTACACGGGGATGCGGCTAAGCCCGGAGACCATCGCCCGCTCGAGCACCTCGGCGGCAGGGGAGCCTGCCTCGACCGCCACGATGTCCGGACGAGGTGCCATCACCTCCCGCACGATCGTGTCACCGAACTCGATGATCGACGAGATGAGGGCGCGCTCCTCGCGCTCGAGGACCAGCTCGTCGACCGCGACGTCCGCGAGTGCGAGCAGCTCCGACTCGGTCACCTCTCCGAAATCGTCGACCTCGTCACCGCCGGGGGTCACGAGGCGCGACAGACCGATCAGGGCCGAGGACACGAGGTGGACAGGCGGGAACGCGATGAGCGCGGTGACGATCGGGGCGCTGAGCAGGGCGGCGCGATCTGGATGGCGCACCGCCCAGTGCTTCGGCACAGCTTCGGCGACGACGAAGATGACGACCACCTCGAAGCACGCGGCGATTGCCACCCCGAGGGCCCCGAACAGCCTCGACGCCTCGACGCCGACGAGCGTCGCGGCGACGAGCTGGCAGACGAGGACCAAGAGGAGCACGGGTGCGAGGAAGCCCTCCGGGTCCGCGACGAGCCGGGCGAGGGAGCGAGCGCCGCGGCGCCCCGCCTCTTCGAGCGCACGGGCGCGTGCCTTCGACATCCGGACGAGGCCCGTCTCGGCGAGCGCGAGCACCGCGGAGACGGCGAGCAGGACGAGCACGGCGGCGAGCACTCCCGCGTCCGTGGCGCCGAGGCTCGACGCGAGGAGCGGGGAGGATGTCACGGCAGGGCTCCACTCCCGTCGGGCGGGCGGTGGAGCAGCGCGAGAAGCTCGCGCTCCCGGGCTTCCATCGCCTCCGCCTCCGTCTCGATCTCATGGTCCATGCCAAGCAAGTGCAAGATGCCGTGGACGAGCAGCAGAGCGATCTCGTCGTCGTAGCTGCCGGCGTGCTCCGGCGCGTTGCGCCACGCGACCTCAGGGCAGATGACGACGTCTCCGAGGAGAGTCGGGAGATCGTCCTCGTCTGGCGGCTCCCAGCCCGGACCGCTGCCGCCTCCGTCCGGCGAGCGGCCCGACGGCGCGGGATCGTCCTCGATGGGGAAGGAAAGGACGTCCGTGGGACCGTCGTGGCCGAGGAAGCGCTCGTTCAGCGCGGCGATGGCCTCCTCGTCGACGAACAGCACGGACAGCTCGGCGTCGCCGCGTACGTGCTCGGCTACGAGGGCCGCCTCTGCGAGGGCGGCCCACCGAGGGCAGTCCACCGGGCGCGCGTGCTGCTCGTCCGCGACGAAGACCTCGATCGGCACAGCGCCCCCGTCAGCCGCGCTGGTCGCTCGTGGCGCGGTCGTAGGCCGAGACGATGTCCCGGACGATGCGATGGCGAACGACGTCGTGCTCGTTCAGATGGACGAAGGCCAGGTCCTCGATCCCGTCGAGGATACGCTCGAGCCCGACGAGGCCGGAGCGCCCCGCCGCGACGTCTATCTGGGTGACGTCGCCCGTCACGACGGCCTTGGTCCCGAATCCGATGCGCGTGAGGAACATCTTCATCTGCTCCGGTGTCGTGTTTTGCGCCTCGTCGAGGATGACGAAGCTGGAGTTGAGGGTACGGCCGCGCATGAAAGCGAGGGGTGCGACCTCGATCGCTCCGCGCTCGATGAGGCGCTGGGTCCCCTCGGCGCCGAGCATGTCGTACAGGGCGTCGTAGAGCGGCCGCAGATAGGGGTCCACCTTGGCCATGAGGTCGCCGGGCAGGAAGCCGAGACGCTCCCCGGCCTCGACCGCAGGCCTCGCCAAGATGATGCGCCCGACTCGCTTGGTCTGGAGAGCTTGTACCGCCTGAGCCACCGCGAGGTAGGACTTGCCGGTACCTGCGGGCCCGATCCCGAAGGTGATCAGGCACTCGCCGATCGCGTCGACGTAGCGCCGCTGCCCCGGGGTCTTCGGCCGGACGGTGTTGCCCCGGGCGTTCCGGAGGACCTCGGCGCTCGTCACCTCCGACGGGCGCAGGTCGGCCCGGACCATCTCGATCGTGCGGTCGACGTGGGGCGGGTCCAACCACTGGCCGGACTCGAGGAGCAGGACGAGCTCGTCGAACACCCGGCCCGCCTGGCGGGCGTCGGGGCCCTCGATCGTGATCTCGTTGCCCCGCACGTGGATCGCCGTGCCCACGAAGGACCGCTCGACGTGGCGGAGAAGCTCGTCACGCTCACCCAGGAGCCCGACCATGAGATCGTTGCCGGGCACGCGGATCTTCACCTGGTTCGAGGACACGTCTACGGAGCCCACCGTACCAGGAGCCATGTGCCCGGACGCGCCGGCGCCGCGGTCCGTCACGCGCCGGTGCTCAACCAGGGGGCCAGGACATCGGGCGCCCGCCGAGCAGGTGCAGGTGCAGGTGGTTCACGGTGTTGCCCCCGTCGGTACCGACGTTGAGCACGAGGCGGAAGCCCGAGCTCGCGACGCCCTCGGCCTCGGCGACACGTCTCGCGACGACGAAGAGCTCGGCCAGGAGGGCGGCGTGCGACGCGCCGAGCGAGAGGGCGTCCGGCACGTGGGAGCGAGGGATGATCAGGACGTGCGTCGGTGCGGCTGGTGCGATGTCCCGGAAGGCGACGACCGCGTCGGTCTCCCAGACGAAACGGGCGGCACGTGTGCCAGCGACGATATGGCAGAACGGGCAGTCTGCGACTGGATCGAGGCTGCCTGGAGAGCTCACCGACCGACCGGCCGAGCAGGCTCGGGATAGAGGTGCTCGAGACTGCCGGGTGCGAT
>JAJZCK010000132.1 GCA_021846125.1 Actinomycetes bacterium | reverse complement strand
GCCCGCGCCCTCCGCGCTGCCCGCGCCGCCGGCGCGCTCCGGCCAGAGACGGGACACGAGACCCTCCATCGCCTCGTGGCGCCCTTCGAGGTAGGCGACCCACTCGCCGCCGCGGTCGGGGCGGTCGAGACGTGTGAGGAACGACGGGACGACCTTGCGCAGCTCGGCGAGCATGAGCTCCCCGTACTGCCTCACCTCCGGCAGGGCGTGCGCGCGCATGCGGAGAAGGAGCTGCTCGAAGGACTGGCCCGAGCCGTAGGCACCGACGTTGGAGAGCGAGCCCGCAGGGAGCAGCCCCCGCAGCGCGTCGAGCGCCGTCGCGCGCACCGAGTGGCGGTAGGCGAGGTCGCCGACCCCCTCGGGACGCGGGTGCGCGCGTGCGAGGTGCGCCTGGAGCTTGGGCAGCAAAAGCGCGTAGGTGTCGAACATGCGGTCCATGTCGCCGACGTAGCGGGCACCGAGCGCGGAGTCGAGGACGTCGGTGTCCCGGTAGTAGCGGTAGTGACCGGTCGTCAGCCGGCTGTCGTAGGGGATGTAGCGCGTCGACTGCTCGAGGTAGGACATGAGCCGGCCCCGCTCGAGGACCTTGGTCAAGATGTTCGACGCCTGCTCGCAGGCGAGATGCACCCCGCCGAGCTGTGCCACCGAGTCGTCGCCGTAGTCGCCGAAGACCCGCTCGTACAGCGCCTCGGCGCGCGCGAGGCCCGCCGTCGCGTCGACGGACGCGTCGCCGCGGACGTCGAGGTCGCCGACGAACTCGTCGAGGAACAGCCGTCGCAGGCTCTTGCCGGAGCGGGAGTAGCGGGCGAAGAGCGCCCCTTTCACCACCTCGGGAAGGTTGACGAGCGCGAACACCGGGCCGTCGAGGTTCGTCACGTAGCGCCGCAGGACGTCACGCTCGTGGTCGGTGAAGGTCTCGGACGCGTAGGCAGGCATGCCCCGAAGAGACTACGGGACGCCGCTACGGCTGGCGTGGATCCCCACCCACCTGGGACTCGGCGGACGCGGTGGGCTCTGCCGGCACCTCGGGCTCTCCGGGCGCCCCCGGCTCTGCCGCCACGGTGACGGCGGAGGACGCGGCGACGACGCCGCGCACGAGCGACTCGGCCACCTGGCGTGCCGTCGCCCCCACCCGGCCCGGGTCCACCGTCCCTATCTGGCGCAGCAGGTCGACGAGCTGCTTGACGTTGCGCACGAAGTCGCCGCCGGTCATCACCGGCTCCGGGTCGCCGCCGCGCCGCCGGGCGCCCGGAGGGGGCCTCAGGAGGTGGCGCAGGTCCGTGCCCTTCGCCCACTGGTATGCGAGCTCGGCGAAGCCGGCGTCGAGCGCGCGGGTCCTCGGGAGCCCTGCCGCGCGCTCGTCGCTCCGCAGCTCGGTGGCGAGCAGCTCGAGCTCGGAGAAGCGGCGGGCGAGCTTCGCGGTGGGCAGCCCCGACGGCGCGCCGGCACGGCGCGCCTCGAAGGTGAAGCAGGACACGAGAGCGGCGAGGCTCGGCCCGTCGAGGCCCCCGAGCAGCCCTGTGCCGAGCGCCTCCGCGATCAGCAGGTCGCAGTCGTGGTAGACGCCGGCGAGGCGCAGCCCGGCCTCGGTGACGCGCCAGCCGGCGAGGTAGCCCCGCTCGCCGAGCACGCTGACGACTGCGTCGAGCTGCCGGGTGAGCGGCACCTCGCTCAGGTACTGCGCGAACGACGAGCGGACGAGCCTGTAGGCCTCGTCCCGCGTGTAGCGACGGACGAGGTTGACGCTCATGTTGTACGTCGGACGGAACGACGAGCGCAGTGCCCGGCTGCGGGCCGACGCGAGCGAGGCCACCTCGTCGAAGGTGTGGAACGGCGACCACAGCACCGCCGCGTAGCCGACGTCGTCGATACCGCGCCGGCCTGCCCGGCCTGTGAGCTGGGTGTACTCGCCGGGGGTGAGGTCCGCGTGGCCGTTGCCGGAGAACTTCGAGAGGCTCTCTATCACCACGGTGCGCGCAGGCATGTTGATCCCGAGCGCGAGCGTCTCGGTCGCGAAGACGACCTTTACGAGCGCCTCGGAGAACAGCTCCTCGACCGCCTCGCGAAACGGCGGGACCATCCCGGCGTGGTGCGCCGCGATGCCTGCCTCGAGGCCGGCGAGGAAGCGCGTGTAGCCGAGCACGGAGAGGTCCGCGTCGGAGAGCTGCGCGACGTGGCGCTCCACGATCGCCCGGATGCGCGCACGGTCCTTTGGGTCCGTGAGGCGGACGCCGCCCTCGACGCACTGGCGCGCGGCCTCGTCGCAGCCGTGGCGGGAGAAGACGAAGAAGATCGCGGGGAGCAGGTCCTCCTCGTCGAGGCGGTCGACGACGTCGACGCGCCGGGGCCG
Source organism: Actinomycetes bacterium (assembly GCA_021846125.1). Lineage (GTDB taxonomy): Bacteria > Actinomycetota > Acidimicrobiia > Acidimicrobiales > Bog-793 > JAJZCK01. The sequence goes on along the minus strand of JAJZCK010000132.1, from coordinate 5,372 downwards.
GAAGAGCCTCTGCCGGCCACCGCGTGGCGGCATGCGGCGGGACGGCACACGGTCACGCGACGCCCGGTGCGAGCGCTCGTCGAGCGCGGCCGCCTCGCGGTTGGGACGGCCACCGACGAAGGTCGGCAGCAGGTGGAGCCGCTCGGAAGAGCGGTCGCCGACGACGTAGAGGTGGCGCAGCTCGATCGGGCGCCGCTCCTCGATGACCGCGCCGGTGGCGCCGCGCACGCCGTGGATCCAGCCGGCGAGCTCCTCCGCGTTCGAGACGGTCGCGGAGAGGCAGACGAGCACGACGGACGCCGGCGCGGAGAGGATGATCTCCTCCCAGACCGCGCCGCGGTAGCGGTCCTCCAGGTAGTGGACCTCGTCGAGGACGACGCAGCGCAGCGACGCGAGGTGCTCGGGCCCCGCGTAGATCATGTTGCGCAGCACCTCGGTGGTCATGACGACGACGTCGGCCCCGCCGTTCAGCGACGCGTCCCCGGTGAGCAGCCCGACCCGCGCCTCGCCGTAGGCGCGGACGAGGTCTGCGTACTTCTGGTTCGACAGCGCCTTGAGCGGCGTGGTGTAGAAGGCCCGCCCGCCCCCGGCGAGCGCCCGCTCGATCGCGTACTCGGCGACGAGCGTCTTGCCCGATCCGGTCGGCGCCGCGACGAGGACCGATCGACCGGCGTCGAGCAGGTCGAGCGCCTCGGCCTGGAACGCGTCGAGCGGGTACGGGCGGCTCGCGAGGAACGTCTCACGCAGGCCCGCCACACCCTCGGCGGTCTGGGTCACTTGCCGAAGAGCCTGCCGAGAAGGATCGACCCCTCGTAGAACAGGAGCATCGGTATCGCGAGCGCGAGCATCGAGAACGGGTCCGAGCTCGGCGTGACGACGGCTGCGACGATCACCATGACGACGATCGCGGGACGCCGCCACTTGCGGAGCTTGGCCGGCGTAAGCACGTTCGCGAGCTCGAGCGCGACGAGCACCACGGGGAACTCGAAGGTCAGGCCGAAGATGGCCATGAGCGCGAGGATGAGGCCGAGGTAGCTCGTCGGGGAGAAGATGTCCTTGATCCCCGGGCCACCGACCGCGTGGAGGAAGCCGAGCGCGTGGGGGAACGTCAGCCACGCGACGAAGGCCCCGAAGCAGAACAGTGTGAGCGTCGCCACCACGAACGGCACCGCGTAGCGCTTCTCGTTCGCCTTCAGCCCCGGCGTGACGAACCGCCAGAGCTGGTACATGATGACCGGCGAGGCGAGCACGAGGCCCCCGTAGCCGGTCACGTTGAGGCGGATGCCGAAGGCCTGGAGCGGCCCCGTGACGTAGAGGGCGCACGAGTGGCCCTTCGGCAGCGACTCGCAGTACGGGTGCTCGAAGAACTTGAGGATCGTCGGGTAGAAGACGTACGCGACGATCGCCGCGACGAGGAACGCGACGACGCTCAAGATGAGCCTGCGCCTGAGCTCTCCGAGGTGCTCGGTGAGCGTCATCGCGTCGGGTGCGGGCCGGGGACCGCCCCGCCGTCGGATCAAGGTCGCCATGTCAGTTCTTCGGAGCCGGCAACGGCGCCGGCCTCAGTTCATGCTCGGGTCGTCGAATGCGACGACGACCTCGCGCGGGGCGTGCCCGGCAGGGCGGTCGGGCACGCGACCCGGCACCTGCGCGGCGAGGCCGGGCTGAGCGGGCGCGCCCCACGACGAGGACCGCTCCCCTCGCCTGCTGGAGGCCTCCCCCCAACGGGACGTGCCGGGAGCTCCGGCCACTCGCTCGGCCGAGGCAGCTCCGTGCACCGGTGCGCTCGCGGTCCCCGGCTGCGACTCGGGCCCCTCGCCCGCCGCGCCGGGACCGGTCGTGCGTGGGCCGGCCTTCGTGAGGTCGGAGATGAAGCCCGAGACCATGTTGTTGGGCATGCGGGGGATGCTCGGCATGTCGTCGGGAAGCGCCGAGCGGATCTCGTCGGTGACCTGCTCTTTGATGCGCGTCAGCTCCCGCCAGGCCGTGCCGGCCTGACGAGCGGCGCGCGGCAGACGCTCCGGCCCGAGCACGAGCAGCGCAAGCACGAGGACCACGAGGATCTTCCCGGGGTCGAGGAATCCCACGGGCGCAGTCTACAAGAGGTCCCGCACGTCGACGTAGCGACGCCAGCCGGGCCCGACACGCGCTGCCAGGCATCCGACATCCGTCCCGGCAGGGCGCCGGCAGACGGCACGCCACCTGGAGGTTCGGGTGAGCTGCGAGCGATGTGCCGTCGACTCCTACCTGATGGACGCCGACGTCGCAGCATTCTTCGCTCGCCCGTCGAGGAACTGGCCGCCATGGCAGTGGTGCGTCAGAAGGTGTGCAGCGCCGGATGGCCGTGCCGCCAGATCACCGCGACGACCGGGCCGACGACCGTCGATCCCGGGATCGTGCCCCAGTAGCGGCTGTCGCAGGACTCGTAGCGGTTGTCGCCCATGACGAAGTACCGGCCTGGTGGGATCCTCTGGAACGGCACAGGGCGGCCGAGCTGGGTGCCCTTCGGCAGGTAGGGCTCGGGCTGGGGGCGGCCGTCCACCCAGATGGCGTTGCCGTGGGACACGATGGTCTGACCGGGCGAGGCGACGATCCGCTTCACGAGGTCCGCGGCGTTCGGGTCGTCGCAGACACCGGGCTTGTCGCCCGGCGGGTGCGCGAAGACGACGATCTGGCCGTCGTGGAGCGACGACGGGCTGAAGAAGAGCTTGTCGACGACGATCCTGTCGCCGACCTGCAGCGTCGGCTCCATCGAGCCCGAGGGCACGAAGTACACCTGGACGACGAAGGTCCGCAGGCCGATCGCGACGACCACCGCGACGACGAGCACGACGAGCCACTCGACGACGAGGCGACGGGGGTTGCGGGGCGGCCAGTGCAGGTGGGTCCAGTGCAGGTGGGTCCAGTGCGAGCGGGAGCGACGGCTCCCGCCGCCCCCCGCTCCGCCGCCGGACCCCGCGCCGCCGCCCGGGCTCCCGGGATGGTCGCCTTCGAGGGTGGACTGGCTCACATCGACTCGATCAGGCGCTCGACGCGCTCGTCGTGGGCCCGAAACGGGTCCTTCAAGAGCACGGTGCGCTGCGTCTGGTCGTTGAGCTTGAGGTGCACCCAGTCGACGGTGAAGTCACGCCTGCGCTCCTTGGCCTTGCGGATGAACTCGCCGCGCAGGCGTGCCCGCGTCGTCTCCGGTGCGTTCGCCATCGCGTGGTCGATCGCCTCGTCGGTCACGATGCGCTCGGCTCCGCCTCTCGCCTGCAGGCGGTAGAAGATCCCGCGCTCTCGTGAGATGTCGTGGTACTGCAGGTCGAGCAGCGCGACCTGGGGCGCGCCGAGCCCCACGTCGTGGCGGGCGCGGTAGCCCTCCACGAGGCGGTGCTTCATCACCCAGTCGCACTCGCGGGACAAGCTGAGCGGGTCCTTCTCGATCCCGTCCATGCAGTGCGTCCACATCTCGAGCGCCCGGCTCTCCATAGGCGAGAGCCCGCGGGTGTCCGCGTAGCGGGTCGCCCTCGAGAGGTACTCCTGCTGGATGTCGAAGGCGCTCGCCTCCCGGCCGTTCGCGAGCCGCACCTTCCGCTCGGTGCAGGTGAGGTCGTGGCTGATCTCGCGGATCGCCCGGATCGGGTCCTCGAGGGTCATGTCCCGCATGACGACGCCGGGCTCCTCGAGCATGTGGAGCAGGATGCTCATCGTCCCGATCTTCAGGAACGTCGCGTACTCGCTCATGTTCGAGTCGCCGACGATGACGTGCAGGCGGCGGTAGCGCTCGGCGTCGGCGTGCGGCTCGTCCCGGGTGTTGATGATCGGTCTCGACCGCGTCGTGGCGGAGGACACGCCCTCCCAGATGTGCTCGGCGCGCTGGCTCAGGCAGAAGGTCGCGCCCCGCGCCGTCTGGAGCACCTTGCCCGCGCCGGCGTAGATCTGGCGCGTGACGAGGAAGGGGATGAGCACCTGGGCGTAGTGCGCGAAGTCGTCGCGCCGGCTCGTCAGGTAGTTCTCATGACAGCCGTAGGAGTTGCCCGCGGAGTCCGTGTTGTTCTTGAAAAGGAAGACGACGCCGCGGATGCCCTCGTCGCGAAGGCGCGCCTCCGCGGAGCCGACGAGGCTGTCGAGGATGCGCTCGCCCGCCTTGTCGTGCGCGACGAGGTCCTCGATCGTGTCGCACTCCGGCGTCGCGTACTCGGGGTGGCTCCCCACGTCGAGGTAGAGACGGGCGCCGTTCTCGAGGAAGACGTTCGAGGAGCGTCCCCAGCTCACGACCCGGCGGAACAGGTAGCGGGCCACCTCGTCCGGGCTGAGGCGCCGTTGGCCGCGAAGCGTGCACGTCACGCCGTACTCGTTCTCGAGCCCGAAGATACGGCGGTCCACGACGTCTCAAGCTAGCCTCGGGCCCGATGGCGCAGGACGCACCCCTCGTCCTCCTCACGACCGTGGCAGGCACGTTCCACGGCCGCGTGCTCACCGCCCGGCTCGGCTCCGAGGGCGTCCTCGCCGAGATGCACCCTTTCGCGGACGGCCTCTACCCGCTCGCGGCCGCAGTCGAGGTGCTCGTGCGAGCGGACCAGCTCGAGATCGCACGCGAGATCCTCCTCGCCGACGCGGTCGACGCCGCGTTCGTCGCGCCTTGGCCCCGGCGGTCAGCCCGCCGCGGTGACGCCTCGCGCTGGTGGTCGCTCAGGCGCCGAGGAGAGCCGTGAGCTCCTCGCCCTCGAGCCGGCGGAAGGTGCGCCGCCCGTTGCCCGAGCTGAGCGCCGCCACCTCGAGGTCGTTCGCGCCGAGGACCCGCTCCGGGCCGGCGAGGCACGCCACGCAGCCGTGCAGCGCCTCCGCGAGCGCCCATCCGTCGACGTAGGACTGGCCGAGGCGGCCGGCGATCGTCTCCGCCTCGCCGCCGAGCACGCTCGTGCGCTGCTCGTCGACGACCGTCCCGTCGTAGGAGATGTGGTACAGCCGGTTGTCCCGCTCCGTCCTGCCGAGCTCGGCGACGAGGATCTCGACCTCGAGCGGCTTCATCTCGTGGGTGAAGACCTGGCCGAGGTACTGCGCGTAGACGTTCGCGAGCGAGCGGGCGTCGACGTCCTCGCGCGAGTAGGCGTAGCCCTTGGTGTCCGCGTGGCGGATGCCTGCGACGCGCAGCTGGTCGAACTCGTTGTACTTGCCGACCCCGGCGAACGCCACCCGGTCGTAGATCTCGCTGATCTTGTGCAAGGTGCGCGAGGGGTTCTCCGCGACGACGAGGATGCCGCCGTCGTAGGTGACGGCGACGAGCGAGCGGCCCCGGGCGATGCCCTTCTGCGCGTACTCTGCCCGGTCCTTCATGACCTGCTCGGGAGCGACGTAGTAGGGCATCGTCATGGCTGGTTGCTCCCCCC
>JAJZCK010000131.1 GCA_021846125.1 Actinomycetes bacterium | reverse complement strand
CGAGTACTCGCTCGTCGTGAGGGGCCCAGTCGGGAGCCACGGGTTCGCCGTCAGGTAGTCGCCTTGGGTACGGAGGCTCGCGAGGACCATGAAGTAGATAGGAGCAAGGACGACGACGAGCCAGCATGTGCCGAGAAGGAAGGTCAGTGTGCTCCAGGGGCGCATTCTCCGCCGCGGGCTCATGCGATTCCATCCCTCTGGCTCGACATGGAGCTGAAGCCCGTGAACCGCACAAGCCCCAGTGCGACGACGATGCCGATCACCCCGAGGATGACGGCGAGCACGCTCGCGTAGCCGAACGTGTTGTCGAGGAAAGCTGCCTGGTACATGTCTAGAGATAGGACCCGGGTCGTATAGCCTGGGCCACCGCCGGTGAGAACGTAGATGATATCGAAGTACGTGAGTGAGCCGACGAGGATCAACGTCGTCGATACCACGATCGTGTACCGCAGCTGGGGAAGGGTGACGTGTAGGAGCGTCTGCATGCGCGAGGCGCCATCGAGTGAGGCCGCCTCGTACAGTGTCTGGGGGATCTGGCGGCGCCCGACCTGGTAGAGCAGCGTGTGGAACGGGATGAACTGCCACGCGATGAGCACTACGAGCACGTAGAGGGCAAGGCTTCCGCTGCCTAGCCAGTTCTGTACGAGGAAGTTCGCGTGGAGATGGAGGCCGAGCCAAGCGACGCCACCGAACTCCGGGTCGAGGACCGCCTGCCACACGAGGGCGATCCCGACCGTCGAGAGCAGGAGCGGCAGCAGGTAGAACGCGGCATAGACGGCCCGGTAGCGCTGTCTGCCGGCGACGAACATGCCGAGCGCCATAGAGATCGGCGTCTGGACGATCCAGCTGAGGACGACGAGCTTGCCGGTCACCTCGAGGGAGCCGTGCGCGATCGGGTCGCTGAAGAAGGTCCTCCAGTTAGACAGCCCAGCCCAGGTGGGCGTGCCGAGGCCGTTCCAGCGAAGGAAGCTGAGCACGACGGCGGCGATGATCGGCACGACGACGAAGACGGCGAAGAGGGCCATGGCAGGCGAGAGGCCGACGAGGTCGGCGAGATGGTGGCTGCCCTGGGGCCGCGGGCGTTCGCGCTCTGCCCGTGACGTGCTTGCTCTCGTCACCGATACCTCTCCCGTCACCGTCACGTCTACCGTCCCTGCCGGCGTTCTGTGGTCGATCCGCAGAAACGTGCCCAGCACGGCGTCGCGGGTACCGACACCGTGCTGGGCCACTTGCGACTACGTCGTGGACAAGGTCCCGAGGTGCGTCACGCGCCCGTCGAGGAGCTCTCGAGCGTCGCTACGAACTGCTGGGGCGTCTCGGTCAGCTCGAACACCTTCGAGAGGTTCGTGAGCATCGGCTGGGCTCTTTGGGATCCGAGCGCCTGGTCCCAGGAGTACTGGAAGCTCGGAGCCTTGACCACCGAGTCGTAGATGGGCACAAGGTAGCGGCCAAGCGACGTCTTTCCGAGCAAGGCTCCCGAGCCCTTGAGCACGGGTACCTGGCCGGTGGCCACCTCGGTCTTCGCGAACTGCGGCGTAGTGAACGAGTCCTCGAGGAACTGCTCCGCTACGAACTTCTGCGCAGCGGTGATGTGGCTCGCGATGGCGAGGTATGTGGTGGTGTTCCCCGAGAGGTCCGCGGCGTTGCCCTTGCCGCCTGGTATCGACGGGAACGGCGCCTGGCCCAGCTCACCGCTCTTCACGAAGCCCGGATCCTCCCCGAGCAGGCTCGAGATGTCCCAGTCACCCATGAGCGTCATCGCCGCTCGGCCCGTGTACATGAGGGCGTCGGTCTCGGACCCGAAGTCGACTGCGTCGTAGCCGGGCTGGAACGCGCCGGCCCTTACGAGCTGCTGGATATCGGTGAGCGCCTTGACGATCGCGGGATTGCCCCACGCGTGCGGCTTGTTGGCGATCACCGCGTCGAAGACCGAGGGGCCGCCGATCCGATCCGTCAGGTACTCGAGATACATGAGACCTTCCCATCCCGAGAGATCTCCGAGCGCGATCGGGGAGACGAGCCCGTGCTTCTTGAAGGTAGCGACCGTGCTCAGCAGCTCTGGCCAGGTCTTCGGGAAGCTGAGCCCGTACTTCTTGAAGAGCGGCTTGTTGTAGTAGAAGAACACGGGCTGGGTGCCACCTGCCGGGACACCGTAGAGCTGGCCCTTGTAGGTCACGGCACCGAGGGAAGAGGGCAGGAAATGGCCCGCCCACGGTGGGTTGCCGAGCGAGACGACATCTCCCGCCTTGATGTACTGGTCGAGGATCCCCCCTCCCCAGCTGAAGAAGAGTGCCGGTGGCTTGTTCGCGCCCATCGCGAGCAGGATCTTCTGCTTGAACGGGGTGTTCGCCACGAAGTCGACGGTCACCTGGTCCCCCGGGTGCGTCTTGTCGAACTGCTTGGCAAGTGCCGTCATCGAGTCGTTCACCGGACCCGGGTTCGTCACGAACCAGACCGTGATCTTCGCAGTGGGCGTGCTGGCCTTGGCCGCGTTGCTCGTGTCGGAGCGACGCGAGATCGGCGCGCTCGACGCACTTGCAGCCGTCGACGCAGTGGCTCCGATCAGTGTGGCAAGTGCGGCTGCAGCGCCGCGCGCTCTCCATGACGTGCCGGCACGTCGCACCGGCTGACCAAGAATGCGCTTTCGCATGGACATCCCCTCCTCGTGCTTCTCGTCGTGCAGGTTCTGACGGTCGGTGCAGACGCCGTCGTGGCTGCCGCCGCCAGTCGTTGATCCCCTCCCCCGCCGCAGGTCGACCACCACGGCGACCTGCCTGCCTCTCCCCCGACGGACTGCCTACCGAGTACGAAAGTTTCGTGACGGCGACGAATGATTCGGTCGGCGTGGGCAGTATCGCGCTTGCTCGAGCAGAGGTCAACAGCCGTGGATGCAGTGGTTGCCGAGTACCATCTGCCGGATGGCGACCGGCGTACGGGGCACACGAAAGGAGCTCGTCGGAGCTGCCGGCCTCGTCGGAGCTGTCGGCCCCGCCGGCGGCCCGGGCGCGATGATCCAGCCAGGACGGACACGCCGCGCTCGCCCAACCGGCGAGCCTGGTTCGCGCCGCGGCACACAGACGGTCACAATTCAGGAGATCGCCCGTGAGTGCGGCGTATCCCCGGCAACAGTCTCGAAAGTCCTCAACGGGCGCGAGGGTGTGTCACGCGCGACGCGCGAGCGCGTGCAGAACATCATCGTCGAGCAGGACTACCAGCGCCGTGGCTCGCGCAAGACGGAGACGCCCCCGATCGTCGACCTCGTGTTCGATGCGCTCGACGGACCATGGGCGATGGAGATCGTGTGCGGTGCCGTCGCGGCGGCTCACGAAGCGGGACTCACCGTCGCCCTCACGTCGCTGTCCGAGGGTGCGGAGCGCATCTCGTGGTTCGATCACGTGACGGCGCGCGGGACGCGTGGCGTGATCGTGCTCCTCTCCCGACTCAGCGCTCGCCAGAAGGCGGAGCTGCGTTCGAGGCGCCTTCCCTTCGCCGTGGTGGACCCTCGGGGTGAGCCCGACCCCGACGTTCCGACCGTCGGCGCGACCAACTGGTCCGGCGGGCTGACAGCGACGCGTCACCTTCTCGAGCTCGGACACGAGCGGATCGCCATCATCGGCGGACCGGCGGACTTGCTGTGCAGCAGGGCCCGTCTCGACGGCTACCGTGCGGCGATGGAGGGTGCCGGGTGCGCGATCGACCCGCTCCTCGTCCGCGTCGGCGACTTTCGCGTCGAGGGCGGGTTCAAGGAGGCGATGGCGCTGCTCTCTCTCCCGGAGCCGCCGAGCGCGATCTTTGCCGGCAGCGACCTTCACGCGCTCGGCGTCCTCGAGGCGGCGAGACTCCACCACCTTCGGGTCCCCGCCGAGCTGAGCCTCGTCGGCTTCGACGACCTCCCTCTCAGTCTTTGGACGTCACCCCCGATCACGACGGTCCGCCAGCCGCTTGCCGAGATGGCATCTGCCGCAGTACGTCTCGTGCTCGCCGAGGGAGCCGGCGGACAACCCGGGGGCAGCGTGGAGCTCGCAACGAGCCTTGTCGTCCGGGAGAGCACAGCGCGACATCCGTGACCCGGCCCTCGAGCTTCTCGCCGGTGAGACCTAGATCGCCCTGTCCTCGACCTCCTCGACGAGCACCGGGCGGTGCTCGGCCACGGAACGCTTCGCGGCAAGGCCCACGACGAGAGCGGCCCGACCGTCCGCGCCGCTCACGGGCATAGCGGCGCCTGCTTCAAGGGCGGCTACGAAAGCCTCCCACTCCTCTCGGTAGGACGCCGCGTAGCGCTCGAGGAAGAAGTGCGGGAGCGCCGCCGCCGACATGCCGGACGAGTCCAGCACGAATGCAGTGTGCGCGAGCGGGTTCCCCGACGCGGCGAGTCCCGTCGAGCCGAGCACCTCGACTCGCTGGTCGTAGCCGTAGCTCGCCTGGCGGCAATTGTCGATCACCGTGATGCAGCCGCTCTCGTGCCGGAGCGTCACCGCGGCGGTGTCGACGTCGCCCAGCTCCGCGAGAGCGGGATCGATCCGGACCGCGCCGTACGCGGAGACCTCGACGACCTCGCTCCCGACGACATAACGCGCCATGTCGAAGTCGTGGATCGTCATGTCGAGGAAGATCCCGCCCGAGACGCGCGCGTACTCGACGGGCGGTGGCTCGGGGTCCCGGCTCGTGATGCGGGCAAGGTACGCGTCGCCGATCCCCCCGTCGCGTACTGTCTCGTGGACGCGGCGGTGCGACGGGTCGAAACGGCGGTTGAAGCCGACGAGGAGCGCGACGCCAGCGTGCTCCACGGCGCCGAGCGCACGGTCCACCTCCGCGAGGTCCAGCGAGATCGGCTTCTCGCAGAATATCGCCTTGCCGGCAGCAGCTGCGTCGACGATCAGCTCGACATGGGTGTCGGTCGACGAGCAGATCGCGACTGCGTCGACGCCCGGATCGCGGACGAGATCCGCCGTGGAGAGCTGCGCGACGCCGAGACGTGCGGCGAGGTCCGCTCCGAGCTCGGGGCGAACGTCCGCTACGGCGACGAGCTTCGCGCCCTCCACCCGCGACGCGAGCAGCTCGGCGTGGAGCGTCCCGATCCGCCCAGCGCCGACGACCCCGACGCGCACCGGGGCCCGGTCACCTTTGACCGGCGTCGAGAAGGCCGCCACGGGAGTTGCGGTCACGGCTCTTGTCATCGCTCCGGAGGGACTCACTTCGCCGCTCCGGCGATGGAGTCGGAGCCGGAGAGCGCTGCGAGGAAGTCGATGCTCGCGCGCACGTCCTCTGCAGGAGCCGCCGACCCTGCGGCGGCCTCGTCGATGGCAGTGTCCTGTTCGAGCACGTACCAGCCGTCGTAGCCGGCGTCCTCTAGGATGCGCACGACCGAGGCGACGTCGACGTCGCCCTGGCCGAGCGCGCGGAACAGTCCCGCCTTCGTCGCCTCGAGAAGCGTCGCCTCGTGCTCACGCACCGCGCGAGCGAGCTCGAGGTCGACGTCCTTCAGGTGCACGAGACCGACATGGTCCGAGTTCTCCCTGGCGAACGCGACAGGGTCGACGCCTCCGATCGCGAGGTGACCGGTGTCGAGGCACCAGAGAACGCTCGAGCGCCGGAGGACGTTCTCGACGTCGGAAGCCTGCTCGACGAGGGTGCCGACGTGTGGGTGGAGCACCTGGACGAGGCCGTGCCGGGCGCAGACCTCGTCGACGATCGCGAGCCCCTCCGCGAGAGCGTCCCACTGGCTGTCGTCGAGCGAGAACGGCGCCGACCACAGGGCGTCGACGACGGCCGCGGTGACGAAGCGCGTTCCCCCCACCCCGCCGAGCAGGAGCGCGGCGTGCTCCGCGTCGGTCGCGAGCTGGTCGTGAGCAGCCCGGACATGCAGTACGAGCGGTACGAAGCCGCCCACCGCTGCGAGCGCGAAGCTCGCGAGCACGTCGCGGATCTCCTCCGGCTCGTCGCCGAGATAGCCGAGGGCTCCGAGCTCGCTCGCCCCGAGGCCAAGGCCTCGCATCTCGGCAAGCACGCGCTCCTTCGGGAGCACGACGCCCCAGCCCGGCACCTCGCATACTCCCCAGGAGATCGGTGCCGCCGCGAGCCTGCCGGCAAGCCTGCCACCGTCGGTTGTCGTCACGCCGCTCCCGCCCTTCGCTCGCTGTCGCGCACCGCACACTGTCCCTTCGGACGAGTTGTCCTTATGTCCTAGCAAATATACGGGTCGTCGTGGGCACGCACAGGGACCCGCTCGGCACAGGGACCCGCCGGCAGAGAGCGTCGCCGAGCACCGCGTCGAGGGGATGCGCCGATCGAGTGACGTCGGAGAGAACGACAGTGAGACTGTGTCGCTATCCGACAATCTCAACCAGTGACTTTCGTAGCATCCAAATGTACGCTAGGGGCGTGCGGCGAACGACACTTCGAGCCAAGGGACAGCTCACGCTCCCGGACGAGATCCGCAAGGCGGCCCATCTCGAGGAGGGCGACCTGCTCGAGGCAGAGATCACCGCCGACGGCATCCTGCTCCGTCCGCAGAAGGTGGTCGACGCGACGCGTGCTGGATATTGGACACCGGCGGTCCCGGAGGACGACCCGGTGGCCGGCACGCAGGCCGACGCCGCGAGGATGGAGGCGCTCGCCGCCGGCGAAGAGTTCGTGGAGACGTTGAGAGCCAGGGCACGGAGCCGGCGGACGGGGAGCTCGTAGCCGGCGGCTCACGCACGCTCGCCGTCGCGCCCGTGGAGCCCGAAGCGCAGCGAGACCCTTGCCGCGGCGGTGCCCGGCGGCGGGTGGACGAGGATCTCGTGCTCGGCAGCCGAGCCGCTGCCGAGCACGCGGCGCACCTCGAGGCGGGTGACGTCGCCGGTCACGAGGACCGTGGCCGCCGAGGTGCGCAAGGTCGTGCCGTCGACGGATGGGGTTGCGCCAGACAGGGCAAGCACGAGCGGCTCGTCCGGGGCGGCGCACGGCCTCTCGACGCTGACGACATGCGGAGCGGTCTCCGCGTGGACGACGTGCGCGCCCGGCATCCACAACGTCGCTATGCCGCTCGCCTCGCACGGGGCTTCGAGCCAGTGCGCACACACCGGCACTGCCTGTCCCGACGGCGACCAGTCCCGCTCGCTCGATTCCGCGCCGATCATGAGTGACGGGGTGATCCATGCGCTGAGGTCCCGCTCGCCGACGCGGCGGCGGAGCTGCCGCTCGTCGCCGCCAGGCGAGCCGGCGGACGCGGTGCCGCCAGGCGAGCCGGCGGACGCGGTGCCGCCAGGCGAGCCGGCGGACGCGGTGCCGAGGTGCTCGGGAACCGCGCTCGCAAGGCGGGCGACGACCGGGCCCGCCATGACGTCGTTCGCATGGTGGAGCTCAAGATGGTGGAGCTCGCCTTCTCCAGGCGGCGGCAATGCCGGCAGCGGTGCGAGATCCTCCCCCATCGCCGCTTCGTACCAGAGCCCGAGGAGCGTGACCGAACGGGTCACGTCGGGCCCGTAGCTTCGGGTGTAGGGCCCGCACCAGTTACGCAGCACGGGGTTGTAGCGCTCGAGCGTCTCGGTCCACAGCGCCCGGGTCAGCCGGCGGCCCTCGACAGAGAAGAACGGCGTCGGGGCAAGCTCGTGCCAGAGCGCGAGAGCGAGAAGGTCGATCCCGTAGTAGGTGGGCGAGTTGTGCTCGTCGAACGCGCCGAGCTCGTCGAAGCGCCGGACGATCGCCCGGCCAAGCTGCTCGCCGCGCCCGACCAGCGAAGCATCGCCGGCGCGGCGGCCGTGCCAGGCAACGAGGAAAGCATGCATGAGCCCGGGGTTCGTGTAGTCGAGCGCAATCCGGCCCTCGGGCTCGCCGTGCACGGCGCGTGCTATGGAGCTCTCGAGCGCGTGGACGAGCGGCCCTGGTAGCTCGCGAGCGAAGTCCTCGAGCACGAGC
>JAJZCK010000130.1 GCA_021846125.1 Actinomycetes bacterium | reverse complement strand
CGCCGCCGTTCCACCGGTGCGGCGCGTCCCGCCGGAGGAGGTCGCGTCGGCCGTCCGCGCCGCCGGCCGTCGGGTCGTCGTGCTGGACGACGACCCGACGGGTACCCAGACCGTCGCCGGGGTGCCCGTCCTCACGTCCTGGAGCGTCGCCGACCTGCGGTGGGCCTTCCGCCAGGACGCGCCGGCATTCTACGTGCTCACCAACACGCGGAGCCTCGATCCGGCCGAGGCCACCTCCCGCAATCGCGAGGTCGTCGCGGCGCTCGTCGACGCCTCGCGCGCCGAGCAGGTCCGCTTCGTCGTCGCGTCGCGGAGCGACTCGACGTTGCGCGGGCACTTTCCCCTGGAGACCGACGCCGTCTGCAGCGCTCTCGCCGAACGTGCGGGGGTGCGCGTCGACGGTGTCGTCTTCGCCCCCGCGTACATCGAGGGTGGCCGTGTCACGGTCGACTCGGTCCACTGGCTGCGTACGGCCGCCGGAGCGGTGCCGGTCGGCGAGAGCGAGTTCGCGAAGGACGCGACGTTTGGCTACCGCTCGAGCGAGTTGCGGGCGTATGTGGAGGAGAAGACTCTCGGCAGGTGGCGCGCGGCCGAGGTGCCGAGGGTGACGCTCGAGGACCTGCGCGTCGGCGGCGTCGAGAAGGTCGCAGCGATCCTGGAGTCTCTCCGCGACGGTTGCCCCGTCGTGTGTGACGCCCTGTGCGACGACGACCTCCGGCTGCTCGCCCTAGCGGCCGACCGTGCCGAGCAGGCGGGCCGGGTGCTCGTCTACCGCGTCGGCCCGTCCTTCGTCCGGGCACGCGCCGGCCTCGGCGCCCGGCCGCCGCTCACGCCCGCCGAGGTCGGAGCGATCCGAGGTTCCTCCGCCCGCCTCCCCGCCGGCGCCGGCGGCACGCCGGTCGGCTCCGCGCACGGGCTCGTCGTCGTCGGCTCCCACGTCGCCCAGACGACCCGCCAGCTCGCGGCCCTGTCGCGGCGCGGAGGCGTGGCCGAGATCGAGCTCGACGTCGCTCGCCTGCTCGACCCCGGGACGCGTCGCGAGGCGATCAGCTCGACGGTCGACGCCGCCGTCGCGGCGCTAGGCAGCTCCGACGCAGTCGTGAGCACGACCAGAGCCGTTCTCGCCGGATCTGATCCTGCCGCGAGCCTGTCGATCGCTCGCTCCGTGTCCGGCGCTCTGGTCGAGGTGGTGCGCGCGGTCGTCGGGCGCACGCGGCCGGGTTTCGTCGTCGCGAAAGGGGGCATCACCTCGAGCGACGTCGCGACGGGCGGGCTCGGGATCCGCCGGGCGTGGGTGCGTGGCACGTTGCTCCCCGGCATCGTGTCGCTGTGGGAGCCCGTGACGGACGGGGCGCCGGGAATCCCCTTCGTCGTTTTCGCCGGGAACGTCGGAGACGACGACGCGCTCGTGTCGGTGATCTCGACGTTGCACGGGGATGCATGATGCTGCTGACGGGCATCGGTGCCCTCCTGGCGGCCGCAGCCGACCGTCGAGCGGTGCCGGGGTTCGTCGCGTACAACCTCGAGACGGCGCAGGGGATCGTCGCCGCCGCGGAGAGGTCCGGTCTACCGGTGATCGTCCAGGCGGGGTCGAGCGCGTTCCGCCACGCGGGTATGCGCGCTCTCGCGCAGCTCGCTCTCGGTCTCGCCCGAGCGAGCGACGCGCACGTGGGGGTCCACCTCGACCACAGCCGCTCTCTCGAGGAGATTTCCGCGTGCCTCGATCTCGGCTACAGCTCTGTGATGGTCGACGGCTCGCACCTTGCCTACGAGGAGAACGTCGCTCTCACGAGGTCCGCCGTCGAGCGTGCGCACGACGCCGGAGCCTGGGCCGAAGGGGAGCTGGCCGGCATTGCAGGGGACGAGGACGTGTCGAGCGATGCAGCTCCCGGCGCCATGACCGATCCCGGCCAAGCGGCGGACTTCGTCTCGAGGACACGTGTCGACGCGCTGGCGGTCGCGATCGGCAACGTCCACGGGTTCACCGCCCGACCGCCGCGTCTCGACCTCGACCGGTGCGCCGAGCTGCGTGACGCGACAGGGGTACCGCTCGTGCTGCACGGTGCGAGCGGTCTCGGTGACGAGGTGCTGCTCGCGTGCCTCGATCTCGGTGTCGCGAAGGTCAACGTCAACGCGGAGCTCCGGCGGGCGTTCCTCGAGGCGGTCGGCTCGGCGCTCCCGGCGGCGATGCCGCTGTCCGATCTCGTGGGTGCGCTCGCCGCAGGGCGGGAAGCGGTCGCAGCAGCGGCCGTCCGGACGACGCGCCTTCTCGGGCGTGCCGAGCGACGAGGAGGGTCGGTCTCATGACCTCGACCATGCCGGAGACGGCGTCGGATCCACCAGAAGGGCGTGACGAGCGGGTCGCCGTCGTCGGCCTGGGGGCGATGGGGCTACCGATGGCGTCGCGCCTCGCTGCGTGCTCACGTCTCGAGGTGGCGGCCTACGACCCGTCGGAGCCGGCGCTCGACAGGGCCCGTGCCGCCGGTGCGACTGCGGCGAGGACTCCCGCAGAGGCGGCGACGGGCGCCGGTGTCGTCGTGGTCGCCGTGCGGACCCTCGCCCATGTCGAGTCGGCGTTGTTCGGACCGGCCGGCGCGGCCCGAGCGCTCGGCGCGGGCTCGGTGGTCGTCCTCACGAGCACCGTCGGTGCGCCCGGCGCCCGCCTCGTGGCACGTGGACTCGAGGCAGGCGGGATCCAACTGCTCGACGCGCCCGTGAGCGGCGGCCCGGCGCGTGCCGCGTCGGGCGACCTCCTCGCCCTCCTCGGAGGCAGCGCGCAGGCCGTCGCCCGTGCTCGACCCGTGATCGACCTCCTCGCGTCCACCGTCGTCGTGGTCGGCCCCGACCCGGGCGACGGCCAAGCGATGAAGGCTGTCAACCAGCTCTTGTGCGGTGTGCATATCGCAGCCGCCGCGGAGGCGCTCGCTCTCGCGAAGGGTCTCGGGATCGACCCCGACGCGGCGCTCGCAGCGCTCGGGGCGGGTGCCGCGTCGTCGTTCATGCTCGCGAACCGCGGACCGCGGATCGTCGAGGCGCTCGCCGGTCGTGTGCCCGAGGTGCTCTCCCGGCTCGACATCTTCGTGAAGGACATGGGCATCGTGGCCGACGCGGGCCGTGAGGCGGGAGTCGCCCTCCCCGTGGCGTCGGCTGCCGAGCAGCTCTACAGGCTCGGGGAGGCTGCCGGCCTCGCGGCGTCGGACGACTCGGCGATCTCCACGATCCTCGGCGACCGGCGCTCGGCGGTCGACGCGGCGCGACCCGTGGGGCGCACCGCATGACCGCGGGGAACTGGGCGGGGTTCGCGTGGCTCAACCCTCCTCCGCAGTGGTCCGTCACGCCCCAGGGCCTGCGGGTGCGAAGTGGCGGGGCGACGGACTTCTGGCGTCACACGCACTACGGCTTCGTCAAGGACGACGGGCACGTGTTCGGCCGCGAGATGAGGGGTGACTTCCGCATGACGGTGACGTTCACGGGCGAGTTCGCCGCGCAGTACGACCAAGCCGGCGTCATGCTTCGCGGGAGCGAGAGCGAGTGGCTGAAATGTGGGGTCGAGTACGTCGACGGCATCCGGCGCGTGAGCACGGTCGTCACTCGCGGCTTCTCGGACTGGTCGATCGTGAGCCCGCCGGAGCTCCCCGAGCGCCTCACCATGGAGGTGACGCGAGCCGGCGACTGCGTCGAGGTACGGTACCTCGTCGGCGCTCCCGAGCTCGTGCGGGTCGCCTACGTCGATCCGGGGGTGCCGTTGTTCGGCGGAGTCATGTGCGCCTCGCCCCAGGGGCCGGGCTTCGAGTCGGTCTTCGAGCGGTTCGAGGTCACACCGGCTCTCTAGGAGCGCGACCTCGAAGGCCCGGTACGACACGACACGGTCAGCGAGACGAGGAAGGGAACGACATGGACACCACGCATCTCGGACGGACGGGCCTCGAGGTCAGCCGGCTCTGCCTCGGGACGATGAACTTCGGGCCACGTACCCCGGAGGCCGAGTCCCACGTGATCATGGACAAGGCGCTCGCCGACGGGATCAACTTCTTCGACACCGCCAACGTCTACGGAGGTCGCGGGGCGACGGAGGAGATCGTCGGTCGGTGGTTGGCGAAGGGCGACCACCGCTCGAGGGTGGTGATCGCGACGAAGGTCTACAACACGATGGGGGACGCACCCAACCACCGGGGGCTGTCCGCGTTCCACATTCGCCAGGCGTGCGAGGACTCGCTGCGCCGCCTGCAGACCGACCACATCGACCTCTACCAGATGCACCACGTCGACCGGTCGTCGCCGTGGGACGAGATCTGGCAGGCGATGGACACGCTCGTCGCGCAGGGGAAGGTCATCTACGTCGGGTCTTCGAACTTCGCCGGCTGGCACGTCGCCAAGGCCCAGGAAGCCGCTCGTGCCAGGCACTCCTACGGCCTCGTGTCCGAGCAGTCGCTCTACAATCTCGCCGATCGCACAGTCGAGCTCGAGGTCCTTCCCGCTAGCGCGGACTACGGGCTCGGCGTCTTGCCGTGGAGCCCCCTCGCGGGCGGGCTCCTCGGCGGCGCCCTGGCCGGCGCTGCAGAGGGGCGGCGGGCGAGCGACCAGGTGAAGGCGCGCCTCGCGAAGCAGAAGAGCCAGGTGGACGCTTACGAGGCGTATTGCGCAGAGCGGGGCGAGCAGCCCGGCGACGTGGCACTTGCATGGCTCTTGCACCAGCCGGTCGTGACCGCGCCGATCATCGGTCCGAGGACGCTCGAGCAGCTCGACGCCGCCGAACGTGCGCTCGGCATCACGCTCGACGATGTCGGCCTTGCGAGGCTGGACGAGATCTGGCCCGGCCCGGGAGGAGCGGCCCCGGAAGCCTACGCCTGGTAGATGGCGTCGTGGCGCTGAATATTCACGCTATATGGGATGAGACTGCCTGCGTGCGTTCCGTCGTGCCGGGCGGCACGCCGCTTCGTGGGCGCCGCGCGTGACGGCTGAGAGAGCCACCGGTCGAGCCACCGCACGAGCCGCTGTCGGCGTCCTGGCGCGCGTCGCGCTTTGCGCCGGCGCGCCCGTCGCCTTCGTGCCGTGGGTCGCGGGCCCTCCCGTCGTGCCCTTGCGGACTCCTGCAGCGCTCGCACCGTTCCCTGGCCACTCGGTCCCGGGTGCCGGGCTATGGAGCCCTGCCGGGCGACTGGTGGGTGGCCTTCGTGCGGTCTACGAGACGACGCTCGTCCCTCCGGGAGGCACGCAGCCGGCAGGGGTCGCCTGGATGGACACCCGCCTGCTGTCGGCCCGGCTGTACTCGGGCTCGATGAGCCCCGGAGGCGGGCCCTACCGCTACACCGCTCCGATCGAGCCGGCGCAGGCGGCCTCGGTGGTAGCCGCGTTCAACGGCGGCTTCGTGATGAAGGTCGCAGGAGGTGGCTACTACACAGAGGGTCGCGTCGTCGATCCGCTCCGGCCCGGCGTCGCATCTCTCGTGATCTACTCCGGCGGGAGGGTCGACGTCGGCGTGTGGGGAAAGGACCTCAAGATGACCCCGCAGGTCGTGAGCGTCCGCCAGAACCTGTCGCCGCTCGTCGTCGCTGGCCGGCCCACGAGCGCGGCCGCGAGCCCGGACTGGCAGGCATGGGGCGCGACGTGTGGCGCGACCTCGTGCGCGGCGTCCGTCCCAGGTGTCGAGCACCAGTGGCGGTCCGGCCTCGGGATCGCTGCCGACGGTGCACTGGTCTACGTCACCGGGCCGAGCCTCGACCCGCTCCAGCTCGCGCAGGTCCTCGTTCGCGCCGGTGCGGTGCGTGCCATGCAGCTCGACATCAACCCCGACTGGACGGTGCTCGCCACCTACTCGCCCCCGACCCCGGGCGGGCTCGCGGCGCCGTCCAACGGGACGAAGCTCCTGCCCGGAACCGTGCAGGGGCCATGGACCTTCTTCGAGCCGTGGTGGGCGCGGGACTTCGTGACCATGTCGGCACGCCGCCTTCCGTCCAGGTGAGCCGGTCTCGTGACGGGGACGCGCACGACCGTCGATCTTCGGATTGCCGAGGCCGGGGATCGGCGCAGGACGGGAACCGGCTCCACGTCGTCCGGGTGGACACGAGCTGTCCTGGCCCCTACGGCCCCGGTTGCGCCCAACGACGCCTCCCCGTGTCGGCATGGCGCTCCGGGACATCGAGGCCGAGCGCTGCGCGATGGCGTCGCACCAGCTCCTTGGTGGGCGCGGCCGCCTACCTCGTCAGATCGAGCCTGCAGGGTGCCGCCGATTCCGATCTGCTCCTAACAGTCCGTCGGTCTTGAAGTTCAGGATCATCGGTCTCGGCAAGGGCGCGGTCGCACCCGCCAGCGTGTGCATCGAGGGAGCTGGGACGTCCCCGTTCCTCGTCGACTCCGGCTCTTCCCGCTCGGTCATCGACACGCAGCTCTCACGACGCGTTCACCTTCGCGGGCTCTCCCCGCCCGTGCAGGCGTCGCGTGGAGTACGTGATGGGGCCAGTGAGGATCACCGGCAGGATCAGTGTGGCTGAGTCCGAGGGCCAGAACCGGGCGGAGGGCCGGTCATCGACAAGAATCTCCCTGGGTGTGAAGCAACCGAACGCGATCGAGCAGATCGGCCGGATTCTCGGGAGCCCCGCTCACGACACGCCGAACTCGTCCGTCTCGCCGTTGTGGCAGCTGAGCTTGACGGCGATCCGCTTGCCTGCCAACCAGACCTCCTCCGCCGGGCCGCCGTCGAGATCGTCGAGAAGCATCCTGACGCAAGCTTCGACGACGTGTTGCTGTGGGCCGAGGCGCGGGCAGCCTCCGCGGCGCGAACCGGCTCGTCCTGCTCGACAACGTGGCTGCCCGAGCGCTCGGCGATCCGGCGCATCCCAAGCACCGCAAGGTCGTGAGCCACGCCCAGGTTGTCGCGAGCCGCAAGTGGCGTGCCACCGATACTCCCCTGGCTGTGCCGACTGCCGTGCGGGTCGAGGTGGGTTGGGACGGCACCGCGTCGTCGTGGGCCTTCGCGAGCTCCCTTCGAATTGCTGACGTTCCCCTCGACACGGCAGGCGCCAACGTCCGAGTGACCCCGAGGACACGCGCCTGGTGGCCGGTGGCGCTGACGTCACCATCGTCACGATCTGACGGCACCGCTTCGCTGTGGATCGCGCCCACTCACTCGGGGCCGGATCGTCGACTGCACGCTCGCCGCCATCGGCGGCGTCGACATCGTCCAGGTCGACGGTCACGACCTTGTCTCCGGGGGGCAAGGCGACGGAAGGTCCTCTATCTCCGATCCGACCGGGTCGGGAGTCGAGCGCGCGTCTGCAAGCGACCGCCGCGCGTCTGGGTCGACTGGCAGTGATCGCCGTGCTCCCCCCCGTTGAGGAGCCCGCGTCGTGGCTGGCGAGCCGTGGGCCGCCTGCTCTCGACGCGTGGACGTCCGACCGACGTCCAGAGAAGCCACGTGCGGCGGCGCGCCTTGCGGTGGTCCCTCGTCGGCCGGGCTCTTCGCATCCCGACCGCCGAGCTTCGAGCGGTGCTCGGCCTCGAGCCGGCCGCATAGAAAGATCGAGCGTGTCGGGCCACGTCTACAAGACGTCGAAGGGCTGGCGGGTGATGGTCGACATCGGGCGCTCAACGACGCCCTTCAGCTCGACGAGGCAGAGCGCTTTCACCTGTCCGACCTCGCCCGTACGGCCGTGCCCGCCCAGCGCTCCGGCGGGTGGGCGTCCGACGGCGCAGTCCGCACCGCCATATGCCCCAGCATCGCCCGCATCCTCGGCGTGATGACGGGCACGCCCGCCTACGTCCGCAACGGCCGGTTCGACATCGCCGCCGCCAATCGGCGCTGCTTCACCCTCTACTCCGGCGTGCTGGCAGCGGACGCCATCCCCTTCAACCTCGCGCGGTTCGTCTTTCTCGACGCCCGGGCGACTGACTTCTTCGTGGAGTGGGACGCGGTTGCCGACGACATCGTCTCGGCTCTCCGGATC
>JAJZCK010000129.1 GCA_021846125.1 Actinomycetes bacterium | reverse complement strand
GGGGCCCGAGGTGGTGGCAATCGCGCCCACCACCACCGTGCCGTCGCTCGCGAGCGACCGCTGCCCCCTCACCGACACCCCGGCACCGGGCGGCGTCGTGCCGAAGCGCCCGCCACTAGCCGTGAAGATCGGCAACGAGCCACAGGGCGCGCGTCCCCAGAGCGGGCTCTCCGAGGCCGACGTCGTCTACGACACGCCGGCCGAAGGCGGCATCATGCGCTACGTGGCCGTCTTCCAGTGCGAGAACGCGCCGGTCATCGGCCCGGTCCGCTCGATCCGCTGGGTCGACTGGCACATCCTCGCCGAGTTCCGGACCTCCCTGCTCGCCTTCGCCGGCGGGATCAACCCCGACGTCAACACCGCGGAGTCGCTCAGGTACATCAAGGCGATCGACCTGTTGACGAACTACTCGCAGGCCGCCTACCGCACCACGAACCGCGTGCCGCCGGACAACCTTTACACGAGCAGCTCCGCCTTGTGGAAGCTCTTTCCCTCCCAGACGACTGCCCCGCAACCGATCTTCCGGTACTCGTCGTCGCTCCCGGCCGGGTCGAAGCCGGCGAGCTCGATCACGCTCAACTTCTCCGCGGGCACCGACGTGCTCTGGAAGTGGCAGGCGTCGTCGGGCACGTGGCTGCACACCTACGCGGGCGCGCCGGACGTCGACGCCGCGACCAACCAACCGGTCACCGCGGCGAACGTCGTCGTCCAGATCGTCCACTACAGCTACGGCCCGTACCCCGAGAGCCCGGGATCTACAGGTGACGTCGAGAGCAAGACCACCGGCACCGGAGCGGGCTACGTCTTTCGCGGCGGTCGTGCGATAGCGGTGACCTGGCACCGCAAGGACCTGAGCGCACCGACGACGTTCACGACGTCGAGCGGCCAGCCGGTCGGCCTCGCTCCGGGCAAGACCTGGGTCGAGCTGCTCCTCGACACGACGGCGAAGGTCCCCGGGGCATTCAGCTTCGCCCCGTAGGCGCACCCTCGTGCCGGGGTCGACCCGGCATGTGGAGCATCCTGCGGAGCAACCAGGTCCCCAGGTTGCCGTAGGGAGGGTGGTGCAAGGCGAGATCGGGCCAGGCCGGGCGCGCGTAGAGCGAACGGTGCTGGGAGAGCGCCTCGACGCCGAGGCGTCCGCGAGACGATCCGGTCCCCGACTGACCTATGCCGCCGAAGGCGAGGCCGGCGATGCCGAGCTGGCTCTTCGCGACGTTGACGAAGAAGCCGCCGGACCTCGTCCCGTCGCGCAGCGCCCGGATGGTGCCCGCGTCCCGGGTGAAGGCGTAGACCGCGAGCGGGTCCGGCAGCGCACCGACCACCTCGAGAGCTCTCGGCACGTCGGCGACCGCGACGACGGGCAGGACCGGACCGAAGATCTCCTCGCGCATGAGGCGTGAAGACAGGGCCGGCTCCCGCACGACCGTCGGTGCGAGGTAGCGGTCGTCTGGATCGCACCCGCCACCGAGGACGACACGCCCGGCGTGCCCCTCGAGAATCTGGAGCAGCCGGTCGAGATGGCGCTTGTCGACGATGCGACCGTAGTCGGGACTTCGCCGGGGATCCGCGCCGTAGAAGGCACGGACCGCGGCGCACACCTCGTCGGCGAAGCGGTCGGCGACCTCCTGGTGCACGAGGACGTAGTCCGGCGCGACGCAGGTCTGCCCGGCGTTCGCGAACTTCCCCCAGACGATGCGTCGTGCCGCGGCGCGCGGGTCGACGGTGGCGTCGACGACCGCGGGGCATTTCCCCCCGAGCTCGAGGGTCACGGGCACGAGCAGCCGTCCTGCCGACTCGGCGACGATCCGGCCGACAGCCGTGCTGCCCGTGAAGAAGAGGTGGTCGACCCCGGCGGACAGAGCCTCGTGGACGACGCTCGGCCCACCTTCGGCCACGACGGCGGCCGGCGTCGCCGCGGGCAGGAGCCGGGCAAGTGCCGCAGCCGTCGCAGGCGCCAGCTCGGACGGCTTCACCACTGCGCAGCTGCCCGCGGCGAGAGCCGAGACGACCGGCATGACGCCGAGGTAGACGGGATAGTTCCACGGTGAGACGACGAGGACGACGCCGAGCGGGCAACGCTCGACCGATGCCCGTCCCGGCCAGCCGGCTAGCCCGACACGCACCTTGTCGCCTCGCACCCAACCGGCGAGATGCCGGCGCACGTAGTCGATCTCGGCCACCACCACACCGATCTCGGTGATCATCGCCTCGGCCGCAGGCTTTCCGAGGTCTACAGCAAGCGCTCGGACAAGCACGTCCTCGTCACGGACCAGCGCCGAGCGCAGGGCTACGAGCTGGTCGAGCCTCCAGGCGAGGCTCGACGTCGCCCCAGACCGAACGAGCGCACGCAGTCGCGACACGTCCGCCGCCAGCTCGCCGCCGGGAACGTCGCTCTGCACGCGCAGCACGCTACCCTGACCCGCCGGCGGCGACAGCGCCTCCCTAACACGTTCTTCGCATATGGCGCCAGGAATCGCAACAACCGCCTGGCATTGTCGTCACCGACGCCCGCTTGGCTCTGACGCCGTGGCGGCAAGGAGGACAGACGATGGCCGGACTCGTCGACGCATTGTGGATCTCCCTAGCGCTGCTCGTCCTTGCGATGCTCGCCTTCGGTGCTGCTACGACGGTCGATCGCCCCGTCCTTCGCGAGCTGCGCGTCCGGCGGCGTGAGGCACCCGCGGTAGGCGAGGTGCCCGCAGGTAGCCCTCGGCCTTCCGACGTCTGGACCTAGCGCCGAGATCGCGCCGACCGCGGACCGCGGGCCTGGCGCACGCCGCGCCGGCGCCGTCTCGTCGCGCACACGAGGTGGCGCCGGCACGCGCGCTTTCCTGCCCGGCCGTGGCACGGACGAGCGCAGCGGCACGGTCCGCGACGAGGCCTTCCGAGACGGTCGTCCCCGCTGCCGCACGGTGTCGCTGCGCCGCACGAGGGTCAGGCAGACGTCGCTCCGTCCCCGGCGAGCCCGGCGCACACGCGGACGAGGAAGGCCCGGATCGTCGACTCCGCCAGGCGGTGGAGCAGGAGCTGGTCGACGCCGCGCCCGAGGGCGCCCCCGGGTGGCTGGTAGCGGGCGCGCAGCGCGAGCTGGGTGCGCCCGGGGCCGAGCGGCGCGACCTCGAGGTCAGCGTCGAGGCGCGGGAACAGCGACGCCCCGGTGGTCGCCTCCCAGGAGAAGGCGAGCAGCACCGTGTCGCCGTAGGAGCGCAGCGAGCCGGGATGGATGGCGACGGTCTTCGCGAGCATCGCGGGCCAGCCTGGCGGTCCGACCCGCGCCCGCAGCCGCTCGTCCTCCGAGCGCGCCGTGTCGAGCGCCCCGGCTAGCAGCGCGTCGGTATCGGACTTGAGCCGCTCGACCACCTCGTCCCACGGTCGCTCCACCTCCTGGAAGTCCTGCAGGAACATCGTCTGGCTCCTCGTCGCAAGCGTGCCTCGGCTCGAACTGCACCACCTCGGGCGGGCAGCCCCACCGCCGACGGCACCACGGTAGACCCCGCCATCCTGGCCGATACGCGCAGGACGCGCTAGGGCCGAAGGACCTGGAGCCCACACACTGGCGCGTGCGCCCGGGCCAGACGCGTGCCACGATGCGACCGTGCCATACCATGCGCTCCGGGACCCGGACAAGCTCCAGGCGCTGCTCGACGCGGTGCTCTCGGTCGAGGCCGACCTCGAGATGGCGCCGATGCTCCGCCGCGTCGTCGAGGCCGCGCGCACGCTCACCGGAGCCCGCTACGGCGCGCTCGGCGTGCTCGACCTGTCGGGCAAGTCCCTCGCCGAGTTCGTCCACGTCGGCATGGCGGACGACGTCGTCGCGAAGATCGGGCGACCACCCGAGGGCGCCGGGATCCTCGGGTCGCTCATCCTCGACCCGGAGCCGCTTCGCCTCGCCGAGATCTCGGCGCATCCGCACTCCGTCGGCTTCCCACCCGGGCACCCGCCGATGCACTCGTTCCTCGGCGTTCCGCTCCGTGTCCGGGGCGAGGTGTTCGGCAACTTGTACCTGACTGAGAAGCAGGGCGCTGCGGAGTTCTCCGCCGCCGACGAAGCGCTCGCGGTCGCGCTCGCGTCCGCTGTCGCAGGCGCGCTCGACAATGCCCGGCTGTACGCACGCGTCACCGAGCTCACCTTGAGCGAGGACCGCGAGCGCATCGCCCGGGACCTGCACGACACCGTCATCCAACGACTGTTCGCCACAGGCCTCTCGCTCCAGTCCGTCGTACCGCTCGCACCGGACCGCGAGCTCCGTTCGCGCCTCGAGGAGGCAGTTGCCGACCTCGACGACACGATCCGCCAGGTCCGCACGACGATCTTCGCGCTCGAGCCACCGCCGGCCGCCAGGTCGGGCGTGCGGGCCCGGGTGCTCGCGCTGAGCGCGGAGGCGGCCCGGGCGCTCGGCTTCGAGCCCGCGGTCCGCTTCGCGGGCCCGATCGACAACGCTGTCGCCGACTCCGTTGCGTCCGAGCTCCTCGCCAGCTTGCGCGAGGCACTCGCGAACGTCGCCCGCCATGCCGATGCGCGCGCCGTGGATGTCGAGCTGAGCGTCGGTGACGACGTGCACCTGACAGTGACCGACGACGGCGTCGGCATGAGGCCCGGCGGCCACCACACCGGTAGCGGCTTGCTCAACATGGCGACACGTGCCGAGCTGCTAGGCGGCTCGTTCAGCCTCGGCGCCCGCCCCGGTGGGGGCACGGAGCTCACCTGGCGCGTCCCGCTCGGCAAGCGAGCGTGACACAGCGAGAGCAAGGAGCAGCGCGATCGGCGAGAGGGCGACGAGCCCGGCGGCGAGCCGGCTCCCGGGCGGGTTCCACGCTCCGCGTCGACCTCGGGGCGTCGGTCCCTGCGCCGAAGGGGCGAAGGCACCGATCCCCCGTGAGAGACCGACCACCCCGAGGTCCGGCACGTCTGGTCACGCTCCGCTACACGGCCCGCGCCGTGCCGCGTCTCCGGTCGCGCTGCCCCGCGCGGAGCTGCTCGGGGCCGTTCCCACTCTGCGCGTATCTTTGATCACTCTTCGTGCTTGTACTGCAGCCGATTGCGCCTTCGCGACCTGGAGATGACGGTAGTCAGGCACTAGAAAGATGGTGCCGCCGGACGCGAGGGAGCAGTGGTGACGAACGAGACGGGTAGGGCCGCGTTGCGGGCGATCGGCCAGTCGAGCGTCCTCGAGAGCCGGACGACAGACGTCGCCCGAGCGCGTGAGCGGTCGAGGCGGTCACGGCTGCGCACTGCGGCGCTCGTGCTGCTTCCGATCTTCGTCGGGTTGAGCGTGCGGGCGGCGCTCACCCGCGAAGGACTGCCGGGGATCCACCTGCCAGCCGGGGACGCTCGCTACCTCCCGGCGTTCGTCCTCGTCGTCCTCCTCGCCACCGTGCTCGTCGGGCCGATGCTCGGCGCCGGCCGCTCGCCGCACGTGCTCTACCGCCCTAGCGAGATCGACGTCCGCTTCTCCGACGTGCGCGGCGCGGCGATGATGGTCGACGAGGCGGTGAAGACGCTCAACCTCTTCCTCGCCCACAAGACCTTCACCGAGGAGATGGGCGGTACGTCCCGCCGCGCGATCCTGTTCGAGGGCCCGCCCGGCACGGGCAAGACGCACCTCGCGAAAGCGATGGCCGCCGAAGGGGGCGTCCCGTTCCTCTTCGTCTCCGCGTCGGCGTTCCAGTCGATGTACTACGGCCAGACGAACCGCAAGCTCCGCTCGTACTTCAAGGCGCTGCGCAAGTACGCGCGCAGCGAGGGCGGTGCGATCGGCTTCATCGAGGAGATCGACGCGATCGGCTCCGCTCGCGCCGGCATGGGGGTGCGCTCCGAGGGCGTCTCGGGAGTCGTGAACGAGCTGCTCGTCCAGCTCCAGTCCTTCGACCAGCCACCGGTGTCACGGCGCGTCGCGGGCAAGCTCGTCGACGCGGTGAACGCCTGGCTCCCCGCGCACCGCCAGCTCCGCAAGCCACCGCCTCCACACGCGAACATCCTCGTCATCGGGGCGACCAACCGGGCGGTCGATCTCGACCCGGCGCTTCTCCGGCCTGGTCGCTTCGACCGCAAGATCTACTTCGACCTCCCGTCGCGCGCCGCTCGGCGCGAGATCCTCGACTACTACCTCGCGAAGAAGGCGCACGAGCCCGAGCTCGACGAGGACGCCAAGCGGGAATCGCTCGCGGCGATGACCATCGGGCACTCCCCCGTGATGCTCGAGCACCTGCTCGACGAGGCGCTCGTCTGGGCGCTCCGCCGTGGAGGCGACCGCCTTTCGTGGAACGACCTCCAGCAGGCGAAGATGGCCGAGCAGATCGGCCTCGGCCAGCCGGTCGAGTACACCGAGCAGGAGCGCAGGGCGATCGCGACGCACGAGTCCGGGCACGCGACCGTGGCCTGGCTCGTCGGCAAGGGACGCAAGCTCGACGTGCTCTCGATCGTCAAGCGCGGCACGGCGCTCGGCCTGCTGCTCCACAGCGACACCGAGGAGCGTTTCACGCGCACGAAGGTCGAGATCGAGGCGCTCGTCCAGATAGCGTTCGGCGGGATGGCAGCCGAGGAGCTCTTCTTCGGCGCCGCCGGCTCGGGGGTCGCGAGCGACCTGAAGGCGGCGACCGACGCCGCCTGCCAGATGGTCGGAGCGCTCGGGATGGGGAGCTCGCTCGTCTCGCTCGAGGCAGTCGAGGCGGTCGGGGGGCGCAACCTCGCGACGAAGGTGCTCGCGTCCGACAGCGCCCGGGAAGAGGTCGAGGAGGTGCTGCGACGCCTCAAGTCGGCGGCCTACGAGATGCTCGACGAGCATCGCCACGTCGTCGAGGCGCTGCGCGACGCGCTCCTCGAGCGCCACGAGCTCGTCGGAGACGAGATCCTCGACGTCATCGCGGACGCCGGGCGCGGAGCGGGCCGTGGCGTTGGCCGGCGGGGTGCCAAGGCGGCGAGCTGACGCGAGGTGGGCCGGGAAGGTCCGCTGCCTCGGTCCGGCAGAGGTACAGCGTCGTCGGGATCAGAGCACGAGACTTCGGCGAGGTAGCAGTCGGACGCCAGGCGCTTGCCCGATGCCGCGCGTGCCGCGGGCAGGACGTCGTGCCAGGCACGTCGAGCGTCGAGCGCGGGCGCGGGGTCCGAGGCGTCAGCAGCGGCTCCCGCGTCGGCGGTAGCGGTGGCGGTGTGCCAAGACCATGTGTGGGTCCCGGCCCTGCCTCAGCATCGCGTCGGTGCCGCGGCATCGCACGCCGCACCGCCGGCCATCTCGGCGACGTGCTTGCAGGTCGTCGGCTCCATGTCGCGCAGCTCTCCCGCGACACGCCCGAGCAACGAGCGGAGCCTGGCACAGTCGTCCGCGCCGAGGATCCCGAGCACGTCGTCCTCGACACCACGCAGCCGGCGCTCGAAATCCTCTAGGCGCCGCCCACCTGCCTCGGTGAGCACGACACGCCGCGCCCGGCGGTCTGCAGGGTCCGGCTGGCGCTCGACGAGACCCGCCGCGACAAGGTCGTCGAGGAGGTAGGTCACCACGGTGCGGTCAAGCCCTGCGCTGTGCGCGACGGCGAGCTGGCTCGGGAGATGGTCCCGAGCGACCGCAACGAGCAGGCGGAACGCGCGGCTGCCGCCTGGAAGGTCCTCGAGCGCCCGGTCTGCGGCGTGCACATAGGCACGAAGGACCGTCGTCAGCGCCCAGCCGAGGTCGGGGTGGCAGGAATCCTGCGGCGCGACCTCCCCGGCGGCACGACTCGAGCTCACCGCCCGAGTCTATCCCCACCACCAGTATCGTCTTCCAGACATAGAATCTGCTGACAAGATCATCTGTCGCTCATACGTATACTCGGGACCACCACAGACACAGACAGACACAGACACAGACACAGACAGGAGGAACACCTGATGGCTAGCCTGCTACGCGTCGACGCGAGCATCCGGACCGAAGGCTCGGTGAGCCGTGCCGTCGCAGACAGCGCCGTGGAGGCCTGGC
>JAJZCK010000128.1 GCA_021846125.1 Actinomycetes bacterium | reverse complement strand
GCAGCTCGACGGCTTCTCGTGGGACGACGTCGCCGGCATGAAGGCGGCCGGCATCAAGACCGAGGACGTGCTGCGAGCGGGTGTGGTGTCGTTCCTCGAGGGAGCGATGCTCTACGGCGTCTTCCATGGCGATCTCCACGGCGGCAACCTGCTGGTCCAGCCCGACGGTCGCGTGGCACTTCTCGACTTCGGGATCACGGGGCGGCTCGTCGAAGAGCGCCGGGTCGCCTTCCTCCGGCTCGTCATGGGCGGCACGCTCAACGACGTGCGCGCCCAGGTCCAGGCGCTGCGCGATCTCGGAGCCCTCGACGCCGATGCCGATATCGACCAGGTCGTTGCCGACCTCGGGCTCGACGACCCGCCGCAGGACGTGGTCGAGATGAGCGCCGAAGAGCTCACCAAGCAGTTGCGCGACCTCACGAAGCAGCTTCTCGGCTACGGGGCGAAGATGCCCAAGGAGCTGATGCTGTTCGTGAAGGACATCTTGTTCCTCGACGGTGCCGTGGCAACGCTCGCCCCCGACATCGACCTTCTCGGCGAGGTCGCCGGGATCTCGGCGTACTTTGCGAGCCGCCACGGTGGCCGGATCGCCTCGGAGATCGGCATCGACCCCCGCCAGCGGCCCGCCGACCTCGACTCCGTCCGATCCTCGCTCGGCGTCTCGGCCGACATCGAGCGGCTCTCCTACCGCGAGATCCAGGAGCGTCGCGCTCTCCTACGCCGCAAGTTCGAGGCAGAGCGCCACGGCGCCCGCGCTCCGGAGGCGACCTGACGGAGGCGACCTGACGGAGGCGACCTGACGGAGGCGACCTGACGGAGGCGACCTGACGGAGGCGACCTGACGGAGGCGACCTGACGACGATGCACCGGCATGCGAGCATCGCTTGCATGCCCCGGCTCCGATTCTCTCGCAAGGCCACGTCGCTGCTCCTCGCCGCCGGCGCGCTCGTGGCCGGATCCCTCGTGGCCGTCTCACCCTCCGCCACCGGCGCGCGGCCGAGCGCCAGCCCTGGCCCGCAGACACAGACGCCGCGTGTGCTGCTCGCGCTCGGCGACTCGCTCGCTGCCGGCTACCAGCCGGCAGACGGTAGGAAGGCGCCACCGACAGACCCTGCGACAGGCTTTCCCGACCAGGGCTACCCCGGGAGCTACCCGGCCGACGTCGCGCGTCGCCTCGGCCTCGGGCTCGTCGACCTCGCCTGTCCCGGCGAGACGACGACCTCGATGTCGTCGACTCCCGCAGAGCCTGCATGCGCATCTGCCTACCGTGGCGAGCTCGGAGCCGCCTCCCAGCTGGCAGCAGCTCGCTCCTACCTCGGACGCCACCGCGGCGAGGTGAGCCTCGTGACCCTGGACATCGGCGCGAACGACGTCGACGCCTGCCTGTCGTCGGCAAATGTCGACCTCGCCTGCCTCGCACGGGCTCGGACCGGCATTAGCTCGCGCCTCCCCCGTATCCTCGACTCGCTCCGCGCCGCCCTGGCTGTCGACGACCCCGGCGCACGTCTCGTGGCGATGAACTACTACGACCCCTTCCTCGCCGCCGCATATCGGCCCGGAGGTGCGAAAGGTGCAGCGGAGGCCGCTCTCTCGGTCGTCGTCGCCGACGGCTTCAACGCGATCCTCGCGTCCATATACCACCGCTACAGGGTCCCGGTCGCGAACGTCGCGGGCGCGTTCCACACCGGGACGGTGATCCCCCTGCTCTCCTACGGCGGGCGGACCCTTCCTGCGGACGTCGCCTACGTGTGCCGTTGGACCTGGATGTGCCCGGTGTCGAGCAACATCGACTCGGCGGACATCCACCCGGACGCCTCTGGCTACTCGGCGATAGCGAACGCCTTCGAGAAGATCCTCCTCCCCCGCTGAACGCGCGACCGGTAGTCGCCTCCCCTACGGTCCGCGGCGATCGGAGCGGTCGCTGCTGCTCCTACACCCATGGACACCTGATCGTCGCCTCGATGGCGGGGACGGGGAAACGAGGAGAGCGACGAGATGGACACGCCACCAGTCGACGCGATGCCAGTCGACGCGATGCCAGTCGAACGCGACCTGCTGCGGGCGCGCCATGCAGGTGACGTCGGCCACGCCTCGGCCGTCGCTCTCTCGGCACTGCTCGACGCGCTGCCGGAGCTCGGACCGGTCGTCGCCGAGCTCGCCGAGATCTTCGACGACGGCCTGAGCGCGCACAGCGTCTTCGCCGAGCTCGCCGAGCTCGCGTCCATGCTGTTGAGCGAGGAGCCGAGCGACGAGACCGAGGACCGGATCGAGCGGATATTCGCGGCCATCGAGATCGTTGCGACCACTCCGGGCGCCGACGTCGCCGTCGCCGTCGCGTACTCCTTCCTCGACGGACTCGACGGCGCCGCGCGGGTTCGCGCCCAGCCCTATCTCGGCCCGGTCACCGAGCACATCTCCGAGTTGCTCGACGACGACCTCGATATCGACGAGGCTCTCGGACCCGACGACCGCAGCGACGAGGAGGGCGCCGGCGACGACGGGTTCGAGCCGACGTGAGAGACGCGGCGCCGGAGCGGCGGAGCCGTCGCCCTCAGCCGCGCAGCGTCGCGGGGAGCTCGGCCACGACCGCGGCGATGCACGCTGCACGCAGCCCAGCGACATCGGCATCGGTGAGGGTCCGGTCGAGCGCGCAGAACCGCAGCCGGTAGGTGAGGCTCCGACCACCGGACTGGATCCCCGGGCCGCGATAGCTCTCGAGGAGCCGGACCGACTCGCACAGCTCTCCTGCGCTCGCGCGAAGCGTCGACTCGAGAGCCGCCGCAGGCGTCGCGTCGTCGAGCACGAACGACAGGTCCACGTCGCTCGAGGGGAACCGGCTCACCGGGCGCGCCCGCCGGTCCCTCGTCGGAGCCTCGTCGAGGGCGCCGAGGTCGAGCACGAGCCAGCCAACCCGGCCGCGGCCGGCGATCCCGAACTCCTCGAGCACGCGCGGGTCGACCTCGCCGAGCGCGCCGAGCACGCCGCCGGCACCGGCACCCGCTCGCACGAGGGCACGCCGGCTCGGGTGCGTCCCGAGCGCGACCAGGGGCTCGGGCGCCGCCATCGCCTGGTCGAGGGCGAGCGCTTCCCGGTCGAGCCCCATCTGCTCGGCGACGACGCCGAGGACGTGGACCGCGCTCGCGGCGTCGTCACCGTCGCGGGCGAGGAGCACGCCGACGTGCTCGCTCTCACACGGAAGACCGTCGCCCTCCACGGGGACGAAGACCCGCCCGATCTCGAACAGCCTGAGGGCCGGATTGCGGTGGGCCACGTTGTGCCTGAGCGCGCCGAGCAGGCCTGGAAGCAGGTGGGCCCGGAGGACGGACTCCTCGTGGACCATCGGATTGGCGAGGGCGACGACCGGGTGCGGCACGCCTGCGCGCCCGAGCAGGGAGGGATCGACGATCGAGCTCGTCCACGCCTCGTGCGCGCCGAGACCCGTGAGCACGCGGCGAAGTCGTCGCCTGTTCGCCGTACGGGCGCCGAGCGTCCCGACGAACGGTGACCGGCGTGGCGTCGCTGCGATCCGCTCGTAGCCGACGTGGCGCGCCACCTCCTCGACGACGTCCACCTCCCGCTCGGCATCCGGCCGGAACGACGGCACCTCGACGTCGAGCACCACGTCCTGCTGACCGGTGCCGTCCTGCCCGGGGCTCGTGGCGTCGCCTTGCTCGTCGCCACGCGGCACGCCCTCGGCACGCCGAGAAAGGAACCCGATCGGCGCGAGGAGCGCTTCGACCTCGTCCGCCCCGAGCGTCGTTCCGAGCAGTGCGTTGACACGTCCGACGCGGACGCGCAGGTAGCGGCGGGGAGTGGTCACCGGGTGCGCGTCGAGGTCACCGGGAGCGACCACAGGCGCCTGCGCGCCGCCGTGGGCAGCTGCGGCGACCAGTAGGGCGCAGAAACGGTCGGCCGCCCTCGCGAGGCCCTCGGGGTCGACACCACGCTCGAAGCGGACGGACGCCTCGCTGCGCACCCCTTGACGCTTCGCCGTGCGCGCCACGACGACAGGCGCGAACTCGGCGACCTCGAGCACGACGCTCGTCGTCGAGGCGTCGATCTCGGTCGCCGCACCACCCATCACGCCCGCGACGCCGATCGGAGCGCCGTGCGCGTCGCAGATCACGAGGTCCTCGACGTCGGTCGTCCGGCCCTGGGCGTCGGTGTACCGGCCGAGGACGCGGTCGACACCGTCGAGGGTGACGAGCCGCTCGCCAGGACGCGCATAGCGCACACCGAGCCCGTGCCCGCCGAGCCGCTCGAGGTCGTAAGGGTGGCTCGGCTGGCCGAGCTCGAGCATCACGTAGTTCGACGCGTCGACCACCGCGCCGATCGGTCGCATGCCTGCGAGGAGAAGCCGGCGGGCGACCTCTGGCGGGGAAGGAACTGCTGCGATGCCCGTCACGACGCGCGCGAGCAGATGGTGGCAAGCCTCCGGCGCGTCGATCACGACGGACGCGAACCTGGACGCAGGTGTCCCGGACGTCGCGACCGCCGGCACCTCGACGGCGAACGGGAGCTTCAGGCGTGCCGCGACGTCCCGGGCGATTCCGGTCACGCAGAGACAGTCTGGCCGGTTGGGCTCGACCGCGACGTCGAACACGGCGTCGGGGACGATCCCGAGGTGCTCGGCGAGCGGCATCCCCACCTCGACGCCCGCCGGGAGCGGGCCGTCCGGCGCGCCGGTCGACGCGAGCACGAGAAGCCCCGACTCGTCACCACCGACTCCGATCTCGCGTGCCGAGCAGAGCATGCCGTCGGAGACGACGCCGCGCAGCGTTCGCCGACCGATGACGAACCCACCAGGCAGCTCCGCCCCGACCTTCGCGAGCGGGACGACGTCGCCGACGGCGAAGTTCGTCGCACCGCAGACGATCTCGGCGGGCTCCAGCCCGCCCGCGTCGACGAGGACCTGACGGATGCGCTCGGCACCTTTGATCGCGCGGATCTCGATGACACGCGCAAGGACGACCTCGTCGAGACCGTCGCCGACGTGCTCGACGCCCTCTACGACGAGCCCGAGCGAATCGAGGACCCGACCGAGATCCCGGACGGCCTCGCGATCGCGCGGCGCCGTCGCGAGCGGCACGAACTCCTGCAACCAAGACAGCGGGACGCGCACGTCAACCCTTCCCTGCTCGATGACCCTGCTCGATGACCCTGCTCGATGACCAGCCAGCGGGCCCGGGGCTGCCGTGCCGCTGGCTGCGCTCAGAACTGCGTGAGGAATCGGACGTCGTTCTCCACGAAGCTCCGAATGTCGTCGATCTCGTGCCTCATGATCGCGAGGCGGTCGATCCCAAAGCCGAACGCGAAGCCGCTCCACCGCTCGGGGTCTACACCACTCGCCTCGAGCACAGCAGGGTGGATCAGCCCGCAGCCACCGAGCTCGATCCAGCCCGTCTGACCACACGTCCGGCATCCCGACCCTGTGCAGATGGTGCACGTGATCTCGAACTCCGCAGACGGCTCCGTGAACGGGAAGTACGCCGGACGCAGGCGCGTCGCGATGCCAGTGCCGAAGATGGCCGTGACGAAGGTCTCGACGGTGCCTGCGAGGTCGCCGAAGGTCACGTCGCGGTCGACGACGATCCCTTCGATCTGGTGGAAGACCGGCAGGTGGCGGGCGTCCGCCGTGTCACGCCTGTAGACGCGCCCGGGAGCGATCGCATAGAGCGGGAGCGTGCCACGCTCGAGCAACCGCACCTGGACGGGAGAGGTCTGCGTCCGCAGCAGGTACGACTCACGGTCGCCCGTCGCTAGGTAGAAGCTGTCCTGCATGCTGCGCGCCGGGTGATCGCGCGGGACGTTGAGAGCCGTGAAGTTGTACCACTCGGTCTCCGCCTCCGGCCCGTCCGCGATCTCGTAGCCCATGCCGACGAAGACGTCCTCCAGCTCCTCGCGAACCTGGGTCACGAGATGGAGGTGCCCGGCGCCCGGCGTGGCCACGACGTCGGTGAGGTCGAGGCGGTCGGCAACGACGAGCACCTCGCGCGCCGCTGCCGCGAGCAGTGCACGACGGCTCTCGACGAGTGCCTCGACCCGGGCGAGAGCTTCGTTGAGCTCCTGGCCGATCGCTCGCCGATCGCCGTGCGCGAGCCCGCCGAGCGACCGCTTCCACAGAGCGAACGGCGACCGCTTGCCGGTCAGCTCCGCGACGAGGGCGTCGAGGGACGCCAGGTCGTCGACCGAGGCGACGCGCTCGGTCGCCGTCGTCTCGAAGGCCCCGACCTCGCCGGGCTGTGGGGGTGCGACGTGCTCCATCGAGCTCATCGTAGGCGGGCACTTCCTGCCGGATCGCCGGCGGCCCCCCCGCCGCTTGCCCTCCGCCGCCGTGCGAGCTCGAAACAGAGCACGGTCGCCGCCATCGCGACGTTGAGCGACTCCGCCCGCCCGAGCATGGGGATCGACACGCTCGTGTCGAGATGCGACGCGACCTCGGCATCGAGTCCGTTCGCCTCGTTGCCGAGCACGAGCGCGACCCTGCCGGCGAGCTCCGCGACCGCATAGTCCGTCCCGCCTCGGGGCGTCGTCCCGACCCTCTCGAAGCCGGCGACACCGAGCGCGGCGAGGACCTCGGCCGGAACGCGCTCGACGACGATCGGGACGTGGAACACCGAGCCGGCCGACGCCCGTACGGTCTTCGGGTTGTAGACGTCCGCGCTGCCGTCGCAGCAGACGACGGCAGCGGCCCCGGACGCGTCCGCGCTCCGCAGGATCGACCCGAGGTTCCCGGGGTCGCGCACGTCGACGCAGACCACGACGAGCGCCGGGACACCTCCGAACCGGTCGGGCGACAGCAGGCTCTCGAGCTCGACGTCGACCCGCCCGACCACACCGAGCACCGGCTGGGGGGTGACGGTGCCGGAGACGCGCTCGATCACGCCCGGCTGGAGCGCGAGCACCCGCAGGCCGGCTTGGCGGGCGCGCTCCAGCAGTGCGACGGCGACAGGCGCGACCAGCGCCTCGGGGCCGTAGTAGACGGCCTCGATCGGCGCGTTCGCCGCGACTGCCGCGTCGAGCACCCTTGCCCCTTCGGCCACGAACACGCCGTCGGCCCGCCGGGCGCTGCGTTGGCGCAGCAACCGGCGGAGCCGCTGCACACGCTGGTGCCGCGGCCCGAGAGCGCCCTCGCTCAGGAGGCGACCTCGACGGCGGCGTCGCTGTCGGCCGCCTCCTCCGCGGCATCTTCTGCCGCATCCGCTGCTGCCTCTGCTGCCGCGACCTCCGCAGCCCCCGCTGCGTCGCCGCCGAGCGCCTCCCGGGCGATCGCGACGATCTGCCCGAACGATTGCGGGTCGCGTACTGCGATGTCCGCGAGGTTCTTCCGGTCGACCGTCACTCCGGCGCGGTGCAAGCCGGCGATGAGCCGCGAGTAGCTCATGCCTTCGATCCGTGCTGCGGCGTTGATCCGCTGGATCCACAGCTTCCGGAAATCACCCTTACGCGCCCGGCGGTCACGGTAGGCATACTGCAGCGAGTGCATGACCTGCTCGTTCGCAGCACGATACGAACGGGACTTGTTGCCGTAGTACCCCTTGGCACGTTCGAGGACGACCCTGCGGTGCTTCTTGCCATGGACGGCGCGCTTGACCCTGGCCATGGTGCTCCTTTCCACGAGATCTGACGAGGACACCGCCCCGGCGACCGGAGGCCGCTCGGACGGGCACCGGCGCCCGAGGGCGTCGGGGGCGGCCACCGCTCGGTGGCCGGAGGACCCGCTTGCTCAGATGCCGAGCAGGCGCTTCACCTGGCGGCGGTCGCCGCTCGACACCTCGACCGAACGACCGAGGCGGCGCGTCCGCACGGACGACTTCTTCTCGAGCAGGTGCCCACGGTTGGCTTGGCGGCGCATGATCTTCCCGCTCCCGGTGACCTTGAACCGCGCGGCGGCGCCTCTGTCCGTCTTCATCTTCGGCATCGTCTCAGCCTTCTTTCGTCGTGTCGCTGTCTCTCGGCGC
>JAJZCK010000127.1 GCA_021846125.1 Actinomycetes bacterium | reverse complement strand
GTCCATGGTGGGACGACATAGTGCCGTGTGCACCTCCTCGTGGAGAAGCTGTGGCTCACGACCTTCCCGTGGTGGACAAGACGCGCTCCGTCCACAGGCGCCAAGGCCGAGGCTCGCCGGGCTGTGGGGAGCGCCGCCGATCCTGTGTGTACGATCTGCGGCCCCGAGCTGGGCGAAGAGCACGTTGTCCACAATCCCCAGCACCTATCACTACTACCTTCTTCTCTACGACCATCTACCGGAAGGGAGTGCACGCACGGTGAGGTTCCGGACCGAACGTGACGGTTTGCTCGAGGCGCTGTCGACCGCGAGCCGTGCGGCCTCCGGGCGCGGATCCGGAGGCACGAGCACACCGAGCCTGCAGCTTTCGCTCCACGGCAACCACCTCGTGGTGACGGGCGCGGATCCGGACCTCGTCATCGAGGTGCGCTCGAGCGTCTCCGGGGACTCCGACGGCGTCGTCCTCGTCCCGGCGCGGCTGCTCGTCGACATCGTGCGCTCGTTCGAGCCGGGCGCGGTCGTGGTGACGAGCGACGACGACGAGGTGCGGGTGACGTCGGGTCGTGCGGAGTTCACCGTCCGGATCCCTTCCGTCGGCGAGGTCTCCCGCTTGTCCGCTGCCGAGAGCGAGGGGATCACGCTCCCTGCCGCGCTCTTCGCGGACGGGCTCCGTCAGGTCGTGCGGGCAGCGCTCGCAGACGACACGCGCGCTCCCCAGCTCACCGGAGTGCTGATGGTTGCCACCGACACAGGCCTGCGGCTCGTCGCCACGGACTCGTACCGTCTCGCGTTCCGTGACCTTTCCGGCGTGAGCGCGCTGTCCCCGTCGAGCGAGGTGCTCGTCCCTGCTCGGGCGCTCGCCGAGATCCAGAGGCTCGTCGGTACCCGGACCGACGCGTCGAAGGACGCGGAGCCGCCTCCGCTCGTGTTCCACCACGGCGAGCTCGACGCCGTGTTCGACCTGGGAGAGGTCCAGCTGACGACGAGGCTTCTCCGCGGCCCGTTCCCCGACTACGAGCGCTTGCTGCCCGCGTCCTACCCGAGCTCTTTCACAGCTGCACGCGAGGACCTCGCGGCCGCGCTGCGCCGTGTGCGGCTGATGGTGCGTGACACGAAGGACGCGACGACACCGGTCCGGGTGAGCTTCGGCGAGGGGGGAGCGGAGCTGACGGTGCTCACCGCGGAGACCGGGCGGGCCTCCGAGCGGGTCGACGGAGCCTTCGCGGGTGAGGACCTCACCGTGGCGTTCAACCCGACCTACCTGCTCGACGGGATCGAGGCGATCCGCTCCGACTCCGTCACCATCGACGTGATCGACTCGAGCAAGCCGGCGACGGTGCGCGCGGCGGACGAGGACGACTATCGCTACCTGCTCATGCCCGTGAGGGTCTCCTGACCGACGTCGCCTGGCTCGAGGTCACGGACTTCCGCAACCTCACGCGCGCGGAGCTGCACCCCGTCCCCGGAGGGCTCACCGTGGTGAGCGGCGAGAACGGGGCCGGCAAGACGAGCATGCTCGAGGCGATCGCCTACGGCTCCGCTCTCCGGTCGTTCCGGAACAGCCCGCGAGAGTCGCTCGTAAGGACCGGAGCCTCCTCGGCCACCGTGAGGATGGAGGTGACGGACGGGTCGCATCGCTCGCTGGTCGAGATCGGGATAGCGCCGCCGGCACGGGACCAGGTGCTGCGCAACAAGCAGCGGGTGCTCAGGGCTCAGGAGCTCCTGGAGACGGTGCGGACGACGATCTTCACGCCCGACGACATGGCGCTCGTGAAGGCTGGTCCCCAGGAGCGACGCGACTTCCTCGACGATCTGGCGGTGTCCGCCCGGCCGCGCCTGTTGCCCGTTCGCCAGGCGGTCGAGCGGGTGCTGCGCCAGCGCAACGTCCTTCTCCGCCAGGCAGGAGGCCGCGAGACGAGAGACGTGGCCGCGACGCTCGACGTCTGGGACGACCAGCTCGCGCGTGCGGGCTCGGAGCTCACAGAGGCTCGGGAGACCCTCGTCGCGGAGCTCCTGCCGCTCGCAAGCTCTGCCTTCGTCCGTCTCACGAACCTCGAGCAGGGCCTGGGCCTCGAGTACCGGCGGTCCTACGACGGCGACCTCGCAGGTGCGCTCGCCGCCCGGCGCGGCGAGGATCTCAGACGGCAGATGACGACCGCCGGACCGCACCGCGACGAGCTCCTCGTCGCGTCCGGCGGTCTGGACGCCCGTACACGGCTCTCCCAGGGCCGCCAGCGGTGTGTCACCCTCGCGCTGCGGCTCGGTGCGCACGCGGTCGTCGGGATGCGCGCGGGTGTGCCGCCCGTGCTGCTCCTCGACGACGCGTTCTCCGAGCTCGACGACACGACGGCACGCGCGCTCGTCGCCGAGCTGCCCCTCGGTCAGGCGATCCTCACCACGGCCGGACCGCTGCCCCCGGGCGCGCGACCTGACGCGGTCGTCGAGCTGCGCGGTGGGAGGATCGTCGCGTGACGACCGCCTGGCGCCCCGGGGACCAACGGCCGTCCGGCCGGGGATCCCGCTGGTCGCGACAGCACGACGACGGCGAAGGGCGTGCGCTTGGGGGCAACCGCCGTCTCGGGGACGCTCTCGGTGCGTACGTCCGTAGCCAGGGACACCGGGAATCCGCCTTGCTCGGCGCGGTGTGGAGCCACTGGGAGTCGGTCGTCGGCGGCGACGTCGCCGCCCATGCCGAGCCGCGCGCCCTTCGCGGCGACGAGCTCGTCGTCTCGGTCGACCACCCGTCGTGGGCCACGCAGCTCGCGTTCTTCGGCACGGGGATCCTCGAGCAGCTCGAGGAGCGCATGGGCCAGCACGTGGCCAGCCGGCTGAAGGTCACCGTGCGAGGTCGCTCCGACCTAGGATGAGACGACGACACCGGGCGCCGCCTGCAGCGACCCCGGCCATCCAGTCGCCGCAGTGTGGTAGCCGAAAGGGCGCGCCCGTGGTCCGAGATAGTGAGCCTTGCCATGAGTGACGGCGACACGAGCGACGTCGCGACGCCCGATCGGCGCCGCACCCTGCCGGATCCGGACGCTTCGTACGAGGCCAAGGACATCACCGTCCTCGAAGGGCTCGACCCGGTGCGCAAGCGCCCCGGGATGTTCATCGGCTCGACGTCCGCGAGCGGCCTCCACCATCTCGTCTGGGAAGTCGTGGACAACTCGGTCGACGAAGCGATGCAAGGGCATTGCACGCGTATCGACGTCACGATCGTGAAGGACGGTGCCTGCAGGGTCCAGGACAACGGTCGGGGCATTCCCGTCGATCCGTACCCGAGCGACCCGAGCAAGTCGGCAGCCGAGGTCGTCCTCACGGTCCTGCACGCCGGCGGGAAGTTCGGCGGCTCGGGCTACAAGGTCTCCGGTGGCCTCCATGGGGTGGGGGTCTCGGTCGTCAACGCGCTCTCGAGCCGCCTCGAGCTCGGCATCGACCGTGGCGGGCTCCACCACGAGATGGCGTTCGTCGACGGAGGTCGACCGACGGGACCTCTCGTCTCGACCGGTCCCGCTCCGAAGGGGCGGACCGGTACCACCGTCACGTTCTGGCCGGACCCGACGATCTTCGAGGAGACCGACTTCCGGGCCCAGACGATCCTCGAGCGCCTGCAGATGATGGCGTTCCTCCAGCGCGGCCTCGAGATCACCTTCCGCGACGAGCGGCCGGGCCACGAGCACAGCGAGTCCTTCCGCTACACGGGAGGCATCGAGGACTTCGTGAAGCACTTGAACGAGACGAAGGAGGCGCTGTTCCGCAAGGTCGCCTACTTCGAGCAGTCGGAGGACGACCAGGAGGCGGAGCTCGCGCTCCAGTGGAACACGAGCTACTACGAGAGCATCCACTCGTTCGCGAACGGCATCGCGACCGTGGAGGGAGGGATGCACGAGGAGGGTCTGAAGAAGGCCCTCACGAACGTGGTCAACCGCTACGCCAAGGCACGCAACCTCGTGAAGGAGTCCGAGCCCAACCTCGCCGGCGAGGACATCCGTGAGGGCTTGACGGCCATCGTGTCCGTGCGCTTGCGCGATCCTCAGTTCGAAGGTCAGACGAAGGCGAAGCTCGGCAACGTGTCGATGCGCTCGCTCGTCGAGAGGACGACGAACGAGAAGCTCGCGGAGTGGCTCGAGGAGAACCCGCGGGAGGCGAATCAGATCGTCCAGAAGGCCCTCCTGGCGCAGCGCGCCCGCGCGGCCGCCCGACATGCGCGCGACCTGACGCGCCGCAAGTCGGCGCTCGACGGAGCGGGTCTTCCGGGAAAGCTCGTCGACTGCTCGTCGCGCAACGCGCGCGAGTCGGAGATCTTCATCGTCGAGGGGAACTCGGCCGCTGCGTCGGCGCGCGACGCGCGCGATCCGAGGATCCAGGCGATCCTGCCGATCCGGGGAAAGATCTTGAACGTCGAGAAGGCGCGAGTGGACAAGATGTTGAAGAACGCCGAGATCCAGGCGCTCATCATGGCGATCGGCGCGGGTGTCGCCGACGACTTCGACGTCGACAAGATCCGATACCACAAGGTGATCAT
This sequence comes from Actinomycetes bacterium, assembly GCA_021846125.1. Lineage (GTDB taxonomy): Bacteria > Actinomycetota > Acidimicrobiia > Acidimicrobiales > Bog-793 > JAJZCK01. The sequence continues at coordinate 3,443 of JAJZCK010000127.1, read as the reverse complement.
CCTCGCGGACGCGGACGTCGACGGGTCGCACATCCGCACGTTGCTGCTCACGTTCTTCCTCCGCCAGATGAAGCCGATGGTCGACGCCGGGCACGTCTACGCGGCGCAGCCGCCGCTGTACTCGACGCTCGTGGGCAACTCGAAGGTCTACCTGAAGGACGATGCAGCTCGCGCGGCGTTCCTCGACGAGCACCCCAACCACAAGCAGGAGTTCCAGCGCCTCAAGGGGCTCGGGGAGATGGACTTCGCCGAGCTCCGTGACACGACCATGGATGCGGGCAAGAGGTCGCTCCTGCAGATCACGATGGAAGAGGCGAGCATCGCGGACCAGGTCTGCTCGGTCCTCATGGGCGACGATGTGGAGGTCCGGCGCCGCTTCATCCAGACGAACGCGAAGGACGTGCGTTTCCTCGACATCTGAGCGCACCGGGCCGACTGTCGGGTCGCCCGGTGACATCGGCAAAGGCTGGGGCAGGTATGCACACGACGACGAGCACCGGAGGCAGGACCGCGCATGGCACGAGGTGAGGCCGCAAGGCCGGAAGCTGGCGGCGACGGCCCGCAGCCACCCCTAGGGGCCGTCGAGCCGATAGAGATCCAAGAGGAGATGGAGCGCTCGTTCCTCGAGTACTCCATGTCGGTGATCGTCTCGCGGGCGCTCCCGGACGTGCGGGACGGGTTGAAGCCGGTCCACCGACGGATCCTCTACGGGATGTGGGACACCGGGCTCCGTCCGGACCGGCCGTTCGTCAAGTGCGCGAAGGTTGTCGGCGACGTCATGGGTCGCTTCCATCCGCACGGCGACACCGCCCTCTACGATGCGCTTGCACGTATGGTGCAGACATTCAGCCTCCGGCATCCGCTCATCGACGGCCATGGCAACTTCGGCGCTCCGGGCCCGGAGATGGGCCCAGCTGCGATGCGCTACACCGAGTGCCGTCTCGCCCCCTTGGCGATGAGCCTGCTCGAGGGTCTCGACGAGGAGACCGTCGACTTCGTCGCGAACTACGACGGGAGCGACAACGAGCCCGTCGTGCTCCCGGCGCGCTTCCCCAACCTTCTCGTCAACGGCTCCCAAGGGATCGCCGTGGGCATGGCGACGAACATCCCGCCGCACAACCTGGGCGAGGTCATCGACGCGACCCGCTACCTGCTGGACCACCCTGAGGCGACCTCCGACGATCTCATGCATTTCGTCAAGGGGCCGGACTTCCCGACAGGGGCTCTGATCCTCGGCCGCGCCGGGATCCTCGACGCGTACAGGACCGGACGTGGCTCGGTGAAGCTGCGTGCCGTCGCCGAGATCACGGAGTCCCGCAACGGGATCCCCCAGATCGTCGTCACGGAGATCCCCTACCAGACCGCCGTCGACGTCATCGAGAAGCAGATCTCGGACGCGATCGACGCGGGGCACGTCTCGGGCATCTCGGACGCGCAGAACGACTCGGCGGGCGGCAAGCCTCGGCTCGTCGTGACCCTCAAGCGGGACGCGAACGCCAACGTCGTGCTCAACAACCTCTACAAGCACACCCAGCTCCAGACGAGCTTCGGGGTGCACATGCTGGCCCTGGTCGACGGAGTGCCGCGGCTCGTCACCTTGGCACAGGCGCTGACCGCCTACATCGCGCACCAGGTCGAGGTCGTGACGCGGCGGTCGCAGTACAGGCTCGACCGCGCGAGGGCACGGGCCCACATCGTCGAAGGGCTGCTGCGCGCCCTCGACATGCTCGACCAGATCATCGCGACCATCAGGGCCTCGGCCGACCGCGCCGCGGCACGTGCCGCGCTCATGGACGAGCCGTTCGTCTTCTCCGAGGAGCAGGCCACTCACATTCTCGACATGCAGCTCGGCAGGCTCACCCGGCTCGGGAGGGCCGAGCTCGAGCAGGAGATGGCCCAGCTCCGTGAGACGATGGCCGAGCTCGAGGCGATCCTCGGGGATCCCGTCCGGCTTCGGTCGGTGATCTCCGCCGAGCTCTCCTCCGTGCGTGAGCGCTTCGCTACGGACCGCCGGAGCCAGATCGTCCACGATCCGGGCTCGCTCGACGCGGAGGACCTGATCGAGGACGAGCCCATCGTCGTCACGCTCACTCGCGCCGGCTACATCAAGGCCGTCGCGGCCGACTCCTTCCGGACCCAGTCCCGAGGCGGCCGAGGGGTCCAGGGTGCCCGGCTGAAGGAGGAGGACCTGATGGCTCAGGTGCTCCGCACGACGTCCCTGGCACACGTGCTCTTGTTCTCGAACCGCGGCAAGGTGTACCGCCTGCGTGCCTACGAGATCCCTGTCAAGGAGCGTACGGCGAGGGGGACGCCCGTCGTCAACCTCATATCCCTCGAGCCGGACGAGCGGATCCAGGCGATCGTCGAGACTCGGGAGTTCTCGCCGGACCGCTACCTGCTGTTCGCGACGAAGTCCGGCCAGGTGAAGAAGACGCCCTTCAGCGAGTACGACAAGTCCCGGCGAGAAGGCTTCATCGCGATCAATCTGCACGAGGACGACGAGCTCGTCGGAGTGCTCGCCACCTCCGGCGAGGACGACGTGTTCATGGTGACACGTAACGGCATGACGATCCGATTCGCCGAGTCCGACGCGCGCTCCATGGGTCGGAGCGCGGCGGGAGTGCGCGGGATGAAGCTGCGGACGGGGGACGAGGTGGTCTCCTGCGACGTCGCGGGGCCGGACGCGGACCTTCTGATCGTGACCGATGCCGGCTACGGCAAGCGGACGAAGCTCGAGCACTTCAACGTCCAGCAGCGGGGCGGTCAGGGTGTCCGCGGGATCAGGCTCACCCAGAGCCGCGGCTACGTCGTGGCGGCACTGATGGCGTCGCTCGACGACGAGCTGCTCATCGTGTCCTCGGGTGGCGTGACCATCCGGACCTCGGTACGCGAGATCGCGGCGCAGGGCAGGGATGCCACCGGAGTCCGCGTGATGAACCTCGACGGCGGCCAAGCGGTGGCGGCGGTCGCCCCGCTGAGCAGCGCCGAAGAGGACTGACGGCGCGGTGGTGTAAACTCTTATGTTCCGGGGCTATAGCTCAGTCGGTTAGAGCGCAGCACTGATAATGCTGAGGTCGCAAGTTCGATTCTTGCTAGCCCCACCGGAAAAGTCCTGGTCAGCAACCTAAACAGTTCGGCGGGTCCCGGTTCCGAGACGCTTTCGCCCCCACTGCGCCCCCATGGACAGGGGAGAAGGCGTGAGCCGATTTGAAGGTACCTGCACAGATCAGACATGGATGCATTGCCTGAGCTGTGGAACGTCGACCACCTCGCGGAGTACCTCGACGCGACGAAGTCCTTCGTCTACCGTCTGACGCGCGAGCACCGGATCCGCTACATCAAGTTCGGCAAGGAGCTGCGCTTCCGACCAGACGACGTGGCGGCCCATCTCGAGGCCGAGTCTGTGCCGATCAGTGGGCCGGTGGCCGCCCGCGCCGTGGCCG
>JAJZCK010000126.1 GCA_021846125.1 Actinomycetes bacterium | reverse complement strand
AGTAGCCGACGCCCTGCACGAGCGCGCTCGCGCAGTTGCCGATGCCGGCGACGGCCACCTTGATCCTCTTGCCACTCATCGTCATGGGTCCTTCCTTCCGTAGGTGCTCTGTCCGTAGGTGCTCTGCTTGGTGTCCCCGGTGGTGCTCTGCGTGCTGCCACCGGTGGGGATCGCCGCGGTGCGCGCCGCTGCGACGGTGGCCGCGAAGGCCTCGCGCTCCTCGGCGAGCAGCTGCCCGGTCCACGCGAGGTCGCGCTCGGCGACCTCGAGGGCGTGCTCGGCGACGACCAGCTCGTAGTGGTCGAGCTCGTGGTCTGGAGCGACGAGGTGGCGGCGCGCGAGGTCGACGCCGTCGGCGAGGAGCGCGCGATGGCGCTCGAGGAGCCGGACGCGCGCCTGCGGGCTCAGGTGGCGGGCGAACGAGATCCGCAGGGAGAAGCTGCGTGCCTCGTCGCCGCCGGGCGCGGGTGCCTCGAGGAGCTGCTCGAACAGACCTTCGCCCGCCGGGGTGATCTCGTAGACCTTGCGCGAGCGGGTGCTGTGCACCGTGAGCGCGGCAGCCGCCTTGGCCGTCGCCCGGCGGGCGGCGAGCGCGGCACGCTCGCCGGTGAGCGAGCCCGTGAGGGGCGTCAGGACCGCCTCGGCAGCACTTTCCTTCCTCAGGTGCTGCGCCGCTCCCGTGACGACGCGGACAGCTCCTGCGGTCTCGAGGCGCCCGAGCGCGGGGTAGAGGGAGCCGAACGACAGGTTCGCCATCGGGCCGAAGCCGTCGCGCAGTCGCTTGCGCAGGTCGTAGCCGTGCATCGGCCCCTGGGTCAGCAGACCGAGGACGGCGAGCTCGAGCACGTCCCGATCATAGCAGTTCGATGTATCGCCTCGATATGTCGTACAGCGGCGGGGGAGTCGTCGCGCCGCCGGTCGCCGGTCGCCGGAGGACGTCCGGTAGCCTTGGCAGGTGCCATCAGGGCCCCAGTCGTCGCCTCGGGGGACCACCCCCACCGGTCTCGGTCAGGTCGAGTACCGCCTCGCCCGCGACGCCGCGGTACGCGAGTACCGGCGGGGGAGGTTGTCGCGGCTCGACGTCTGCGACGCGCAGCCCGAGCTGCTCCGCGTCGCGCGCAACCTCGGTCGGGCGAGCGAGATGGACTGCCCGATCTGCGAGGAGTGCAAGCTCGTGCACGTCTCCTTCGCGTTCGGGCCCCAGCTCCCCGCGGGCGGGCGGGCGCTCGACTCGAAGTCCGAGCTGCTCAGCCTGGCCCGGAGCAAGGACCGGGTCGACTTCTACGTCGTCGAGGTCTGCGTCGAGTGCGGCTGGAACCACCTCCTCCGGATGTTCGACGCACAGGTCGCCCGCAGGCGTCCGAGGCCCGCCGGCCGCTAACGTCGTGCCGCCGCCGGCAGCCGCCTGGCGCTGGACGGCAGGAGGTGGCGAGATGTCCGAGGGCCCCGTAGCCGAGCCGGGTGCCTTGACGCGCACCGGAGCCGAGAGCCGCGGCAGCAACGAGGGTGGCCGCAAGAAGGTGACCGCACCGGCTGTCGCGTCCCGCAAGCGGAGCAGAGGCGACGACCCGATCGTCATGGTCACCGCCTACGACACCCCGTTCGCCCGCGTCGTCGACGAGGCGGGCGTGGACGTCATCCTCGTCGGGGACTCGGTGGCGGACAACGTGCTCGGCCTCGAGCACACTCTCGAGGTCGGGATCGAGCAGATGGCGCACCACGTCGCAGCCGTCGCCCGCGCCCGCCCGCGTGCGCTCGTGGTCGCGGACCTGCCCTGGATGAGCTACCACGTCGACGCGGCAGACGCGCTGCGCAACGCCGCCGTGCTCGTGCGGGCCGGGGCCGAGGCGGTGAAGCTCGAGGGCGGGAGGCGGCGGATCCCCGTCGTCCAGGCGATCCTCGACGCGGAGATCCCGGTGATGGGGCATATCGGTCTCACACCGCAGTCTGTGCACGCGATGGGCGGCTTGCGCGTGCAGGCACGCGACGCCGCCGCGGCCGAGGCGCTCTGGCTCGACGCGAAGGCTCTCGCGGCCGTCGGCTGCTTCGCCGTCGTCCTCGAAGGCGTGCCGGACGCGGTCGCCGAGGTGGTCACCGGCGCCGTCGACGTCCCGACGGTCGGGATCGGCGCGGGTCGCAGCTGCGACGGGCAGGTCCTCGTCCTCCACGACGTGCTCGGGCTCTCCTCACGACCTTCGCCGAGGTTCGCCCGCCGCTACGCGGACCTCGCAGGCGCGGCGCGTGCGGCCGTCTCCTCCTACGCCTCGGACGTCCGTGCCGGGACGTTCCCCAGCGAGTCGGAGTCCTACCACGCCTCCGACGAGCTGCGCCGCTTCCTCGACGAGCGGCTCCGCTGACGCAGCGGCACGTGGCGACGTGCGGGCCGGGTCGCCGGGCCGGTCCCGTCGGGCAGGCGCGTGCCGTCGGGCGGTGTCGTGCGGGTCGGCTAGCATGCTCGGGTCACACACGCCCCTGCCCCGGCTCGACCGGGGTCCCGAGCGCATCGTGCGCCGGGTCCGGAGGAGGTTGAGCCGCCTTGCGGCCATACGAGATCGCAGTCATCTTCGACGCCACTCTCGACGAGAGCGTCATCCGTGGGACCATCGACCGGATCACCGCGCAGGTACGTGCCTCAGGAGGCACGTCCGGGCGTGTGGACCGCTGGGGCCGCAGGGCCTTTGCCTACGAGCTCAACCACCGGAGCGAGGGCTACTACGTCTTCGTCGAGGTGGTCGCGGAGCCCGAGGCTATCGCCGAGGTCGACCGGATCCTCGCTCTCTCCGACGACGTGCTCCGCCACCGGGTGATCCGTCAGCCAGAGCGTTCCGCCGGGCGCAAGCCGATCCCGGCAGCTCCGCCCGTGGCCGGCGCGGCACCCGCCTCGGCGGGCTAGCGACGAACGGAACGGAGACAGCGAGATGCCTGGTAACACGGTCACGATAGTCGGCAACGTCACGCGCGACCCCGAGCTGCGCTTCACCCCGAGCGGGCAGGCGACGGCGAGCTTCGGGCTCGCGGTCAACCGTCGGTGGCAGAACCGCCAGACCCAGGAGTGGGAGGAGGCGACCTCCTTCTTCGACGTCGTGTGCTGGCGTGAGATGGCGGAGAACGTGAGCGAGAGCGTGACTCGTGGCTCTCGGATCCTCGTCACCGGCCGCCTCGAGCAGCGCAGCTGGGAGACGCCCGACGGCGACAAGCGCTCGCGTGTCGAGATCATCGCGGAGGAGCTCGGTCCGAGCCTGCGGTGGGCGACCGCCCAGGTCGTGAAAAACGAGAGGCGGGGCCCGGGAGGCGACGGTCCTGCGGCCGGCGGCGCAGCACCCGCCGCCCGCGCGCAGCGCGCGCCTGCCGACACCGGGTACGCAGCCGAGGACGAGGAGCCTTTCTAGATGGCACGGAGCAACGACCGGGACCGCTCGACGCGGCGCGCCCCGAAGGACAACGGACGCCGCACGAAGAAGAAGGTCTGCATCTTCTGCAAGGACAGCACGGCCTACGTCGACTACAAAGACGTGAGCCTGCTCCGCAAGTTCATGTCCGACCGGGGCAAGATCCGGGCGCGCCGCGTGTCGGGCAACTGTGCCCAGCACCAGCGGGCCGTCGCTGTCGCGATCAAGACCTCGCGAGAGCTTGCCCTCCTTCCGTACCTGCAGCGGACGACGACCGAGCGGCCGGGCGGCCGCGGCGGCCGCGGCGGCCGCGAGGGTGGCGGTCGTGAGGGTGGCGGTCGCGAGGGTGGAGGTCGCGGTGGTGCGCCGTTCCCCCGGGCCGCTGCCCCCGGAGGCGACGGTGCGATCGGCGACGACGCGCTCGTGTCGGTCGGCGACTCTGGCGGCGAGGAGGAGAGCGAGTGAAGATCGTCCTGCGTGCCGACGTCGCCGGTATCGGCAAGCGAGGGGACATCGTCGACGTGGCCGACGGTCACGCACGCAACTTCCTCGTGCCGACAGGCAAGGCGATCCTCGCGTCGCCAGGTGTCAACGGACAGGCTGCGAAGATGCGGCGCTCGCGTGACGTGCGCGACGCCCGCGACCGCGAGGCCGCCGAGACCATCGCGCAGAGGCTCGTGCCGATGATCATCACGATCCCGGCTCGCGCGGGACGTGAGGGCAAGCTCTTCGGCTCCGTCACCTCGAGCGACGTCGTCGAGGCGGTGGAGCGCCAGGCCGGGCTCGTGGTCGACCGGCACAAGCTGCTCGACCACGAGCCGCTCAAGTCGATCGGGACGCACGAGGTTCCCGTGCGCCTCCATCCCGACGTCGAGTTCCGGCTGACGATCGAGGTCGTCGCCGAATAGCAGGGCGAGGGGCGGTCCCTGAGGACTCGCCCCCGTCGCAGTCCCGACGGCCCCGCCTTCGCCGAGGAGGCGGGGCCGTCCGCGTCCGGCCAGCTGCCGTCGGCGTGGCGACGCGGTGCCGGCCGTCCGGTCCGCCAGGCCGTCCGCCAGGCCGTCCGTCGCGCGCCCGCCCGCCGGAACGTCGGACCGACACAACCCGTCGCTACGGTCGGCACGTGCCTTGCTCACGTCCCGTCTCACCTCCTCGTGCCCCCGGTGCAGCATGGCGGGGCGACAGGACGGACTTACCCACATCCGCGCCGTGCTCGTCCCCGGGTCGTACACAGGCCGGACCCCGTTATCCCCTGGAAGTTGCCCTGGCGACCCCCAGGCCAGACGGTAGAAGGTGACTGTCACCATGCTCCAACCACTCGACGAGTCACGCCGCCGCAGCCGTCACGGCGACGGTCCCGCCCCCCAGGGGGCAGCGCGCGTCCCCCCGCACAACCTCGAGGCCGAGGAGTCGCTTCTCGGAGCGATGCTGCTCTCGCGCGACGCGATCGCGGTCGCGATCGAGCGGTGCTCGGTCGGTGACTTCTACAAGCCGTCGCACGGGCACGTCTTCTCTGCGGTCGTCTCGCTCTACGGCAGGGGTGAGCCGGCCGACGCGGTGACCGTCGCAGAGGAGCTCCGCAGGAGCGGGGTGCTCGAGGACATGGGCGGGTCGGCGATGCTCGTCGCGCTCCAGGCGAACACGCCGGCCATCTCGAGCGCGGCCCGCTACGCGCGCATCGTGGAGGAGAACGCCCTCCTGCGCCGGCTGATCGGCGTGGCACAGGAGATCGCAGAGATCGGCTACGGGCTGCCGGAGGACGTGACCGACGCCGTCGACCGTGCCGAGACCCTCGTGTTCGACGTCGCGCAGCGCCGCACGACCGACAGCGTCGCTCCCCTCCAGGACCTTCTCAGCCGAAGCCTCGACCGCCTCGAGGAGCTCTACGGACGTGACGAGTCGATCACCGGGGTACCGACCGGCTACCAGGACCTCGACGAGATGCTGGCCGGCCTCCAGCCGTCGAACCTCGTGGTCGTCGGTGCACGTCCCTCGATGGGCAAGACGGCCTTCGCACTCGGCATGGCGTCGCACGCGGCAGCGCAGGGCACCCCGGTGCTGTTCTTCTCGCTCGAGATGAGCCACCTCGAGATCGCCCAGCGCGTGCTGTGCGCGGAGGCCCGGGTCGACGCGACCCGTATGCGCAACGGCCGGCTCGTCGAGAACGACTGGTCGAAGATCAGCCACGCGATCGGCCGTCTCGGCAACTCCCCGCTTTTCATCGACGACAACCCCAACGTCACGGTGATGGACATCCGGGCCAAGGCGCGCCGGATGAAGGCCCGTGAGGGTCTCGGGCTCGTCGTGGTCGACTACCTCCAGCTGATGACCGGGCGGAACAACGCGGAGAACCGGCAGGTGGAGATCTCGGAGATCAGCCGCGGTCTGAAGATCCTCGCCCGCGAGCTCTCCATCCCCGTCGTCGCCCTCAGCCAGCTCTCGCGTGGCCTCGAGAGCCGCTCGGACAAGCGACCGATGCTCGCAGACCTCCGTGAGAGCGGTGCGATCGAGCAGGACGCCGACGTCGTCATGTTCATCTACCGAGACGAGGTCTACAACCACGACTCGAGCGACCAGGGCTCGGCGGAGATCCTCGTCGCGAAGCACCGGAACGGGCCCACGGGCTCGGTGCAGCTGGCCTTCGTGGGTCACTACGCCCGCTTCGCGAACATGGCGCGGGTCTAGGCGGCCCCGCCGGCGGCTAGGTGTCCCCGCTCCGGCGCAGAGCGGGAACGGCGGCGAGCACGACGACCGCTGCCGCGGTGGCCATCCCCGCTGCGTAGCCGTAGGCGGCGGACACACCCACCCCGTAGAGCAGGCCCATCGCGAGGTTGCCGGCGAAAGTGCCCGCGCTGCGCGCTGCCGAGAGGGCGCCGAAGCCACGCCCGGCACGACGGGACACGCCGAGAATCGACATCGCCGACGGCTCGAGCGTCTCGACGACGCCGAGGGAGGCGCCGACCACCACGACGCCGGCGAAGAGGACGCCGAGTCCGAGGTGCGCGCCGTAGCCCAGCGCGACGAGCCCGGCGCCGAGCCCGGCGCCGAGGTAGCCGAGCAGGCCCAGCTGCGTGAACTGGCGGGAGAGGTCCGCTGCGAGGCGCCCGCCGAGCACGTAGCCCGAGGTGGCCGACGCCGCCTGGAGGACGAGGAACGCGCCGACGCCGTCGAGCAGGTGCCCACCTGCCTGGGCGACGGTGAGCACCGGGAAGCCTGCGCTGTAGTAGGTGAAACCGTAGAGAGTGGCCGCGGTGAGCAGCGCCCGGGCACCGGGCCGTGCATCGAGCCCGCCGGCGGACGGAGCACCGGGGTCGGCACCACCACCAGTCCCGGCATCGGGTGCCGGTCGGTCGGGCCGTGCCGTCCGGGCTCCCGTGCGGGCCCTCGAGAGCGTGATCGTCGAGAGGGCGAGCGGGACGGCGGTGGCGAGGAAGATCCAACGGAACGCGACGTGCCCGGCGAGCGCGAGCAGGACGTAGAGCCCGGCGAGCGCACCACCGCCGACGTCGAGCGCGTGGAGGAAACCGAAGGCTGCAGGGCGGCGCTCGCTCTCCGGCACCGCCTCGACGAGCATCACCCTCCGGGACGGCGAGCGGAGGTTCCGCGCCCACCAGCCTCCCGTGAGCAGGCCGATCGCCCAAGCGGGGCTCGCGACGAGCGCGGACAGCGAGAGCATCGGGATGACGGCGTTGCCGGCGAGCGCTAGCCGCCGGTGGCCGACCCGGTCGCCGAGCCGTCCGCCGAGGTAGGAGAACACGGCGCCCCCGCCGTAGCTGAGCGCGCTCGCGAGGCCGTACTCCCAGGTCGGCTGGTGCAGCGTGAGCACGAGGAAGAGCGGGAAGCCCGCGAGCACCGCCTGGTAGCCGAGGTCGGCGAAGAACGCGGAGCCGGCGATCGCCCAGACGTCGTGTGTCCTCCATGACGGAGCGACGCGGCGGGTCACCAGATCCCGGCGGTCGCGTCCTGCCCATGGCGGGTGGTCCTGTGCCGTGCCACACGCCGAAGCTAGCCCGCCTGCCCGCCCGCCGGTTCCAGGGACGAGGCCGCCGAGATCCTCGCGACCGGCTGACGCGCCGCCTCGGCTCTCCGGGCGGTCCTCGTCAGCCGCGGAGCTCCCTCCAGGTATCGCCGAACGGCAGGGTCGGGGAGGCCTCCGCCCGCTCCGCTTCCCGCGCGAGCCCTTTCTTGGTCCGGCGGTCGACCCAGGGCACGATGACCGGGCTGTAGACGCGCATCCCGAGGCGCTTGCCGAGCCGGGGCTCCTCGACGAAGGAGATCTCGAACTTTGCCCTGCACAGCGAGCACGTGCGCACGAGCGTCTTGTCGGTGACGACGAGCCTGGCGGCTCGTTGCCCGTGGCAGGGAAGGGAGCGGCTGCCGACGATCCTCGGTGCGTCCCCGTCCTGCGCCCCGCTCGCGCCTTGCTCTGTGACGCTTTCCTCCGTGACGCTTTCCTCCGTGACGCCTTGCTCTGTGACGCCTTGCTCTGTGACGCCTTGCTCCATGACGCCGTGTCTAGCGCGCCAGAAGGGCAGCGGTAGGCTCCGCAGCGTGGGCAGGATCTACGACGGGATCGACCAACGG
>JAJZCK010000125.1 GCA_021846125.1 Actinomycetes bacterium | reverse complement strand
GCTCGGGGTCGAGCTCGTCGTGAGCTTCGTGGACCTCGACGATCGGATAGCCGGCTGATCGGCTGCGGGTGTCGAGCCAGTCATCATTCATACTTCTCGGCGATGTCGTCCAACTACGTCACCTTCCAGATGGAGCGGGCGCTCGCGCCGATGCTCTTTCGAGCCGACGGCGAAGACCGCCGACCGACACCGACCTCGAGGGGTTCACCCTCGTCACGACGCCGACACCGATCCGGCGACGGGCTCTCGATCCCCTCGGCGTCTCCCACCGCCTCGGCTACGCGTCGTCAGGACGTCCGGCTCGATCAACCCAATGCCCAGGTCACCGCGGTGAGGGCTGTCCCGACAGGGAGAACCTCGGGCTAGCGCCGATCGCCACGACAGCCGATCGACCTCGAGTCGCTGTAGGCGACGAGGACTGCGGTGGTTCTCTGAGGGTGCCGACCCCCTCCCCAGGTGGCCATGGCGTTCCCCGTGAGATACTGCGGGAATGCCTGGCTCGACGACGAACTCCGTGACCGATACGGCGGCCGGGGCTCCCAGCGACGCAAGGGCCCACTTCGAGTCTCTCCTCTCGTTCGAGACCGACTGTTGGGACGTCCACGAGGCGATGCAGTCGCCCGATCCGGGGTTCGTCCTCCTCGACGTTCGCAGTCCCGAGCTCTTTGCCACTGGCCATGTCCCAGGAGCGGTCAATCTTCCGCATCGACGGATCAACGAGCGGAACCTCGCGCAGTACGAGCCCGACGAGCTCTTTGTGGTCTACTGCGCCGGGCCGCACTGCAACGGCGCAGATAGAGCCGCTGCCAGGATCGCTCGACTCGACCGCCCCGTCAAGAAAATGATCGGTGGAGTAGAGGGATGGAAAGACGAAGGCTTCAGCCTCGCTATCTGACAAGAAGCCCTCTGAGTCCCTTCTGCCGACACCACTACGGGCAAGATCCTCGCCCGCCTGGTCAAGACAGCCCCTCGTAGGTCACGCCTGGGCCGGCCGGTGGCGTGGTCGGCGTCGCTCCCCACGGAAGCCTTGTCTTTCTCACCACCCACTCCGCGGTTGGCTAGCAGGGGCGTCGACCCGGGGCGTCGAGGTCGTGGTGCACGGTAATCTTGTCCATGTATGTGCATTTATGGTACCTGCCGAGCGACACGCACCAGACGTGCGTCGCTGCTCAGACGTTCCATGGCCGGGATGGGAGCTGCTCCTTCGATCTCGAGGATCCGCCGCTTGGTGTCGGTGCCGGCACCGGCCGAGAACCCGCCGATCCCCCCGCCCGCGGCCACCACCCGGTGGCAGGGCACCACGACGGCGAACGGGTTGCGCTTGAGCGCCTGGCCGACCGCCCGCGCAGCTCCCGGCCGACCCAGCCTCTCGGCCAGACCGCCGTAGGAGACGGTGGCTCCGGCCGGGACGGACCGTGCCTCTTCGTAGACCCTTCGCGCGAACGGCGACAGCCGGTCCATGTCGAGCCGCATCCACGAGAGGTCAGCGGCACCCTTCGCCAGGTGCCGGGCGATCGCCTCGCTGGCCTTGCGGACATCCGGCGGTGGCTCGGCTTCGACCGCTCCGGGGTGGCGCTCGGCAACGCGCCGGCGAGTGCCCGCGACGGATGGCTCGGGAAGCTCGATGCCGGCGATGCCGCTGTTGCTCCATACGATGGCGCAGCTACCGAGAGCCGTCTCGAACAACGTGTACCCGGCGCCCGGCGAGGTGGCGAACCCCCCAGGGCGTCCGAGGTCAGGCGCTCTCGGTGACGGCATCGAGCTCGTCTCCTGCCGGGTCGCAACGGGTGGTCCAGCGGGCGCCGCCTCCGTCGAAGCGGGCCATCGGCGCCGCACCGAGAGCGACGAGCCGTTCGACCTCACCTTCGAGGTCGAAGGCGACCAGGACGCTGCGAGCCCGGTCGCACTCGGGCTCACCCGGGTCCCGCTCCCTTCGCTCGATCACCTCGACGCGGGAGGTCCGTCGTCCACCAGGGCACCCTGTGCGGCCGCACTCGCGGCTCTGCTCGGCGCCCCGCGGAGAATCCACGCGCATCCGACTGCGACGATGCCGCCCGCCAGCGGTCCGACGACGTACGCCCAGCCGTCGGTCCAGTGCCCACCGACGATGGCCGGGCCGAGCGACCGTGCGGGGTTCATCGACGCCCCCGTGACCGGAGCCGCCCAGAGGCCCGCGAGCGCGATGTAGCCGCCGACCGCGAGCGCAGCGTTCGCGCCGACGTTGCGCGCACCGGAGGCCGTACCGAGGATCACGCTCACGAGCCCTGCAGTAAGGACCAGCTCCACCAGCACCGTCGTCCAAGCACTGGTTCCTGCACCAGGTGTGGTGGCGCCGAGATTGCCGACGTCGCCGAACGTCGCCCGGAGGAAGCCGGCGGCGAGGAGGCTTCCGCAGAGCTGCGCGGCGACGTAGCCAGGCACGCGTCTCCAGGGAAAGTTGCCCCGGAGAGCGAACGACAGGCTCACGGCCGGGTTCAAATGCGCCCCACTGACAGTGCCCATGAAGTAGATCACCGCGATGACCATCAGTGCGGGCGCGACGACCTGGGCGTCGAGAGGCACCTGTCCGTGGCTCCGCGCGTCGACGACCGGAGCCCCGGCGGCGACGAGGACGAGAAGGAACGTCCCGAGCATCTCAGAGAACAGGCGCCGCCACTCGAACGAGAGATCGTGGAAGTCCCTGGTCCACGGGGTCTGGAGACCGATCGGCTCCTGGAGATGGAGGGGCTCGGGTCGGTATGGGACGGACGGCACGCCTACCACCTCCTGTCGAGTGGTCCGGACCAACCCCCACGAGCCGCTCGTGAGCAGGTGGCCGCGCGACGCGAGCGTAGCGGTCCGGTCGACCCTGAGCCCTGAGCCCTGAGCCCTGAGCCCTGAGCCCTGAGCCCTGAGCCCTGAGCCCTGAGCCCTGAACGAGCTAGCGTACCGGCGTGAGGGGTCGATCCGGCCCGGGAAGCCGAGGTGCCCATGGCGAGCGAGCACTGGAAGGACGAGCCCGAGAGCCAGGACGTCCCGGCGGCGACGTCGTACCTCTCGCTGCTGGTGGGTCCCGCCGACGCCCGGCGGCTCGGCGCGGCGCTCGGGAGGAAGAAGAAGCTCGCCAGGTTCGCAGCCAAGGACATCCTGCGCGCCTCGGGCCTCCCGCTGCTCGCCCGGGACGATCCCGAGGTCGCCACCGACCTCGAGAAGGTGAAAGCGGGCACGAAGCTTTCACCGGTCCTTCTCGTCGCGGGTACGCCTCTGTGGATCGCGGACGGCTACCACCGGGTCTGCGCGAGCTACCACCTCGACGAGAAGTCTCCCGTACCCTGCCGGATCGTCGGCCGGCGTGACCTTCGAGGTCGGAACGACTGCGGTCGCCGCTCGTCGTAGACGGTGCTCTCGCTGGTCCCGCCGCGAGCCTCACTGGTCGACGACAGCACCGTCGACACCGAGGCGCGTATCGAGGAGGCGCTCCCGGTAGGGATGGCGCTCCGCGGCGCCAGGCGAGAGAGCGATGCCGATCCCCGGACCGTCGGGAACGACGAGGAAGCCGTCCCGGACCTCCGGGACCTGGTCGACGACGTCCTTCTTGAGCGCCTCACTCTCGCCTAGCGGGTACTCCTGGAGGGCAAAGTTGGGTATGCACGCAGCGAGCTGGAGGCATGCGGCCGTGCTCACCGGACTGAGCGGGTTGTGTGGCACGACGCCGACGCCAAACGCCTCCGCGAGGGCCGCGATCTTCTTCGTATGCGTCAGCCCGCCCGCGAGGCAGACGTCGGGTCGGACGTACTGGACAGCTCCACGGGTGAGCAGCATCGCGAACTCCTCGATCGTGTGGAGACGCTCGCCGGTGGCGACAGGCACGCGTACCTTGCTCGCCACGAGCGCCATCGCGTCGAGGTTGTCAGGTCGGATCGGGTCCTCCAGGAACATCGGGTGGTACTGCTCGATCCCGGTGCCGAGCACGACGGCTTCCGCGGGAGTGAGGCGCCGGTGGATCTCGATGCAGAGATCGACAGAATCTCCGACTGCCTCCCGGTACTGGCGGACCCTGTCGATCGCGTCCCCCATCTTGCCTGCGTGGGTCTCGAAGTAGGGGACCTCGGGAGACTCGTCGAGAAAGGGTGTGAGGTGACCGACCGCTGTGAAGCCGTCCGACTTCGCTGCTCTGCAGCCTTCTACGAGCTCCTCGGTGGTCTCGCCGAACACGTGGAGGTACGCTCGCGCCTTCGACCGGCACTGCCCGCCGAGCAGCTGATGGACCGGCGCTCCGAAGTGCTTGCCCGCTATGTCCCAGAGAGCGATGTCTATGGCGCTGATCGCTCCCATGACCGCCGCACCGCGGAAATGGCTCCACCGGTACATGTATTGCCAATGGTGCTCGATCCGGAGCGGGTCCTCGCCGACCAGATAAAGGCCGAACTTCGCGATCGCGCGCTCGGAAGCCTCGAGGAAGCCCCACGCACCCGACTCCCCGAGCCCCGTGATGCCTTCGTCGGTCTGCACCTCGACGAAAAGGTACCGGTCGACGAAGATCGTGTCGACAGCCGTGATCCGCATCGTCGCCCCCCTGGGAATAGCCGTTGCGTCAGCCTAGGCCCGCTCTCGGAGCGTCCCCGCGACGCACCGGCCCGACGCGCAGGGCTCCGGGAGCACCAACCGGCACGACGGGGCGTATCGGTGGGACGGGGTCGATCCTCCGGTACGGCTCGCCTGGAGCGGGCCGCCCGTCCGCGTCGCCTGCGTTGGGCCAGAGCGCGACCGCACGCTCGGCCTGCGCGGTGATCGTGAGCGACGGGTTCGCGCCGAGGTTGGCCGACACTGCCGTGCCGTCGACGACGTGGAGCCCGGGATGGCCGTAGACGCGGTGGTAGGGATCGACCACACCGGTCTCGTCCGAGTCGCCGATCACGGCGCCGCCGAGAAGGTGGGCAGTCATCGGTATGTCGAAGACGTCGTTCCACCCGCCGGCAGCGAAGCCCCCGATGCGCCGGGCGGTGCGCCGGGCGGCTTCGTGCCCGGCAGGGATCCATGTGGGATTGGGCTCTCCGTGACCTTGCTCCGACGTGAGGTGCCGTCCCCAGAGGCCCCTCTTGGTGGTGCAGGTGATCGAGTTGTCCCGTGCCTGCATGACGAGGAGCGCTATGACCTGCTCCGACCAGTGGCGCATCGAGAGGTTCCGCAACATGGACACCGGGTGGCGTCCCACCTCGCGCGCCCACGTCCGGAACCGTGACGTCCCGTCGCCGTCGGCGAGCGCCGTCGTGAGGAGCCCCATCGCATTGCTCCCCCTGCCGTAGCGAACAGGCTGGATGTGGGTCTCTTCGTCGGGATGGAAAGACGACGAGATCGCCACTCCCCTTGTGAAGTCGAGGCCGCGCTTGAACGAGCGTGCACCGATGATCGCCTCGGAGTTCGACCTCGTCAGCTCACCGAGACGCGGCGAGAGCCGGGGGAGGTCGCCGGTGTCACGCATCGCGTGCAGGAGCCTCTGGGTCCCGAGCGTCCCTGCCGCCAGCACGACGTCCCTCGCGACGAGCACTCGGCGCCGCCTCGCCCACCACGTCCCCGTCCGCTCCGTGACGACGTCGTAGCGCCCGTCGGACCGGGGCCTGACGGCGACGACCGTCGTGCGGGGACGGATCTCGGCACCACCCCGCTCGGCGAGGTAGAGGTAGTTCTCCAGGAGGGTGTTCTTCGCGCCGTGGCGGCAGCCGGTCATGCACTCCCCACACTCGATGCATCCTCTCCGGGAAGGGCCGGCGCCGCCGAAGTACGGGTCTGGCGCCTGCACGCCTGGAGCACCGAAGTACACGCCGACGGGCGTCGCGGCGAACGTCGCCCCGACGCCCATCTCCTCGGCGACGCTCCGCACCACCTCGTCGGCCGGAGTGGTCGTCGGGTTCGTGGCGACACCCAGCATCCGCTTCGCCTGGTCGTAGAACGGCGCGAGCTCGGCCCGCCAGTCGGTGATGTGGCTCCACTGCGGATCGTCGTAGAACTGGGCGAGTGGCTCGTAGAGCGTGTTGCCGTAGACGAGCGAACCGCCGCCGACACCTGCTCCGGAGAGGACCATGACGTGCCGGAGGAGCGAGACGCGCTGGATGCCGAGCAATCCGAGCTTCGGCGCCCACAAGAAGGAGCGGAGATGCCAAGACGTCGCGGGAAGCGTCGTGGCGTCGTAGCGTCTCCCGGCCTCGAGCACGACGACCCGGTACCCCTTCTCGGTGAGGCGTAGCGCGCTCACACTCCCGCCGAAGCCACTGCCGACGACCACGACGTCACACTCGTCGATCCCCACCCGGGTCACACTAGGCCTAAATCAAGCGAAGGACGCAGGGGAGGGCTACCTACGGTTCTGAGAGTGCGTGCTCCTGCAAGGGTTTCCGGGTTTCCGAGAGTGTGGCAAAGATGACGGCTACGATCGCTGGGCGGTTTCGGGTGAAGACCCACAGGGCTTCAGGCTGACGGGCCGCTCCCGGCCCGGTGGCGATCGAGATCTGAAGAGTCCTGTTCGAATATCTCCATGGACAGGGTCTCGAGTTCTGCGAGCAGCTCGCGTAGACGTCTCGCGTTCTCGAACCACTCTCTGTAACGCTGCCACTGCTCGTCGGTGAGATTGCGCGTGACGGTCTTGTTGTTGATCTTGCGGGTCCACTGGACGTAGGGCCTGTGCAAACGCGGCGGGTCTGCGTGGCAACCGCAGTTCTTCTTGCCGCACGTCGTGCGCACCAGCACGGTGCCTGGCAGCGCGAAGCCAGCCTGGCCGAGCTCAGCGGCGATACGAGCCTGTCTCGACCGGTGACGCTTACCGATCGGGTCCTTGTCGCTCAGGGTCATCGACATCCATCCACCCTATCCGCACTCCATCCCAGTATGATACTGGGATGGACGCAAGGGGCGCACGCTGACCGACGGCAAGCGGAGGCGGCAGCGCAAGCTCGCAGCGGAGAAGGTCGCGATCGCCCGGCGGCTCACCGACGCTGTGGCGATCAACCCGGGCGGTCCGGTGCCCGGACGGGCGAACATCGCCTACAACGCGCTCTGTGGAGGCAGGACCCTCGATGACAGGGCCGAGCGCCACAACGAGCAACGACGTCGGCTGCTCACCATGGAGTTCCACACCTTCGTGGCTGCCTTGATCGACATCCCCGCCCAGATCGTCAAGACGGGACGGCGCGTTCGGTGGCGAATCTTGGCCTACGACCCGTGGCTGGGGCCGCTCTTCCGCCTCGTCGACGCGCTCTGAGAAACCTCGGCCGCTCCATCGATCACCGACCCACCGGGCCGGTGATCCACCGACCCCGAGGAACGACCAAGTCTCGTTGGCTACGACGGCCTCCACCCGGTAAGTCGCAGCGCCTCGTCGACGAAGGCCGAGAGGCTGAGCGTCGTCTGGCCGAGCACGCCGGCGAGGATCTCGGCCTCGGCCTCCGAGACGGTGACGGCGACCTTGCGCGGATCCCCGACGTGGCGACGCTCCGGGCTGCGCCCCGCCGCGGCGAACAGACCGGTCCGCTCCCGACCGTGTGCGGCGACGATCTGCTCGTAGCTCGCCTCGATCGCCGCAAGCACGATCTCGCCCTTGGTCCGCCCGGTGGCGTCCGCTCCGAGCACCGCCCGAGCGTCCCGACCGAGGTTCAGGTCGAGCCCGCGACCGACCGCAGCCGGCGCCGGGTCGGCCGGGCGGGCGCGTCGACGGGCTCAGGGTCGACGACAGGCTCGGCAGGACGCCGTTGGCCCGTACCGACGCCGCTGCGCAGCACCTCACCGACCGCCGCTCTCGGGTCGAAGCCCATCAGCCCACCGCCTCTCTCCTGCTCGGTGTCGCGGGTGCTGTCGGTGATGCCGAGGCGCTGGATGCGGCCGGCACGGGACGAGCGAGCCGGCCCGCCAGGGCGCCGAGGACCTCGTCGGCGAGCGCTCGGTAGTCCGCTGCGAGCCCTGCCGCTGCCGAGGAGTACCGCTGCACCGGAGCTCCGGTCGCCTTGGCCGTGTACCAGGGGAGGGCCTCGCTCGCCGCCTGGGCGTACTCGGTCGCTGTGCGGCCGCTCCCCCGGCAGGCCACGGCCGCGGCCTGGGCGAAGCGGACGGCCTGGGAAAAGACGGCGACGTCGACACCGAGCAGCTGCTCG
>JAJZCK010000124.1 GCA_021846125.1 Actinomycetes bacterium | reverse complement strand
CAACCCCGTCGCGGCGAGCGCCCCGGCGAGCGCCGAGGAGTCCGCCGCGCGCACGAGGAAGCGGCCCCGGCCGTCCGCCGCGATCTCGGCAATCCCGTCGAGCGCCTCCGCGAACGCGCTCGCGCCCGGGCCCGACAGGCGTGCAAGCGCTCGAGCCGGTGGCAGCCCGAGGGCGTCGCGCCGGGGGGACTCCGCCGCCGACACGATGCCGGGGTCCGCGTGAACCGCTGCCCGCACGACCTCGTGGTCCGGAAGGCGCGTCTGGAGCACGACGCGCGCCGCAGCTGCCGAGCCGGCTGCCCGGCCCGCGTTGCCGACGAGCCGGGACGCTAGCGCGACGAGCGCGAGCGCCTGCTCCGCGGCCCGGTAGCGAGGCGCGAGGAGCTCCTGGTCGAGGTCGAGGAAGACGACGACGGACGCGGCACGCACGCGGTGGAGAACGGCCTGCGTGCCGACGAGGACGGACGCGGCGGCCTGGTCGCCGTGAGCCTGGTCGCCGCGGGTCGATGCGCCACCTGCCGGATGGCTTGCGGCGTGCGGCCGGCCGCTCACCTCGGCCACCTTCCGGCCCGTCAGCGCGCCCAGCTCCTCGGCGACGCGCCCGGCACCTGCACGTAGGAGCTTGAGGCGCGTCGAGCCACACACGCGGCACAGCGCGAGTCCGGTCGCCGTGCAACGGGGGCAGTCGAGCTCGGCCGTCTCGCCCGGCGCGGGACTGCGCCGCTGCAGCAGGGCGGCGGCGCACCGCTCGCAGGTGGCGAGGGCGCCGCACGAGCCGCAGGCGAGCAGACGCGCCCGTCCCGTCCGGTTGAGCACGCAGACCGCCGGGATGTCGGGGCGGGACTCGACCGCCGCTGTGAGCAGCGGCGCGAGGAGCGGCGAGTAGAGGCCCGACCGCGGATCCTCTCCCCGTCGGTCGAGCACCTGGACCGGCGGCCAGCCCGCCCGCTCGAACGCCCGGGGAACCGCGACGAGCGCACCCCAGGCGAGGTGGTCGACGGTCGGGCAGGGTGACGCGAAGACACACGGCACACCCGCTCGCTCGGCACGCCCGGCGGCCACCACCGTCGCGTCCCAGGTCGGGCTGCGCTGCTCGACGTAGGCCTGCGCATGCGCGTCGAGGACGAGCACCACGGCGAGGCTCCGCGTCGTGGCGAGCGCAGCGGTCCGCGTCCCGACGACGACCCTTCCACCAGCCGCCGCACCCACCCAGTCGTCGGGGTGGAGCGCGACGTCGTAGCCGAGACGGACGAGCCGGCGCGTGAGGATCTCCGCGTCACGACGCTCCGGGACGAGGACGAGTGCGTCACCGGTGGGCCGGGCCCTCGCTGACGTGCCGAGCACGGCGAGCACCAGCTCGAGCCGGGACGCGAGCGGCGGAAGTCGGACGACTGCCCGGTGGGATCCGACCGCCGCGAGCGCTGCTGCGGCGAGAGCCGGCGAGGGGACGACAGCCCGCGCGCGGAGCGGCGCTGCAGCGCTCGTCGCGACGCCGGCGCCTGGACAGGGCAGTGCCCGGACGATGCGCGGCGGGGACGCGGCGACGAGCAGCGGGCGGATCCTGCCCGCATAGCGCCACGCCGCGACGCCGGCGGCCGCGACGACCTCGGGTGACGGTCCCAGGGAGACGACCTCGACAACGTCGCGCAACGGGACCGTCGTGGCCGGCACCTCGCTCGTCGCGACCACCCAGCCGCGGACACGCCGCCCCTGGAGCGGGACGCGCACGATCGAGCCCACGACGACGCTCGAGCGCAGCTCGTCCGGCACCGAGTAGTCGAACTGGCGATCGACGCCCGTGACGTCCGGCACGACCCGGGCGACCTGCACCTGGTCGGCGCCGGCCGGACGGCCCGCGCCCACCTCGGCCGCTAGAGCGCGAGCGCCCGGCGCAGGTCGTCGACCCGGGGCGTCGCCTCCCAGGAGAACTCCTTGTCCGCTCGGCCGAAGTGGCCGTAGGCAGCTGTCCGGCGGTAGATCGGCCGGCGCAGGTCGAGGTCACGGATGATCGCTGCGGGGCGCAGGTCGAACAGCTCGTCGACCGCGGCGGCGATACGAGCGGGGTCGACCACCTCGGTCCCGAAGGTCTCGACCATGAGCGACACGGGCCGGGCGACGCCGATCGCGTACGCCACTTGGATCTCGCAGCGCCGGGCGGCGCCGGATGCCACGACGTGCTTCGCGACCCAGCGCGCCGCGTAGGCAGCCGAGCGGTCGACTTTCGACGGATCCTTGCCGGAGAACGCTCCCCCGCCATGCCGGGCGGCTCCGCCGTAGGTGTCGACGATGATCTTGCGACCCGTCAGCCCGGCGTCCGCGCGCGGGCCGCCGATCTCGAAGCGACCTGTCGGGTTCGCGAGGACGCGGTGGCCCGCCGTGTCGAGGTCTGGCGGGAGCAGCGGGCGGATGACGTGGTCGACGAGGTCCGGTAGGAGGAGCGTCTCGAGGTCGATGCCAGGCTTGTGCTGGGTCGAGACGAGGACTGTGTCCAGCTGGACGGGGCGGCCGTCCACGTAGCGGATGGAGACCTGCGTCTTGCCGTCGGGTCGCAGGTACGGGAGCACGCCCGCGCGCCGCACCTCGGAGAGGCGCTGGGCGAGGCGGTGCGCGAGCCAGATCGGCAGCGGCATGAGGTCTGGCGTCTCGTCGCACGCGAAGCCAAACATCATCCCCTGGTCGCCAGCCCCCTGCCCGGAGAGCAGGTCCTCGCCGGAGGTGCCGCTACGTGCCTCGAGCGCCCGGGTCACGCCCTGGTCGATGTCGGGCGACTGCTCGCCGATCGAGACGATGACGCCGCACGTGTTGCCGTCGAAGCCGTACTCCTCCCGGTCGTAGCCGATGTCACAGATCGTCGAGCGGACGATGCGCGGGATGTCGACGTAGGCCGTCGTCGTGATCTCCCCGGCGACGCAGACGAGGCCCGTCGTCAGCAGCGTCTCGCATGCGACCCGACCCGAGGGGTCCGCGTCGAGGATCGCGTCGAGGACCGCGTCGGAGATCTGGTCGGCCATCTTGTCGGGATGGCCCTCCGTGACCGACTCCGACGTGAACGTGTAGCTGCTCACCTGGCTGCTCCTTCGTCGTGTCCGGGGCCACGGGCACCGGCGTCGGGGGATGGCACGGGCGTGCCTTCGCGCCTGATCGCCGTGACGGCGTCGAGGACTGCGGCGGCAATCGTACGCTTCGGCGCGCACGGTACCTCGAGGGTCGCTCCGGACGCGTAGAGCAATGTCACCGCGTTCGTCTCGTGACCGAAGCCGGCGCCAGGCATGGTCACGTCGTTCACGACGACGAGGTCGGCCCCCTTCGCGACGAGCTTCGCTCGCCCCCGCTCGAGCGCCTCGCCGGTCTCGGCGGCGAAGCCGACGACCACCTGGCCAGGCTGGCGGCGCCGGCCGAGCTCGGCGAGGACGTCGAGCGTCGGCTCGAGGCGGATCTCGGGGACGCCGTCGCGCTTGTGGATCTTGGTGGCGGACACGGCGACAGGACGGAAGTCGGCGACCGCTGCCGCCATGACGACGACGTCGGCGGAGCCGGATCGCTCGAGCACCGCCTCGGCAAGCTCGGCCGCGGTCTCCACGTGGACGGTCGTGACTCCCGGTGGCGGTGGGAGCTCCGACGCGCTGACGAGCACCACCGTGGCGCCACGTTGGGCCGCGACCTCCGCGACGGCGTGGCCCTGCCGGCCCGAGGAGCGGTTGGCGATGTAGCGGACCGGATCGATCGGCTCCCTCGTTCCCCCGGCCGTGACGAGGACGACGAGCCCGGCGAGATCCAAGAGCGGCTCCCGGATGGCGCGACCACGCGCGGCGAGCACTCCGGCCACGGCGGCGACGATGCGTGCCGGGTCCGCGAGCCGGCCCTCGCCGACGTCACCGCCGGCGAGGCGGCCACTGTCCGGCTCGACGACGTGGACACCTCGGGACCGGAGGATCGCGACGTTGTCACGTACCGCCGGGTGCTCCCACATCTCCGTGTGCATCGCGGGGCAGAGGACGACGGGAGCCCTCGTCGCGAGAAGGGTCGCTCCGAGAAGGTCCGCGGAGATCCCGGCTGCGTACTCGCCTATCACCCGAGCCGTCGCGGGCACCAAGACGACGACGTCCGCCTGCCGTCCCAGCCGCGTGTGCGGGATCGGCGTCGCCCCGCCGAAGAGCTCCGTCTCGACGGGCTCCGACGCGAGCGCGGAGAACGTGGCTGCGCCGACGAAGTGCGTCGCTGCCTCCGTGAGCACGGGGACCACGTGCGCGCCGCGGTCGACGAGCCGGCGAAGCACCTCAACCGCCTTGTAGGCCGCTATCCCCCCCGAGACGCCGAGGACGACACGTGCGCCGTGCAGGACGTCGAGGTGCGAGCCGTACTCCTCGCCGCCTGCGATCGCCCTACTGCTCCGCGTCGTCCGGCGCCGCGTCGACCTCGACCTCGACCTCGACCAGGCTGACGACGACCTCACCCGTCGCCCCGTCGTCCTGCCCGGCCGCGCCTTCCGCTCCGTCGACCTCGGGCTCGCCGGACCGCACCTTGCCTGCGGCGATCTCCTCGAGCGCGATGGACAACGGCTTGCGCGCGACCGATGCGACCTGGGGAGGCACGATCGCGCCGAGCCCTTCACCCAGCTGGTTGAAGTAGGAGTTGATCTGGCGAGCACGCTTCGAAGCGAGCGTCACGAGCGTGAACTTCGAGTCCACCTTGTCGAGCAAGCTCTCGATCGGCGGGTCGATCATCGTGCTACGTGGCTCGGCCATCATGCTCCTTCGGGCGCGCTGACGAATCCGTCTCGCGACGGGCATCGGCGACTATAGCCGCGAGCTCCTCGACAGCCCGCTCGAGGTCGTCGTTGACGACGACGGCGTGGGCGAGCTGGCGCCCACGCTCGATCTCGTGCTCGCCGAGCTCGAGGCGGCCTTCGACATGCTCCGGCCGGTCGCCGCGTCTGCGCAGGCGCTGCTCCTGCTCGGCACGAGACGGAGGAACGAGCAGCACCGCGACCACACCGTCGCAGCGCTCGAGCACCTGCGCGGCACCTTGGACGTCGATCTCGAGGACCACGTCGTGGCCTGGAGGTGCGTCTGGGGTCGGCGTGCCGTAGTGCTCCCCGAGCACCGTCGCCCACTCGAGGAAGCCCCCTGCTGCCACGCGCTCGAGGAACGTGTCCTTGTCCACGAACGTGTAGGCGCCTTCGTCCTCACCGGGCCGTCTCGCTCTCGTCGTCCACGACTTCGAGAGCCAGAGCAGCGGATCGCGCGCGACGAGCCGCCTGATGACCGTCCCCTTCCCGACCCCTCCGGGGCCGAAGACGACGAGGATCAGGGCCGCTCCACCGCCTCGAGGAGGGAGTCGCGCTGCTTGGCGCCGAGGCCCTGGAGCCGGCGAGTCTCGCTGATGCCGACCTGCTCCATGAGGCGCCGGGCCTTTACCTTGCCCGTGCCCGGAAGCGACTCGAGGACCGCGAGGACCTTCATCTTGCCGACGACGTCGTCCTTGTCCGCCTGGCCGAGCAGCGTCGCGAGAGTGGTCCGCCCCGCCTTGAGGTGGTCCTTGATCTCGGCTCGCTCCTTGCGCGCCTTCGCGGCCTTCTCGAGCGCGGCCTTGCGCTGTTCTGGTGTGAGGCTGGGAGGTTGAGGCATGAGCCGGTACGATAGCGCGGCAGCTCACGGTGCACCACGAATGGAAGAGCGGCGCGTCGTGCCAGCGCTGCCGTCGGGGAACGCTGGCGGGGAGCGCGCTAGCCTCACGTACCTGACCAGGGCGCACGCCACGAAAGCGTGCCCGGGACCGGGAGGTCGCACGCAATGCTCGATCGCAGTGCCGGCAGCTCGCCAGCGGCCGGGAAGCCCGTCCTCGAGGTTGACGGCCTGTGCACCGAGTTCCACCTGCGCAAGGCGAACGTCCGGGCTGTCGACGGGATCTCCTTCGCAGTCGGTGCAGGCGAGTGCGTCGGGCTGGTCGGCGAGTCAGGTTGCGGGAAGTCGACGGCAGGGCTGTCGATCATGAAGCTGCTGCCGAGCGTCGGCCACGTCACTGCGGGCAGCGTGCGGCTCCTCGGCCGAGACGTCGTGCCCCTCGGCGAGAGCGAGATGCAAAAGGTCCGGGGCAACGAGGTAGGGATGATCTTCCAGGACCCGATGACGTCGCTCAACCCGACCTGGACCATCGGCCGTCAGATCGCCGAGCCTGTCGTGCTCCACCGAGGCGCCACCAAGAGGCAGGCGCGCGAGCGCGCCCTCGAGGTGCTCAACCTCGTCGGCATGCCCCGCCCCGCGGAGCGGCTCGACTACTACCCTCACCAGCTCTCCGGTGGCCTCCGTCAGCGCGTCATGATCGCGATGGCGCTCGCGTGCGAGCCGAAGCTCCTGATCGCCGACGAGCCGACGACAGCACTCGACGTGACGATCCAGGCTCAGATCCTCGATCTGATCGACGAGCTGCGCGAGCGGCTGCGGATGGCCGTCATCCTCATCACCCACGACATGGGCGTGATCGCCGCCCGGACGAGCCACGTCATGGTCATGTACGCGGGAAAGATCATCGAGGCGGCTCCGACAGCTGAGCTGTTCGCCGCGATGCGCCACCCGTACTCCGAGGCACTGTTCGAGTCGATCCCGCGGCTCGACCAGGACCGCGCGCGCCCGCTTTTCTCGATCCCCGGCCTCCCGCCGGACCTTTCGAACCCGCCGTCGGGCTGCAGGTTCCGGGCGCGGTGCCGGTACGCGACCGACGTCTGCGCGGGCGAGGAGCCATCGCTCGCAGACGCCGGTGAGCACGCGGGCACGGACCACCGCTACGCGTGCTTCCACCCCGTCGGCCTGACGGGCGCGCAGGGAGACGGTCCGGCGCGCGCGGCTGCTCCCGCGCGTTGGGCCGGCGACGAGCCCGAGACCTCGACGAGCGTGCTGGTCGAGGTCGACCGCGTCGTAAAGGAGTACCCTGTCAGCTCGGGCGCCGTCTTCGCCCGCCACCGGGGAGCCGTCCACGCCGTCTCGGACGTCTCGTTCGCGGTGCACGAGGGCGAGACGTTCGGCCTCGTCGGTGAGTCCGGTTGCGGCAAGACGACGATCGGCCGTCTCGTGGTCGCGCTCGAGCGCCCGACCTCCGGTGCGATCCGCTTCGCCGGCGACGACCTCGCGACGATGCGTGGCGCAGCGCTCCGGGGCAGGCGGCGCGACCTCCAGCTCATGTTCCAGGACCCGTACTCCTCGCTGGACCCGCGCATGCGCGTCGGCAGCATCGTCGAAGAGCCGCTCGTCGTGCAGAAGATCGGGAGCCGGGCGGAGCGACGCAAGCGTGTCGAACAGCTCCTCGACGAGGTGGGCCTGCCGAGACGCGCGATCGAGCTCTACCCGCACGAGTTCTCCGGGGGTCAGCGCCAGCGGATCGGCTTCGCACGGGCGCTCGCCCTCCAGCCGCGCCTCATCGTCGCCGACGAGCCCGTCTCGGCGCTCGACGTCTCGATCCAGGCACAGATCTTGAACCTGATGCGCAGCCTGCAACGCGAGCACAACCTCGCGTACATCGTCATCTCCCACGACCTCGCAGTGGTCCGCTACCTCGCGACGCGCATCGGCGTGATGTACCTCGGAAAGCTCGTCGAGGTCGGCGCGGCGGACGACGTCTACCGGCGAGCTGCGCACCCGTACACCCAGGGGCTCATCGACACCATTCCCGTGCCGGACCCGGGGCTCGTCCACGGCAGGCGCGGACAGGCCGTCCGGGGAGAGCTGCCCTCCGCCATCGACCCGCCGAGCGGCTGCAGGTTCCGGACGCGCTGCCCGCTCGCTCAGGCGATCTGCGCCGAGAAGGAGCCGCCGATGCAGTCGTTCGGCTCTGGCCACGCCGCTGCGTGCCACTTCCCCCTCCAGAGCCCGACCGACGAACCGGTCGCTTTGTCGTCCTCGGCAAGCTGAGGTCCGCGCCAGCACCGGGGGACCTCAGCGACGCTGGAGTCGCACCTCGAGAGCGTCGCGAAGCGCGTCGCCGATGAAGTTGAGGGACACGACGACGAGGACGATCGCCCCTGCGACCGGGTAGATCTCCCACCAGTAGCCGGTCGTGACATAGTTCACGCCGTTCGAGAGCATCGAGCCCCAGTCTGTCTTCGGCGCGGGTACCCCGAGACCCAGGAAGCCGAGCGCAGCAAGAATGAGGATCGCGTAGATCGGAA
>JAJZCK010000123.1 GCA_021846125.1 Actinomycetes bacterium | reverse complement strand
GGAGCCCGGCCACCGAGCAGGGCCGGCCAGTCCCGGCAAGTGGTCACTGTCACAACTTACGACCAGCAGCACCGTGCGAGATGTCACGAGCGGTCAGCGGCTGTCCTCTCCGACCATGGTCCGGAAGATCCGCTCCAGGTCCTCGACGGTCGCGAACTCGACGACGATCCTGCCCCGCTTCGCGCCCATGTCGACGGAGACCCGCGTGTTCAAGAAAGCCGCGAGCAGCTCCTCGAGCTCGAGGACACCCGGTGGGCGCGTGCCCCGTACCGCTGGAGAACGCTGCTCGGACGCCTCGAGATGCCCCGACGCCCGGGGCCCACCCTCACCATCCCCGGCCTCGACGGTCGCCTCGTGCAGCATCCGCTCCCAGCCGTGGGCAGCTCGACCTGGCTCGCGTAGGTCACTCCCCGAGCCGTCGGCACCGAGGCTGTCCTGCGCCGGGATGCTCCGGGCAAGGTCCGCTGCGGCCTCGTCGTGGACATACGCTCGGACGACCTCCTCCAGTGCCCGCACCGACAGGCCCGCGGCTACGGCTTCCCCGGCAAGGCGCTCCTGCAACTCACGATCGGGGGACGTCAGCAATGCCCGCGCGTGCCCCGGAGTCAACCTCCCGTCTCGCACGAGACGCTGCACCATGGGCGGCAGCTGGAAGAGGCGCAGCATGTTCGTGATGGCGACCCGGCTCTTGCCCACACGTCGCGCCACGTCCTCGTGCGTCAGGTGAAAATCCTCGATGAGCTGCTGGTATGCCGCTGCCTCGTCGAGAGCATTGAGGTCCTCGCGATGCAGGTTCTCGACGAGGGCCTGCTCCAGGCTGGACACGTCGTCCGCGACCTGCACGAGCGCCGGGATAGTCTGCAGGCCTGCTCGCTTCGACGCCCGCCACCGTCGCTCTCCCGCGATCAGCTCGTACTCCCCTGCCGCCGACTCTCGCAGCAGGACAGGCTGCAGGACGCCGATCGCGCGGATGGAGTCGACGAGAGTCGAGAGCGACTCCTCGTCGAACTGTGTCCTCGGCTGGTACTTGTTGGGACGGATGCTCGCGATCGGTACCTCTCGAAGCATGGAGCTCGTCGGGTGTGCGATCTCGGTCGGGATCAACGCTCCCAGACCACGTCCGAGGCCACTAGGCCGGGCCACCGCTCACCTCCCGTGCAAGCTCCCTATAGGCAATCGCCCCTCGCGAGGACGGATCGTGAACAGTCACGGGTTGACCGAAGGAAGGCGCCTCCGACACTCGGACCGAGCGAGGTACGACGGTAGCGCACACCGCCTCGCCGAAGTGGATCCTGACCTCGTGGACCACCTGGTCGGCCAGCTTCGTCCGTCCGTCGTACATCGTCAGGACGATCGTGCTGAGCTCCAGCTGAGGGTTGAGGTTGGACCGCACCAGCTCGACGTTGCGCAGCAGCTGGCCGACGCCTTCGAGCGCGTAGTACTCGCACTGGATCGGGACAAGCACCTCGCTTGCCGCCGCGAGCCCGTTGACGGTGATCAAACCGAGCGACGGCGGACAGTCCACGAAGATGTACTGGAAGTCCTCCCGCACCTGGTCTATTGCCTTGCGTAGCCGTAGCTCTCGGCTGAACGCTGGCACGAGCTCGATCTCGGCTCCTGCAAGGTCGATCGTCGCGGGCACCACGAAGAGGTTCTTGATGCTCGTCGGCTCGATACAGTCCTCGAGAGGAACGTCGTGGAGCAACACGTCGTAGATGGACGTGTCGAAGTTGCGCGCATCGATCCCGAGCCCTGTCGTGGCGTTCCCTTGCGGGTCGAGGTCGATCACGAGCACCCGGTAGCCGAGATCAGCCAACGCAGCTCCAAGATTGACGGTCGTCGTCGTCTTCCCGACACCCCCCTTCTGGTTCGCGACAGCGAAGACTCGCGGAAGGGGCCTGGGGCGCCGATTGGTCACTGCCGCGGACGCCACGAGTCGCTGGTCCCCGACGGGCGCGGTGCTCTGATCTCCTTCTTGCAGAGATCGGTCGGGCTCGGAAGTGCCCTTGCCCACCTCGTCCGGTCTCGTCACGCGCTCACGTACCCGATCATCGTCTCTGCTCCTTCTCGACGCCCGTCCGCCGCCCACCGTCGGAAACTCGCGTCGCCCGTCATCTGAGGGCGGGGTGCCCAGAGACCCGAAACGCGAACAAAGCACAGGAGCGGACCGTGACCGTCCGCCTGGTGCCCCTGGTGCGCACGGGACCGATTGCCAACCGATAGCAGGCAAGGGGCCTGCCGGCAGCCACCGAAAGCGCCGGCAAGCCCGGATGCTCGTACGCACCTCGTCGCACTCGCTATCCTCGCCGCGCTCGGTGTCCAGGTCAAGCCCGACGATTCACACCGTCGGGCTCGGTGAGCGGTACACGAGGCAGATACCGGTCAGGGCGAGCTCGGCCTGAAGTTCCACGTGGATCATGACGGTGAAACAGGGCCACCGCTGGTCGCTCGATGGCGTATGTCAGAACGTCAGGTCGCCGGCGCACGCGGTTACCGGGGGCGCGAAGCGACGCCCGACTCCGATGTTTCACGTGTTACCTTACGGTGAAACATCACCGACCGCAGGCCACGCAAGGGGAGAAGAGTGCCAGCCGACATGTCCGGTCCGCACACGGCAAGCAGCCCCTCCGAGCTCGAGAAGGGAATCCTCGTCGGCATTCTCGTCGGTGAGGGCCACTTCGGGGGAGACGGGCGTCAACCGCAGGTCACGCTCCGGATGCACGTCCGCCACGAGTCCCTTTTCCTCTGGCTCCAGAAGACCTTTCCCGGCGGCAAGCTCTACGGACCCTATGGCCACGACGGACGGCACTACTACCAATGGATGGCACGAGGCCCGTTCCTCCGTGACGAGATCCTGCCCATCCTCGTCGAGCACCTGACACCCGAGGTCGACGAGCACTGCTGCCAACGGGTCCGGGAGATGTGTCGTCGCTACGGTCGCCAGCTCGGCCTCACCTAGACAGCCACCCGGGCCGGGCGCACGTATCTGCGTGCCACCCTTGGTTGCTCAGAACAGAGGGCGCTTGCCAGGGATGCCGACTCGCCGCGGGTAGCGCTCTGGACAGGATCCACTTTGTCTGAGCACCGCATACGACCACGGTAGAGAGGGCGTAGCCAGGAGCTCCAGACCCACAAGCGCGCAGCCGGCGGCCGGCCACCGCTCGCCTCCAGGAGCGCCGGCCGGTGGCTCCGATACGACGAGATGGCCCCCGGCGACGAGGAACGGCGCACCACACTCGGCGGTCACACCAGGTGCTGCGAATCCCCGCGCGAGCACGACGTCACACTGCGATCGCAGGTCCGGGTCTCGCCCAGCGCTCTCCGCCCTCGCGTTGACCACCGTGACACGCCCCGAGACACCGAGGCGTTCGACTGCCGATCGCAGGAACTCCGCACGGACGACGCTCCCGTCCAGCAGCCGCACCCGGGCGGTCGGGCAGAGCACCGCGACGGCTAGTCCGGGAACTCCGCCACCGCTGCCGAGGTCGAGGACGTCAGCCGAGACGAACTTCTCCCCCCCGAGTGCCTCGACAAAGCCGAAGGCGTGGCCGACGTGCTCAAAGATCGGGGCCGCACCGAGAAAGCCCAGGTCCTGGGCGTCTGCGAGAATGCTCCCCAGGAGCGTAAGGAGTGTCTCGCGTGACCCACCCGGATCGCAGGAGCTCCACGACGCATCCGTCACCGGGTGTCGGAAGGTCGCTCCTCAGGCGTCTGCCGACTCGTCCCGATCGACCGAACGCGGCCGGATCACCACGAAGCGGTGCGGCTCCACGCCTTCGGACGACGTCTCCACGCCGTCGATCGAGTTCACCGTGTCGTGCACGACCTTGCGGTCCGCGGCGGACATCGGCTCGAGGACCTCCGGCGCACCGGACGCGACGACGTCGCCAGCGACCCGCCTGACGAACGACTCCAGGGCCGCTGTCCTGCGGGCACGAAATCCTGCGACGTCGACGACGATCCTGGTCCCATGCTCCTCGCCGCGCCGCTGCACCACCGTCCGCGTGAGCTCTTGGAGCGCGTCGAGCGTGGCTCCACGTGGGCCGACGAGCAAGCCGAGGTCCTCTCCGGTCACGGCGACTGTGACGAGGGCGTCCTCCACCCCGACAGCCGTCGCGGCCTCGACGCCGAAGCGCTCCACGACGCCGCGGACGAACGCCCCCGCCATCTCTGCCTGCTGGTCCACGCTCATCTGTCGCCCTTCCTCGTCGACCACCCGGGACCGGACACCGGCCCCTTCGTCCGTCTGCTGATCGCGCTCCTCGTGGTTGTCGCGGGTCCGCCGCCGTGACCCCGCCCGACGACCGGTCGCGCCGGCATCCGGCGCGACCGGTGGGGTGGAGGCTCCCTGGCGTCCGCCCCGTCCGCCCCGTCCGCCGGAGCCCTGCTGCTCGTCGCTCCCGCTGGTCGCGCCGACCCCGCTGCGCCTTGCCGCGTCACTCGGCCGTGCAGCTCCCGCGCCGCTACGGTCACGCCGGCCACGCTGGGGCCTTTTCGGCCGTGGTGTCGCCGGGCGCACGCGGGCTCGCACGCGGGCGTCGCTGCGACCTATGCCGAGGAACCCACCGCGGGCTTGTTCGACGACGACGACATCCGCGTCGTGCTCGTCGACCCCGAGCGTCTCGAGGGCGGCCGCCAGCGCTGCCGCGACCGTGCTTCCGGTGGTCTCCACCCAGTCCATCGTCAGCGCGGCCTCCGCGACCGCTTGCCTTGGGCGGGACGCTGCGGCGCCGGCACCCTCGCGCCGTTCCGGGCGACGGCCGCGCCGTCCTTCCGTGTCGACCCAGCCTGCTTCGCGACGTCTCCACCCGTCCTCGCCCTGCTCCCCGCGGGCTGCTTTGCCGCCGGTCTGGCACCGGATCGTTCCGATCCGTCGCGCGGGGACGCTCCGTCGTCCGGATCGCCTCGCCGCGCCTTCTGGCCGGCGGGCTGGCTCGCCTTCCCGCCTCCCACGGACGGCGCATCGGCGACCGCGGCTTGGAGCGCAGCGGGACGGAGCCGCCCGAGGAGGCCCTTGCCCGTGGCGTTCCGCTGGTTGGCCAGAGCCCGGGCGGCGGCAACCTTCGGGTCGTTCTTCGTGCGCTCTCGGAGCTTCTCGATCGAAGCCCTGAGCTGCGGATCACGCCGGTACATGAACTCCTGCTGGCTGATGCGAAACAGGCTCGAGACGATGAAGTAGACGTTGACCCCGGCGGGGATCGCTATGTAGATGACGAGGAAGATGAGGGGCATCACCTTCTGCATCTGCTGCATCTGCGGGTTGGCCTGCGCGGCCGCCGGGTTCCTACCGCTGAGCTGCTTCATCTGCACGTACTGCAAGCCCACTGCGACGAGGATCATGAGGATGTAGGGGATCTTCGACGGCCACGAGAGCCCGTGGGTCTTCACCGAGTCTGCCAAGTTGATACCAAAGGCAGGTAGCTGACCGAGGTGCTGGACGATGCTCTCGTACAGCTTGCTCGAGTGGCTCACGTACAGCGGCTGGACCTTGGTGACAGCGTGGGCACCGGTGCCGATCGTGACCTCGTGGGTGAGTCCGCGGATCGTGTCGTACAAGATGATGAAGATGGGGAACTGCAGGAACATCGGGAGACATCCGCCCGTCGGGCTGACGCCGTTCTCCTTGTAGAGCGCCATCATCTCTTCGTTGAGCTTCTGACGCTGCTCCTGCCGCTCGGCGGTCGACTGGCCGGGCTTGGCCTTGTACCTGTTCTGGATGACCTTGAGGTCCGGAGCGAGGATCTGCATCCGCATCATCGAGCGCGTTCCCCGCCTGGTGATCGGGAACGCGACGATCATCACGGCGATGGTCAACAGGGCGATCGCCACCGCGTAGTTGGGGATGACCGCGTAGAACTCGGCCAGCAGCCAGGCGAACGCGACGAATATCGGGTGGACGACCTTGCCGAGGGTGGAGGCGAGGATCACGGAAGGCAGGGTCACAACTTGTCGCCTCTCAGCTCGGGACGGGGTCGAAGCCGCGACCACCGAAGGGGTTGCACCGCGCGATGCGTCGCACCGCGAGCCATCCACCACGGCCCACCCCGTGGGTGGTCACCGCCTCGATCGCGTACTCGGAGCAGGATGGGACGAAACGGCAAGGAGATAGCTGACCACGGCGGACGAGCTGGTAGCCACGGATGAGCCGGACGACCGCTGCTCGCCCACGCGGCACCGTCCTCACAGCCGCTGCTCGCTGGCTCGTCGCATCGTGTCGGTCACCCGTTCCTTCAACTCGGCGAAGTCGATCGCGCGGACACCCGGACTTACACCGACCAGGTAATCACCCGAGGGCAAGACTCGCGCCGCCTCCGAGGCGATGGCCCGGAGACGCCGACGCCAGAGGTTGCGCTCGACGGCGCCACCGACCTTCTTGCCGACGGTGTACGCCACACGCACACCGTCTACCGACTCCTCGGCCGGCTGGAAGTGTACCGTGACCGGCCCACTCCTGGCTCGGCGGGCACTGCGTGCGAGGGAGCGGAAAGCTGCCCGGCCACGGACGCGCTCCGGTCGGCCGCTCAAGCCGACAGGCGCACCCGTCCCCGACGCCGGCGGGCCTTCAGTATCGCCTGCCCTGCTCGCGTCGACATACGGTGACGGAAGCCGTGCCGCTTCGCGCGCTTCCTGGTGTTCGGTTGGTAGGTCCGCTTCATGTCGCCCCTTTTGAAAGACCCTGAATGCTAGCGCGTCGGTGAGGCGACGTCGGATACGGACCGCCTTCGGTGCTGCCGGCGAGGTTGTAGCATGCTCACCTCGAACGTCGCCCGAAGGCGGTGGGGCACTAGTCCACAGATGTGGACCTGGCTGTGGAGAACTTCCTGGCCGAAGGGCTGGAGGCCGTTGACCGACGCGCAGCAGCTATGGGAACAGTGCACGAGTGCGATCCAGTCGCAGGTTGCGGAGGCTACCTGGCGGACGTGGTTCGCGAGTGTGACACCTGTCGCGGTAGTCAATGGGACGCTCGTGCTCGCGGTGCCGAATGCGCTCGTGAAGGAGAGGCTCGAGAGCCGCTTCGAGGGTCTTCTCCGTGACGCCGTCCACGACTCCACCGGCGGCGACCTCCCGATCCGCTTCGACGTCCTCGTGGAAGAGCCCCTGAAGGACTCCGTCGCACCCGTCACCGACGAGGCGCCCCCGGAGCGTCCGGCGCCGGAGACGGCAGGCACCCGTGACGCGCCGGCGGGTTCGATGCGGGACGCTCTGCCGCCGATCGGGAGCATCAGCAGCCGCTACACCTTCGAGACGTTCGTGATCGGTCCTTCGAACCGCTTCGCGCACGCCGCCGCGCTTTCGGTGGCGGAGGCACCGGCTCGCGCCTACAACCCGTTGTTCATCATCGGGGCTGCGGGTCTCGGCAAGACACACCTGCTCCAGTCCATACGGAGCTACGTCACCGACAACTTCCCCCGGCATCACGTGCGCTACGTGTCGACCGAGACCTTCATGAACGAGTTCGTCGAGGCGATCCGGAGCAATGCGACGAGTGCCTTCAAACGCCGGTACCGCGAGTGCGACGTCCTGCTGATCGACGACATCCAGTTCATCGAGGGCAAGGAGTCTCTCCAGGAGGAGTTCTTCCACACCTTCAACTCGCTCTACGAGGCCTCGCGCCAGCTCGTGCTCACCTCGGACCGCCCGCCCGGGTCGATCGCGACGCTCGAGAGCCGGCTACGCAGCCGCTTCCTCTCGGGGCTGATCGCGGACATCCAGCCTCCCGAGCTCGAGACCCGGATCGCCATCTTGCGCACGAAGGCCGAGCACGAGCGGACGGTCGTCGGTGACGAGGTGCTCGACTTCATCGCCAGCAACGTCAAGGACAACATCCGGGAGCTCGAAGGAGCGCTCATCCGGGTCACCGCGTACGCCAGCCTC
Organism: Actinomycetes bacterium; assembly: GCA_021846125.1. Taxonomy (GTDB): domain Bacteria; phylum Actinomycetota; class Acidimicrobiia; order Acidimicrobiales; family Bog-793; genus JAJZCK01. The sequence goes on along the minus strand of JAJZCK010000123.1, from coordinate 431 downwards.
AACCGCCAACCCCTGACTCGTGAGCTCGCGGAGCAGGTCCTCGTCGACCTCGTGGCGAGCCGCCAGCCACGCCGGATCACCGCCCAGCAGATCCTCGCGACGACCGCCGACTACTTCGGCTTCGGCATCGACGAGATCTGCGGACCGAGCCGCCGGCGACCCCTCGTCAACGCCCGGCAGATCTCGATGTACGTCTTCCGCGACCTCACCGACTTCTCCTATCCCGCGATCGCCCGCGAGTTCGGCGGCCGTGACCACACGACCGTCATCCACGCCGTGGAGAAGATCGCGGCGTTGATGAAGGAGCGGCGCCAGATATACGACCAGGTCACCGAGCTGATCGTACGGGTGCGAAGTGGCGAGTGACGAAAGGTCGCAATACGTGGCGGGTCCATGGTGGGACGACATAGTGCCGTGTGCACCTCCAGATC
>JAJZCK010000122.1 GCA_021846125.1 Actinomycetes bacterium | reverse complement strand
CAGTGCGAGCCAAACCAGCGCGAGATGCTCGCCACCGCCCGGTCGACGACGGCTGGGTCGTCGTAGTACTGGTAGTGCGAGGTGTCGTCCTCGACGAGCATTTGCTTGTCCGCGTGGGGCACGCTGTCGAAGTGGCGGCGTGCTGAGTCCGCCCCGCTCGAGCGTCCGCCGTCGACCATCAGTAGCGGTGCGTGGAGCGCCTCCGCCGCGGAGAGCGACTCGAAGTCGAGGTATGCGACGTCGCCCATCACCGCGTAGCGGTTCCGCCAGAGGCCGCGACCGGCGTGGCTGCTGTACCACTCCCACGCCGCACTCCCCGGAAGCGCTACGTCGCTGCGCACCGGGTCCACGACGGGCAAGTAGTCGACCTCGCCGCTCTCGTCGAACTTGGCGAGTGCCGCGCGCCCGCGCGCCAACCGGTCGGCCAGGCGCCGCTCGGCGTCGGCGACCGAGAGCCGACCGGATGCAAACTCGTCACCACCGACGCGGCCGAGGTCGTTCGCGTGGTCCCGGTAGTGGCCCACCACCGCTGCCACCGCCCGGATGCGCGGATCGTCTGCCCCGGCTCTCAACACCTCAGGCGCGCCGTCGCAGATCCCCACTACGGCGACCTTCGTGGGGTCGACCTCCGGGCGTGACACGAGGAAGTCGATAGCCGCCCGGATGTCCGCCACCTTGCGCAGCGGCTCGTCGAGGCCGCGCGGCTCGCCTGCGCTCTCGCCGTGATGCGCACAGTCGAAGGCGAGAGCCAAGTACCCTTCGTCCGCGAGGCGCGTCGCGTACTGCACCGGCGCGTGCTCCTTCACCGACGCATAGGGGCCCACGACGACCACCGCTGCTCGCGGCCCGGCGATCGAGATCGGGACGTGAAGCGTGCCCTCGAGCTGCAGACGAGAGCTCGCGAAAGTCACCTGCTCGACTACGTAGTTCCCGTGAAAGCTGAGAATCACCGACACTCGCGTCCCTCCGCTGCTTCCCGGCTACCCGGACGCCTCGCGTCGTCCCGACCCGTCACCGCGCATGCTCATCGGCGCCCTCCCGTCGTAAGATAGAAGGCATCCGCGGTGCTCAGCCGTCCGACGAACTCGGGGATGATCGGTGGGCTCGACGAGGCGCTCCCCGTGTCGATAGCCTCGAGCAGGAGTTGCATGCTGCGGCGGCCGAGCTCTTCGAAGTCCTGACGTATCGTCGTGAGCGGCGGGTCGTAGAAGGCTGCCTCGGGGACGTCGTCGTAGCCGACAATGCTCACGTCCTCGGGCACCCGCCGACCTGCCTGCTTCATGGCGAGCATGAGACCGAGTGCCATCTGATCGTTCGCGACGAAGACCGCCGTGAGCTCGCGGTGGCGAGCGAGCTCGACTCCCGCACGCCATCCCGAGGCGGTGCTCCAGTCACCCCGCAGCACACGCGGCTCGACGGCGCCGGCCTCGGCGAGCGCCGCCTGCCAGCCGGCGAGGCGACCCCGCGCGTCGTCCCAGTCCTCGGGCCCTGCGACGTGCCACACGGTCCGGTGGCCGCGGAACAGCAGGTGTCGCGTCGCCCGGCGACCGCCTGCGGCCTGGTCCACGGACGCGGACGGCAAGCCACTGCGGTGCGCACCCCCTGCCACCACCATCGGCACCCCGACCGTTCGATCGCGGAGCTCCTGGAGCGCGGAGACCCGGGCCGCGAGGACCACCAAGCCCTCGACCGACTGTGCGACGAGCGAGTCCGCCACCTCGCGGATGGCACGCGCGTTCATGTCCTTGACGATCCCGATGCTGACGAAATAGCCGGCGTCACGCGCCGCTTGCTCCACGCCGCTCACCAGAGCCGACTGACCGTAGAGCGTCGCATCGAACGCGACGACGCCGACGGTCTGCGAGCGACGGGTCACGAGCGCTCGCGCTGCGGGATTACGCCGGTACTCGAGCTCGGCGACGGCGGCGAGCACGCGCTCTCTGGTCTCCGGTCGCACGGAGGGGTGGTCGTTCAGCACTCGGGACACGGTCATCGGCGAGACGCCGGCGGCGCGCGCGACGTCCGCCATGACGGGAAGTGGCCGTGGCGGCTCTATCTGCTCCCCGACGTTGCCCGGCCCTGCAGCGTCGCCCGTCGCCGTGTCGTCATCGCCCACGTCCAGCCTCCGAGTGCGGACATCTGGCCATCGTCCTGTGATAACGCGATCACGGTACCATCGGGCTATCCCCGCATCACACGGGCGCCGAGCCGACGAGGGAAGGTGCTGCTCGGCTTGCCGGAGTCCGCCGGCAGGCAGAGCCCGACCGGAGCGCTCCGGCGACCGGTGGTGTCCTCCACGGGGCGGCAAGAGGTGGGTCCCCCGCGCGAGCAGGTGGTTCGTCACCGAGCGTCCTCGGTACGGCCGGACCGGTGAACGCGTTGGCGGAGCGCGGCCCGCACGTCGAGCCCGCCGCGTCGATCCAAGGTGATCTTCAGAGCGAGGCTGACAATGAGCAGGATCCCGGTCACCATCGTGGCCGAAAGAGAGCTCTGGCCGTCCACGAGCATTCCTTCGGTGAGGAAGCCGAGGACGAAGGTGGCGACGATGACACCAGCCATCCGTCCCTTGCCACCGAAGATGTCCACGCCTCCGAGAACGACGATCGTGATCGCTGGCAACAGGAGGGAGTCGCCGAGGTCGTCCCGGGCCGCGTTGTAGAAGCCGGCCACGAGGATCCCGCCGAGGCCGGCCATGAACGCGCTGATCATGAAGGCACCGACGATCGTGCGGTCGACCCGGATGCCCGACCACCTGGCCGCCGGGCGATTGAAGCCGATCAAGACGATAGAGCGGCCAGTGCGTGTCCGTCCGACGAGGAGCGCGATCGCGACGGCGAAGACACCGAACACAACCAGCTGGTACGGGATCGGGCCGATAGACCCGGTGCCGGCGATCGTGACGAAGGAGCTCGGGAAACCGTAGGGAGGGGATCCCCCGCTGAGGGCGGTGGCCACACTTCCGAGGATGAACTGCATCGCGAGCGTCACGAGCAACGAGTCGACACGGAAGATCGTGATGATGAGCCCATTGAGAGCGCCGACGAGCGTAGAAGCGACGAGCGCTACGACGACCGCCAGCCAGATCTCGATCCCGTCGCGCCACAGGACTGCCATCAAGATGCCCGAGAAGCTCGACATCGTTCCGGCGGAGAGGTCGATCTCCCCGGCGAGGATCACGACCGAAAGGCCGAGCGCGAGCATCCCGATGTCGACGAACTGCTCGGTGAGCGCCAGCATGCCGGTGCCACCGTCGAAGAAACCCGTGACCGTGATCGAGAAGTACAGGATCTCCGCCCCGACGAGCACGACGAGCGCCAGGATCCAGTTGCGCTCCCGGGTACGGCTGCCTCCACGAGCGTCGCTCTGCGGAGGTAGGTGCGTACGCGTCGGAGGTGCGGCAGCCGTCGTCATCTCGCGCTCCCGGCGGTTCGCTGTCGCGTACGTCGCGCCGGCGCGCCGGCGCGACGATCGCTCAGCATCGCAAGCAGCATGAGCACACCGACGCCTGCCGGCTCCCAGATCGACGGGATCCGCGCGAACACCATCGCTGTCAGCGCCACCGAGAGGAAGACCGCGCCGAGCACGCTTCCGAGCACACCGCCCCTGCCCCCGGTGAGCGCCGTCCCGCCGATGAGGGTCGCCGCTATGGAGAGCAGGTTGACGTTCGAGTCCGAGCCCGTCGTCGAGTCGACGGAGCCCACGTGGCACAGATAGATGAGGCCGCCGATCCCTGCAAGGACTCCGGAGACGACGTAGGTGAGGAAGACGATCCGCTGCACCGGGATGCCCGATCGGTGGGCCGCGGCCGCGTCGTTGCCGACCGCGTAGATCGAACGACCGACGTTGGTGCTGCGGAGGAGGAATGCCACGACGATTGCGAGGACGGCGGTGATGAGCAGGACCCACGGGATCCCACTCACGATGTCGTTGTTCCCGAGGTTGCCGTAAGCGTTCGGGATGTTCGAGATCTCCTCTCCTTTGGCGAATATGAACTGCAACCCGCCGTAGACGCTGAGCGTGGCGAGGGTCGCGATGATCGGCGGGATCCTGGCCACGCTGACGAGCAGCCCGTTCGCCGCACCGAGGACGAGACCGACGGCGAGCACGATGCCAAGTCCCGCGATGATCGGCAGGTTCAGGTCCTGAGCGGGGAAGGCGACGAGCACCGCGGCGATCCCGAGGATGGGCGCGACCGACAAGTCGATGCCCCGCGCGAGCACGACGACCGTCTGGCCGATCGAGAGGATGGCCGTCGCAGAGGCGTCCGCGAGCATGAACGAAATGTTGCCTGGCTGGACGAAGGCGGGCTGCGCCGCGGTGCTCACTGCCACGACGACGCCGATCGCGACCAGCAGCTGCACCTCTCGCAGGCGGATCGCCCGGCCGAGAGCCTGACGCACCGTTCGACGCGTCGCCCGCGTCCGCTCCACCTCCAGAGCCACGTTCACTCGGCACCCCCGACGACGAGCTCGCCGAGTCGGGCCGTGGTGACCTCGCCCTGGCCCACCTCTCCCACGATCCTGCCCTCGTAGATGACGAGGACGCGATCGCAGATGAGCGCGAGCTCTTCGAGATCCGACGAGATGATCAAGCACGCAAGACCGGAGGTGGCGAGATCCGAGATGATGTCGTAGATGTCGTCCTTGGCGCCGACGTCGACGCCGCGTGTCGGCTCGTCGAAGATCGCCACCTTCGGTTCGGCGAGGATCCAGCGGGAGAACATCGCACGCTGCTGATTGCCGCCCGAAAGAGTGTTGATGCTCGCACCGAGCGATCGGGTGCGCACCGACGTACGCCCGATCACCTCTTGCGCCAGGGACTCCTCCCGCTTCGCCCGGATCAGATGCCACGTCCGAGGGAGATGAGGGATGATGCCCGCCGTCACGTTCCTCGCTACGTCGACCTCCGCGAATATGCCGTTGCGGGCTCGATCTTCGGGGAGGTAGATGAGTCCCGCGTCGATGCACTCCCTCGGGCTGCGATGCAGAAGAGGTGCTCCTTCGAGCCACACCTCCCCCGCATCGGCTCTACGCAATCCGAAGATCGTCTCGGCGATCTCGGTCCGGCCACTGCCGACGAGACCCGCGAGACCGGCGACCTCGTGCTTGGTCAGGGTGAACGAGACGTCTTCGAACACCGGCGCTGCGGAGAGCCTCTCCACCTTCAGCACCTCGCTACGGTCGACGACGTCGGAGCTGCGGCGGACCCTGGTGCGCACACCGATCGGCCGGCCGATCATCGCTGTGACTATGTCGTTGCGCGAGCACCCTCCGCGCTCGGCCGTCGTGACCATGGCACCGTCGCGCAAGACGGTGACGCGATCTCCCACTTCGATGATCTCGTCGAGGCGGTGGCTGATGAAGCCGAGGGCCAGGCCGTCGGCGCGCAGCGCGTCCATGAGCCTGAAGAGGATCTCGGTCTCGTGCGAGGTCAGCGGCGACGTGGGCTCGTCGAAGAGGATCACACGGCAGTTGTGGACGAGCGCTCGTGCGCATTCGAGCAGCTGCTGCTGCGCGATGCTCAGCAGTCGCGCCGGGGTCTGGACGTCGATGTCGAGCCCGACCCGGCCAAAGAACGTCGCAGCTTCGCCGCGCACTCGAGCCCAGTCGACGAAACCGGGTACTCGTCGTCGGGGCAATGCACCCACGTAGAGGTTCTCCGCCGCCGAGAGGTGCTGCATGAGGGTCGGCTCCTGAGGTACGAGATAGATGCCCTCGTGCAGCGCCATCCGCGGCGTCAGGTCGGCCAGCTGCTCGCCTCCGAGGACGAGCTCTCCCGCGTCCGGCTGGTACATCCCACTCATGATCTTGAACAGCGTGGACTTCCCGGCGCCGTTCTCGCCGACAAGCGCATGCACCTGACCCGGTTCGAGCAGGATCGAGACATCGCGCAGGACAGGGGCGCCATTGAATGCCTTGGAGACATGCGATGCCGCGTATCTCGCCGACGCTGGTGCGACTGTGCTCGCGTGTCGCTCCGCCTCGGGATCGACGGCGGCACTGCTCACGGCAGGAGGGCCGAGTCGTCGGCGCTCCGAGATGGGCTCCTAGGCTTGCTCACAGGGCTCACAGACCTTCCTGAGTTGCCGACATGAGGGCGTCGATACCGGCACGAGTGGAGGGTGGCATCTAGCGGATTTACGTGCGATGCGGGCCGGGTGGTGGGCAGTCGCGTCGAGGGGGCGCCTCGAGGGACGCTCCCGCCCACCACCGGCTCCTTCCGCTGGTCTAGAAGTCGTACCGCATGTAGTTCGCCTTCGTGAACTCGAGGGGTGTCGAGAATATGATCGTGTTGCGTGTCGCACCGGTGACAGCATTCGCCTTGGCAGCGACGGTGAACTTGCCGAGCGAGCCAGCGGAGAACGTGCCCCCCGCCTTCAACTTGTTCTCGTAGGCGAGCTTGGCCACGTACATGATCAGCTTGCCTTGGTTGACCTCGTTCCAGAGGAAGAGACCCTGGAGTGAACCGTTCGCGAAGTACTTCCGGTTGGGCAGTGGGTCGCCGATGCCGATCACACCGATCTTGCCGGCGTCGCCAAGTGCAGACACTGCTTCGGCGGTGCCCACGACTGCGGCGCCGTCGATCGGCAGGATGGCCTTGACGTTCGGATACGAGTGGATGATGTCCTCAGCCTGGGTAAGTGACGTCGAGACCACCGACTGCCCGTACCCGATCGTCACGATCGAGACCTTGGGGTACCGGGCCTTGATGTAGGCCTTCATCGCGGCAATCCATGCGAGCTGGATCGTGGCGTCGGGCGTTGAGGACATGATGGCAACCTGCGCTGCCGGCCCGCCGAACTTGACCGCGGCGTTGATCACACCCTGGGCGATCGTGTTGTAGGCAGTGTCCTGGATAAAGAAGTCGCGGGCGGCGGGGATCACGTCGGAGTCCCACGTGATCACCTTGATCCCTGCCTTCATCGCCTTCTCGAGCACCGGTGCGGGCACGGTCGGGTCGTCCGAGGACAGGGTGATCACGTTGTACTTCTGCGCGATGAGGCTGTTGAAGATCTGCACCTGACCCTCCGCCGAGGCCGTAGCCGGAGCGGTGTACTTGACGCTGATGCCGAGCGAGGGGGCGACCTCCTCGGCCCCCTTGACGTTGGCCTCGAACACCGGCAAGCCGAGGAGCTTCGGCACCATCGCCACTTTGATAGGCGGCGCCGAGTGCGTCGCTGCCGAGCTGGACGCGGTAGCCGTCAGCGTCGCGGCAAGGGCAGCGACAGCTGCCGCCGCCGTGAACCGCAGCCACGCGCCGCGATTGCGAATCCCTACAGACATATCGTTTCCCCCTTGGTCGTCGGTACCTCGCGATGAGGCTTGCCGTGCGGTGGGCAGAGCAGGCTTTCGTGGCCCGGAAGGCTGCCTCGCGGCACCCCGCGCGTCTTGCGCCGCTACGAAGCCTTGGAATGATTGCGCTATCACGCGAGCGCTTCGGCACCCCCTTGCAGTCGTCGGCTCCTTACCCGATTACGTGGACCTATGGACCCGGTCGGCCCTTATGATAACGCTATCAGCACACCGGCCTCAGGTGATGATAGCGCTATCAACGTTGGGCACAACTCAATGCGCCTGTATTTCCGGCCCCCGAGACAACAGCCCAAAATGACTCTAAGCCCGGTCGTTCGCTGTGTCAAGGTTCGCCGGATCGAAGCTGGCCTCCATCTATGCTCGACGCGATGCCAGCGATCCCGTCACCACGCAAGGCATGTGCAGAGACGGCACCCGACGAGGATGCCGTCCGCGACACCCCAGGCCCAGCCAGTCGCTAGTCGATGCTCCTCGGTCTCGTGCTCGGCCCGTTGCTCACCGCTGTGCTCGCCGTCACGTCACCCGTGCTGACGATCAGCCGAGCGCTGCCTCAGGTGGTCAGGGTCGTGCGCTCAGGTGCCACAGGCGTCTCGGCACCTACCTGGATGCTGCTCGTCGTGCTCGCCGAGCTGTGGGCGATCTATGGAGTCGTCGCGACCGTGCCCGCGGAGGTCGTGACGAACGTGCCGACCGCGCTTCTCGCCTTCGCGATAGTGGTGCTCGTCGCCCGACGACGCTCGCGACTGCGCGGGGCGCTTACGACGGCAGCGCTGCTCACGTTCGCTGTCGCGGTGTTCAGCGGTGCGTGCATCGCCCTCCACCGCGACAGCCTCGAGGCCGACGCCGCGGTAGCCGGCTCGCTCGCGATCTACCTGCCCCAGTTCGCAAAGGTCCTACGCGAGCGCGACCTCGACGGGGTAGCGCCGGCGACCTGGGCGCTCGCATGCCTGTCGTCCGTCAGTTGGGGCGCCTACGGCTTGTTGATCCACAAGGTACCGGTCTTCCTGCCGAACGTCGTGCTGCTACCGATTGCAATCGTCATCCTTTT
>JAJZCK010000121.1 GCA_021846125.1 Actinomycetes bacterium | reverse complement strand
GTCGGGTGGGCAGGTCATCGGCTCGACTGCGACGCCTTGCCGGGTATCGGGAGCGGCCAAGGTGTCTCCGGTGAAGCACATCGCGTAGCGGTACACCGCGTCGGCCCAGACGACCGTCGCGCTCGACGAGCCGTCGGTCGCGAGGCGTGCCCTCCAGCGCCCGTCGTCGTCGAGCAGCATCCCGGTCAGGCAGTCGTCGAGCCGCAGTGCGCCGATCGGCTCGCGCGTGCCGATCGGCGCGGGTCCGGCGACCGCTGCGAAGGGCGTGCCGGCAACTGGCTCCGTCCCCACCGGCAGTGCCCGCTCGTCGAGCAGCAGCCGGGAAGTCGCCGGCACGGCGAGACGTACCTCGTCGACGGTGACGGGGGACGGGCTCAGATAGGCGTGGAACCCTGCACCGAACGGTGCAGGGCGGTCGCTCTCCGAGGTCGCGCGCAAGGTGACGGCGAGGCCACCGTCGCCGAGGCGGTACTCGATCTCCAAGGCGAGACGAAAGGGGTATGCAGGCTGGGGATGCAGGACGACCCCGAGGCGCACGGCCTCGTCGTTTCGACGGTCCACGACGCGCCACGGCAACCAGCGGACGAGGCCGTGGATCGCGTTCGACCTGGCCGGCTCGTCGAGCGCGGCCTGACCACGCACGCCGGCGAACTCGAAGCTGCCGTCGCGCAGGCGGTTGGGCCAGGGTGCCAGCACCTGGCCGCGGCTCCCTCCGCATATCTCGCTCTCGGCGAAGCCCCAGCACACGGGCGCGTCTCCGTCGACGTACGAACGCAACGTCGCCCCGACCTCGGTGACAACCGCTACCTGGGCGCCATGGGACAGGACGTGCTGCTCGCCGGAGGGAGGGACCATCCGCTCATGGTAACGAGCGCCACCTCCGACGCGCCGCTGGAGGCTCCGGGAACAGGCGCTCCTTGACCCGCCCGATACAAAGGCGTAACATCATTGCCACCTCAGACAGAGACACCGACGAACGGTGCCGGGCAACCGGCACGCGGGTAGTCCGGAAGTGGCGCGTGTCGCGCCCCCGGGCTCTGGACCGCTTCTCGGCATTGCTCCTGCCGACTCCCCCGCGACCGACGCGCCGTCCGACCGATCACGCCCACGGGCGGAGAGGAGACGATCGACGACCACCCGAGGGCCGCCCCCGTCAGCACCTCGTTCGGACGCCGTGCGCGTCCCGGCACGGCCAGCCCTCCCGGCACCGCGCCCCGAGAAGCATGCACTCATGACGGCGTGCCCGCATCCCGCACCCACCTGGAGCCCAAGGGGTTTCCCGCAGTCCAAGGAGGCGCAAGATGCGAAAGCACCCATTGCTAGCGCTCTTTACGACCACGATAACGCTCACCACGACAGGCGCCGCAGGTCACGCGTTCGCTTCGTCGGACAGGGTCGCGACGCCGGTGCTACCGGCTGCCGCGGCCCGTAGCACCGCTGTACCTATCTCTTCGCCAACCACGGTGGCTTTCGCCTCACCGTCGGCGCGCGACGCACTCGTGCGCGCGGCCCCGTTACGACGGCACTCCTCCGCCCGACGAAGACCCGCCGCTGTCGCGACAGCCGTCGCGGCAGTCCGTGGCTTCGTGCGCAGCGACATCTCCGCTGCGGGACCACTCGCCCTCGACCTCGTGCTCGGCTCGCGAGCGAGCCGAGACCTCGTCACGAGAAGCGCACGGCGGCACGCAGATCCCATGGTCCGGGTGCTGGTCTCCGCCGAGCTGCACGCCAGCTCCACCCGGGCGACCGCTGTCTCGGTGCCTGCCGGAGGGCCCTGGCTCGCCCTGCGTACCTGCGAGTCCGGCAACAACTACACCGCTGACACCGGCAACGGCTACTACGGCGCCTACCAGTTCGCACCGAGCACGTGGTGGTGGATCGGCTACGCGGGAATGCCCGACGACGCGTCGCCGGCCCTGCAGGACCAGGCGGCCCAGAGGCTCGAGTCACGAGTCGGATGGAGCGCCTGGCCCGTCTGCTCCGTCGTGCTCGGCCTGCGCTGAGGGTCGACGAGGCCGTGCGCCACGTGGACCATCGAGGCCGGTACTGTTGGGCAAGCCCTCATCACGTCCCAGGGAAGGTGGCCATGACGACCTCTGAGCCGGCGCCGTTCGAGAGCGTGGCTCTCACCTTCGACGACGTCATGCTCGTGCCACAAGCCTCGTCGGTGCTCCCGCACGAGGCGGACACGACGAGCATGCTCTGCGATCGGCTCGGACTCAACATCCCACTCGTCTCCGCAGCGATGGACACCGTCACCGAGTCGCGGCTCGCCGTCGCTCTCGCTCGCCTCGGCGGGCTCGGGATCGTCCACCGGAACATCGCGATCGAGCGCCAGGCCGAGGAGATCGACCGGGTGAAGCGCTCCGAGGCGGGCATGGTCTCGAACCCCGTGAAGATAACGGCAGACCGCCCGGTCGCCGAGGCCCAGGAGCTGATGTCGCGGTTCCACATCTCCGGCATCCCCGTCGTCGACGCCGAGGACCACCTCGTCGGCATCGTTACCAACCGCGACCTCCGGTTCCTCGACGACGCGAGCGTCACGGTCCGTTCCGTGATGACCTCGGACGGCCTCGTCACGGCACCGGTCGGCACGGACCTCGCTCGAGCGCGCTCGCTTCTCCAGGCCGCAAAGGTCGAGAAGCTGCCCATCGTGGACGAAAGAGGACGCCTGCGCGGCCTCATAACGGTCAAGGACATCACGAAGCAGGAAGCCTTCCCGTTCGCGTGCAAGGACGCCGAGGGGAGGCTCCGCGTCGGTGCAGCGATCGGCGTCGGGTCCGACGGCATCGCCCGTGCCAAGGCACTCGTCGACGCCGAGGTGGACGTGATCTGCGTGGACACCGCACACGGTCATTCGACAAGGGTTCTCGAGACGGTAGCCGAGCTCCGTCAGAATTGGCGCGACGGTGTCATCGTCGGTGGCAATGTCGCGACGCGTGCAGGTACGCGGGCGCTCGCCGAAGCGGGTGCCGACGTCGTGAAAGTCGGGATCGGACCGGGAGCTATCTGCACGACACGCGTCGTGACCGGGATCGGTGTCCCGCAGTGGACCGCCGTGCGGAACTGCGCTCTCGAGGCACGTGTGCACGGCGTAGGCATCCTCGCGGACGGCGGCATACGCTTCTCCGGCGACATCGCGAAAGCCATCGGCGCAGGTGCCCACGCGGTCATGCTCGGGAGCCTTCTCGCAGGAGTCGAGGAGAGCCCCGGAGAGATCGCGATGATCGGCAACCGGCCGATGAAGCGCTACCGGGGGATGGGCAGCCTCGGAGCGATGGCAGCTCGCTCGTACTCGAAGGACCGCTACTCCCAAGAGGACGTGCACGAGCCGGCGAAGGTGATACCCGAAGGCGTCGAGGGCAACGTCCCCTACCGTGGACCCCTCCACGAGGTCGTCCACCAACTCGTCGGCGGCCTGCGCCAGGCGATGGGCTACAGCGGCACGAGGACGATCGCCGAGCTGCGCGACAGGGCGGAGTTCATCCGGGTGTCGCCACAGGCGATGCGAGAGAGCCACCCTCACGACCTGACCGGCGTCGTCGACGCCCCGAACTACTGGGCGAGCGAGCTCTGAACGTCGCGCGCCGGGCCCACCGCGGCCGCCGGCCGGCCGACCTGGCACACCGGCCGCTGCCGAGCGCCTGCACAGACCCGATCAGCCCGTGTTGCGCAGTCCGGCTGCGATCCCGTTCACGGTGAGCAGCAGGGCGCGCTGGAGCTCTGCGTCCTCGTCGCCGGAGCGTCGCCGGCCGAGCAGCTCGACCTGGAGATGGTGCATGGGCCGCAAGTAGTCGTCACGGACCTGGAGAGTCCTTCGCAGCAAAGGACGCGAGTCGAGCAGCTCGTCCTCACCTGTCAGCGCGAGCACGCCGCCGACCGTGCGATCGTGCTCGGCAGTGATCTGCTCGAGGATCGGCCAGAGCGACTCGTGGGTGAGCCGCTCGACGTAGCGCCGCGCGATCCCGAGATCGGTCTTCACGAGCGTCATCTCGACGTTGGCGACGAAGGTGCGGAAGAAGGGCCAGCGCTCGTACATCTCCTCGAGAACCGGACCACGCCCCTCCGACCGGGCGGCTGCGATCCCGTAGCCGACCCCGTACCAGCCGGGGACGACCTGGCGCGACTGCGTCCATCCGAAGACCCACGGGATCGCGCGCAGCGCCGCCAGGTCCGTGCTCGCGCCGGGCCTGTGGCTCGGCCGCGAGCCGAGGTTGAGCTCGCCGAGCTCCGCCACCGGAGTCGAGCTCGAGAAGTACTCGGCGAGGCCGGGTTGGCCGACGAAGCGCCGGTAGGCGGCCTCGGCGGCGTTCGACACGACGTCCATCGTCTCGGCCCACCGCGCGAGTGTCCCGGGGAGCTGGCGGGACTCCTGGTGGAGCAGGCTCGACTCGATCACTGCGGCCAGGCTCACCTCGAGGTTCTCGCGGCCGAGCTCTGCGAGCGAGTACTTGTCCGAGATGACCTCACCCTGCTCCGTGACCTTCAAGAAGGCGTCGACGGTGCCGTGCGGCTGGGCAAGGATCGCCTCGCCGGACGGGCCGCCTCCGCGCCCGACCGTCCCTCCACGCCCGTGGAACAGTCGGAGGTGCACGCCGTGGCCGTGAGCGACGTCGCGCAACGCGCGCTGTGCCTTGTGGATCTCCCACAGGGAGGTCGTCACGCCTGCGTCCTTGTTCGAGTCCGAATAGCCGACCATCACCTCCTGGATGTCGCCGCGCGCGGCTACGACGCTCCGGTAGCTCGGGTCTCGCAGGACCGCGTCGAGCAACGGTCCCGCTCCGCGCAGCTCCGTCACAGTCTCGAGCAACGGGACGAAGCCGATCCTGGCGACCGAGGCGCGCACGCTGACCAATCCCACCTCGCGTGCGAGGACGACTGCCGCGAGCAGGTCGTCGGGTCCCTTGGTCATCGAGATGACGTAGCTCTCGACGACGCCGCCGCCGAAGCGGTCGAGCGCGTCCGCGATGACGCGGAACGTGGACAGCGTCCTCTCCCCCGCCTCGTCGAGGCGTGACCACGCAGACGTGAGCGGTCGGGGCGAGGCGAGCTCGCGCGACAGCACGGCGAACCTCTCGTCCGCGTCGAGGGAGCCGAAGGGCCTGTCGAGCTCGCCGAGGGAGTCGTAGAGCTGCGCGAGCAGCGCCCGGTGCTTCTCCGCGTGCTCGCGCACGTCGAGCGTCATCAGCCGGAGCCCGAATGTGGCGACGAGCTGGGCGAAACGCCGCACGGACCCGTGCGCGACGAGCTCGCCCTTGTTGGCGAGGAGCGAGCGGTGGATGACGGCGAGGTCCTCGAGAAGCTCCTCTGAGCCGAGGTAGTCCGCACCAGGGACATGTGGCGTGCGCGCTGCGATCCGGCTGCGCGTATCGACGAGACGCCTGCGTATATACGAGCACTTCAGCCGGTACGGCTCCTCGGCGTCGAGGCGGACGTAGCGCTCGTGGACCTCGGGCAGCGCCTGGCGGTCACGCTCCAGGCTCTCGAGCAGCTCGTCTGAGACGCCGACGATCGCCGTCGAGTTGCTGAGCGTCTGGACGAGCTCGTCGAGCGACGCAACCAGCCTGCGGATGCCGAGGTCGTGCTGGAGCACGAGGACGTCGGCTGTGACCTGGGGCGTGACAAAGGGGTTGCCGTCGCGGTCGCCGCCGACCCACGAGCCAAACCGTAGCGGTGACGTGGCGAACTCCAGCTCCACGCCGAGGCGGGCGAGCTCCTCGTCGACGTCCTCGAGCAGGGCTGGGACAGCGGAGCTGTAGAGGTGGTTGACGTAGTAAAGGACGTTCTGCGCCTCGTCCTCGGGGCGGGGGCGACCCGAGCGCAGCTCGCTCGTCTGCCACAGCAGCTCCACGAGCTCCCGGAGCCGCCGCTCGATGCGCGTCCGCTCCGCGTCGGTAGGTTCACGCCCGAGGTCCTCGACAAGGTCCGCGATGACGACCACCTTGTTGAGCACAGAGCGGCGCGCCGACTCGGTGGGATGGGCGGTGAAGACCGGCCGGAACTCGAGACGGGCGATCGTCGAGCGGACAAGCTCGGGATCGAGGCCACGCGTCACGATCCGGTCGAGAGCGTCCCGAAGCCACGTGCGCGCCTCACGGCGGTTGCGCCGGAGCTCGGCGGTGCGGTGGACCTGCTCGACGAGGTTTGCCAGCTGGAAGTACGCGCCGAAGGCCCGCGCGAGGCGCAGTGCCGTCGGCGCCTCCATCTCGCTCAGGAACCCGGTGAGCTCCGCACCGTCGTCCGGCCCGTCGAGATCCGCACGCTGGCGCTTCGAGACGGCACGGACCTCCTCGACGAGGTCGAGCAGCTCGCGGCCCTCCTGGCGCTCGAGCGCCTCGCCGAGCATCGTGCCCACGAGCCGGATGTCCCGCCGGAGGGCTGCGTGGCGCTCCTCCGACTGCACCGGGTCGTAAGAGGCGACCGGGTCGCGGACGTAGAGGGGCTCGGCGTCTCTCGCTGCGTCTTCACTGGCCACGCCGCATCCTAGCGAGAGCCTTTCCGGCATCCCGCTCACGAGCTCGTCCGAGGGACACGGAGCGGCTTATGCGTGCTGGTACGCCGTCCTGGTCGCCGAGACTGCTGCGACGTCGCGCAGGAAGATCTCGTGCAACCGAGGGTCACCCGAGACCTCCGGGTGGAACGACGCCACCGTGACGGTGCCCGAGCGGCAGACGACCGGGCGCGAGGCACCCGCGAGGTCCACGCTCGCGAGAACGTCGACGCCGACCCCTACCCGCTCGACGACGGGCGCCCGGATGAACACCGCATGCATCGGAGCCCCGTCGAGGCCCGCGACAGCGAGGTCCGCCTCGAAGGAGTCGAGCTGGCGACCGAACGCGTTGCGCCGGACGCCGAGGTCGATCGCGCCGAGCACCTGCTGGTCCGAGCGACCGTCGAGAACCTCGGTCGCGAGCAGGATCATGCCGGCACACGTCCCGAGCGCGGGCATCCCGGCACGCAGCCTCTCCCTCAACGGCTCGACGAGCTCCGCGGAGCCGAGCAGCATCGACAACGTCGTCGACTCCCCCCCCGGAAGCACGATCCCCGCGACGCCTGCGAGATCCGCCGGACCGCGCACCTCGTCGACGGTGCAGCCGAGGGCCCCGAGCATCGCGACGTGCTCCCGCACGTCACCCTGGAGAGCGAGGACCCCTACACGCAGCCCACCGGCGGTCTCCGGCCGCCGGAGAGCGCCGGTGCTCACCAGCCGCGGTCGGCGAGCTTCGTGGCGAGAGTCGAGATCTCCGCGCCGGGCATCGCGTCGCCGAGACCGCGGGAGACCTTCACGAGGATCTCGGGGTCGCGGAAGTGCGCCGTCGCCTCGACGATCGCCCGCGCGAACCGGGGCGGGTCCGCGCTCTTGAATATCCCCGACCCGACGAAGACCGCCTCCGCCCCGAGCTGCATGACGAGCGCGGCATCGGAAGGCGTGGCGATCCCACCCGCGCAGAACAGCGGCACCGGGAGGCTAGCCGTGCGTGCCACCTCCTCGACGAGATCGATCGGTGCCTGCAGGCGCTTCGCCCACGCGTAGCGCTCCGCGGAGTCGGATGTCGCGAGCGCGCGGATATCTCCGAGGATCGTCCGCAGGTGCCGGACAGCCTCGACGACGTTGCCGGTGCCGGCCTCGCCCTTCGACCGGATCATCGCAGCGCCCTCGGAGATCCGGCGCAGCGCTTCGCCGAGGTTCGTCGCACCGCACACGAACGGCACGCGGAACGCCCACTTGTCGATGTGGTGCTCTTCGTCCGCAGGTGTCAGCACCTCGCTCTCGTCGACGTAGTCGACCCGCAGGGCCTCGAGCACCTGCGCCTCGGCGAAGTGGCCGATGCGCGCCTTGGCCATGACGGGGATCGTGACGACGGACTGGATCCCCTCGACCAGTGCCGGGTCGCTCATGCGGGCGACGCCGCCGTCACGGCGGATGTCCGCGGGGACGCGCTCGAGAGCCATGACCGCCACGGCGCCGGCGTCCTCGGCCACCTTCGCCTGGTGCGCGTTGACGACGTCCATGATGACGCCGCCGCGGAGCATCTCGGCGAGGCCGCGCTTCACGCGGAGCGTGCCTGTCGTCCGGCCTTGCTCGTCAGTGGTGCTGTCTGCTCGGGAGCTCGCGTCTGTCGTCATCGCCACAAATCTACCTGCGTGGCAAGACGGTGGCGACGTCGGCGCGGCTCAGACCCCGTAGACCTCGGGATTGACGCACGACGGCAGGCGCTCGCCCGCGACGCCGGCGAGCAGGTTGTCGACCGCGAGCTCGGCCATGGCCGTGCGCGTCGCGACGGTGGCGGAGCCGATGTGCGGGAGGACGATGCAATTGGGCAGGTGGACGAGCGGGTCGCCGGGATCGATCGGCTCGTGCTCGACGACGTCGAGCCCTGCCGCTGCGATGCGGCCCGACACGAGCGCGTCGAGGAGCGCCCTCTGGTCGACCACGGGCCCACGTGCAGTGTTGACGAGCACCGCGGTCGGCTTCATCGACGCGAGC
>JAJZCK010000120.1 GCA_021846125.1 Actinomycetes bacterium | reverse complement strand
CCCCGTGTGGGTGGTCCGTACGGGCGTCGCGGACGAACTGCGCTACATGCGTCGCCGATCGATGGCCATGTGAAGCGGCATGTGGCATCAGACGGCGGACGAGTGCAAAGTCGCCTGCACGTCCGAGAACCTCGATGCTCGTCATCGGTGGGATCCACTTCCAGTCCGCGGAACGATAGCGCCCGCCACTCACCTTGGCAGCTTCCTCGGCAACGGTACGGTGACCAACAGCGACGACGTGGAGGCCGCCGCCACCGGGTTCAACGTCGGTGAGGAAGTGTCACCCGCCAACCTGGACCTTCTCGAACGCGCCGAGGAAGCCGTCGACTTCGCCGGGCACGGAGGAGCTCGGGTGTGTCGAAGGTATCGCTGCCGGAAGCCTCGTACGGCTTGATCCTCCCCACCCAGGCACGTCACTCAGGTGGGAGGGACAGGTCATCCGGCCGTAGGCGAGGATCGCCCACCTCGCTCGCTGCACCTCATCGACAGACAGGATCCCTCGCACGACGACGTAGCCGAGCTGCCAGAACTGCTGACCCGCGTAGGTGCTCGGCGCGGGAACCTCCTGGCCCCGATCCAAGCTCGAGCCACGTTCGACTTCGCCACAGCCCCCCTCCCCGACATTTCCCTGGCCACCCCGATCCTCCGCCGTCTACCGCGACATTCCCCTTGCAACCCCGCGCGTGCCTTGGCCAAGCTGTGGCGTCCTGCGAAGACCTGGCCCTCGGCAACCCTCGAGCGCCTCACCAGCAGGTGACTACTCGCCCGGTCAAGTGTCAAGCGCGAACGCGCGGCGAGATTGCGCCTGCCGTTCTCCACCCGAGACCACCTGCACGGTCGCACCACCTTTACCGAGCGACGAGCTGGTTCACGCTGCGAAGCACTTGGGGGGCGACGAGAGCGTCCGCGTCGATCTCGCCGGGCACGGCGACGTGAAAGCTCGTGGACTCGCCGTCGAGCAGGGTGACGAGCATGTCGTCCACCCGTGCGCCAGGTGCGATCTTGTCGGCGAGGAGCGTTACGTCGCGATGCAGCCCCCGTGCCGTAACGGTCACGAGGTGGCCGCCGTCGACCCTCTCGACTTCCGCCGCGAGGTCGTGGGGTGCGAGTGACAGATCCTTGTCCTCCACGAAGAACCAGAAGGCGCGGTTGCTCCTGCCGCTGCCCTCGTCCGCCACGAGGACCTCGGCCGTGACGTCGCCCGGCTCTGCCAGCGACTGGGGAAGCAGCGACGATCTGGTTGTTCCCGGAGCTACGTCGACCTTGAGCGTGTCCTCGGCGAGCGTCGCACCCTCCAAGCTCGCCCGTACGACCCGGACTGCGCCCGACCAGAGCTCGTTGCTGTCGTTGACCGCCACAAGCGCGAGGCCGGTGCCGCGTGGCTGGATCGTCAGCAGCCGTGGCGCGTAGCTGCGCCTAAGCGCATACCAGAGCGGCTTGCGCCTGCCGTCGCCGTCGACGGCCGCCCACGAGACGACCGGCCAGCAGTCGTTGAGCTGCCAGACGATCGTCCCGGCGCATCGTGGTTCGAGCGACCGCCAGTGCTCGACCCCGAAGGTCACCGCGCGGGCCTGGTTGAGCGAGGTCGCCCAGTGCCAGTCCTCGATCGACACCGGGACGGGCAAGTGCGCGGCGAGCCCGCGCTCGAGCTTGCCCATGCCGTCCGCCGCCTTCTCGTGGCTACCCAGCGCGGGACCGTCGACGGCGAGCGGCTCGTCGTGGACCGCCCGCACGAGAGTCGACCACGCGGGGGGACCCTGGAATCCGAACTCAGAGACGAACCGCGGTGCGTAGTCCCGGTAGGCCGTATAGTCACGCTCGTTCCACACGTCCCAGACGTGCGTCGTCCCGTTGTCGGGGTCGTTCGGGTGCAGGTCGGCCGAGAAGGACCAAGGGCTTCCAGGCGAGTACGGCCTGGTCGGGTCCAGGCGAGCGACGATCTCCGGGAGCATCTCGAGGTAGTAACCGAGTCCCCACGTCCGGTCGCCGAGATCCTTCTTCCAACCCCAGTCCTCGTGGCCCCAGAGGTTCTCGTTGCAGCCGTTCCAGAGGGCGAGGCTCGGATGCACCGACAGCCGGGTGACCGCCTCGCTCGCCTCGGCGAGCACCTCGCTGCGCAGCGGGTCCTCCTCCGCATACGCGGCGCACGCGAAGAGGAAATCCTGCCAGACGAGAAGTCCGATCTCGTCCGCGACGTCGTAGAAGTCCTCGCTCTCGTAGATCCCACCTCCCCACACCCGAAGAAGGTTCATGTTCGCGTCGACTGCATCCTGGAGTCGCGCCGCGTAGCGATTCCGATCGATCCTCGACACGAAGCAATCGTCCGGTATCCAATTGGCGCCTCGCACCATCACAGGGATGCCGTTCACCACGAACGTGAAGGGCCTGCCGTTCCCGTCGCTGCTCGTATCGAGATCCACGGTGCGAAATCCCACTCGCCCGTGCCACTCGTCGAGCCGCCCGGCACCGCCGAGCTGGCTGCCGGGCACGCGCAACGTCACCGCTAGGTCGTACAACGGCTGAGCTCCGTAGCCGGCTGGCCACCAGAGCTCGACGGCAGGCACGTCGAGCTCGACGAACGCGGACGTCGCTCCGGGCTCGACCGTGACGCTCGCCTCGACACCGGCGACCTGCGCGTGCACCTCCAGCACGCCGGCATCGTCGCCACCCTCCAGCGAGACGTTGACTGCGACTCGTCCGAGCGGGGCGACGGCAGCACCCCTGACCGGCGTTCCCGGCCCGCGCGGGACGTCGACGAGTGGACGGACGGATGCGATCCGTGCGACTCGCCAGCGGTCAAGGCCGATCGGTCGCCAGATGCCCGCTGTCGGAAGGTCAGGTCCCCAGTCCCAGCCGAAGTTGCATGCCATCTTGCGGATCGCGTTGAACGGGTGCGCGTTCACGTGTGGTCGAGGACCGAGATCCTCGCTGGCCCGCTCCGCATACGTGACGGGCGCCTCGAAGGTGACCGACAGGGCGTTCTCGCCTGCTCGCAGGGCGTCACGGACGTCGAACCGGTAGCTACGGTGCATGTTCGCGGTCCGGCCGATCACGACGTCGTTGAGCTCGACCGTCGCAACCGTGTCGAGGCCCGCACAGACGACGTCGACCCGCTCGCCCGGAGACGGTCGATCCGCGTCGAAGCGCGTCGTGAACCTCCACCTCGTCCGCCCGATCCAGGAAAAGGCGCTTTCGTTCTCGTCGAGGTACGGATCAGGCAGCACGCCCGCTGCGACGAGGTCGGTCGTCACGCAGCCCGGGACCGTAGCGGCAATGCTCCGCTCCGAGAGCTCCGCCGGAACGTCCCCGCCGGCGGCCTGGACGGTCCAACCATCGTGTAGCAGCGTCAGCACGTGCTCCTCCTAGGAACTGTCGCTCGGCGGCGTCATCGGGCGACAGTTCCGGCACGCCTCGACAACGCCTCGAGCGGCGATCGCTACCTGTACGTGCACCATGCAGTTTTGTCCCCCGCGCAGGCCGGACGTCTCCGTCTCGACTGTCGACCACCGAGACGGCGCTCCCTCGCTCGCCAGAGCTCCCAAGTCGATAAGTCAATTACTTTATCGGTTAATAGGCCGCGCGGATTGGCAAAATGGCCTTTGACCCGGTCACTTAGCGCGCCAAAGAGGACCATCCACCAGTTGCCGGCTGATACCGACTTACATGTCGGGTGCAGACACATCCGACAACTGGAGGAGGTCCCTGCCATCATGAGCGCGCTTGACCCGGAGGTGATAGAGGCAATCTGGACAGCGATCGAGCCGCTCGTCCCGGCTCGGGTCGACACCCATCCACTTCGCTGTCATCGGCGACGCCTGCCCGATCGGGACTGCTTCGAGGTGATGGTCGTTCGCCTCGCGACCCTGCAGTGGTTCACACACGTTCGTCTTCTCGTCGCACCCCTGATGACCCACTGGTTGTGGGCCTTTTCCACAGACGCTTCCCACCCCGGCTCTTGACCGGCATGACACTGCGGCAGTTTGGGATCTCCGCCTGCACGGCGAACCCGGAGGGCCGACCTCCATCACTGGCAAAGCACGGCTTGCAAGATCGATCTTCTACATCGATCTCACTCCCCTTTCAGCACACACCTCCGCTGAGCCTCTAAGTGTCAAGCAGGAGGTGACCTGTGAGACCTGCGCGCTGTGCTCCCCCTCGGGGTGAGCTGTGCACGAGCTTCTCCTGCACTCTCGACGGCACCGTCCTCGATGAGCGCGAGGAGCGCCCCTGCCGCGTGCGCACCCTGCTCGGGGATGTCGCGCGTCACTGCGGTGAGGGGTGGGTGGACGACCTGGCAGTAGAGCGAGTCGTCCCACGCGACGAGCGAGACGTCAGCCGGGACGTCGAGACCCATCTCGTGCGCGACGCCCAGCCCAGCGACGGCGAGGACGTCGTTGTCGTACACGATCGCCGTCGGCGGACGAGGGTCCGTCAGCAGCTGCCGCGTCGCCTGGGCGCCGCTCTCGGCCATGTAGTCGGTCACGAGCACTCGCGGGGAAAGAGCAAGCTCCCCCATCGTGGCGAGGAATGCGGCTGTCCGGACCTCGGTATGGCGAAACCCCGGCACTCCTGCGACGCGCGCGATGCGCTCGTGGCCGAGGCGGGCGAGATAGCGGACCACGTCGACCACGGCGCCCTCGTCGTCACTCCAGATCGCGGGAAGGCTCCCTGTGCCGTCGGGACCGCCTACGACGACGGCAGGTAGTCCCAGCTGCTCGATCTGTGCGATACGCGGGTCGTCCACGCGGAGGTCGACTACGAGCACCCCGTCGACTCGGCGCTCGGCCCACCACCGACGATAGACCGCCATCTCTGCCTCGACGTCGTCGACGACCTGGAGGGTGAGCCCGATCGAACGCGACGAGAGCTCAGCCTCGATGCCGGCGATGAGCTCCATGAAGAACGGCTCGAAGGCGAGCGTACGTGCCGGGCGGGCGAGGACGAGACCGCAGGCTCCCGCTCGCGACCCCGACAGCGCACGCGCCGCGCTGTTGGGGTACCAGCCGAGATCGTCGGCGATGACGAGGATCCGGCGGCGCGTCGCGTCCGAGATGCCCGGTCGGTCGTTGAGCGCGTAGGACACTGCGCCCTTTGAGACGCCGGCACGCGATGCGATGTCTGCGCTGGTGACCCGTCGCCTGACGCTCGAGCTCTCCTTCGGCACCACAACCGTCCTCCGACCGGGCGGCTCGTGGCGCCGGCGACGACCATGCAAGGTATCAGGACGCGGCCCTGCCGCCTGGGATCACCTCTGCAGCGCTCCACCCGCGACCGCGAGTTAGCCGCCAGCCGCCAGCCGCCAGCCGATTCCGGCACGACGACCGCCGACGCGCCGTGCGAAGGCTCACTGCCCACAGGCTGGCCGTCCCGGATGGCGAAGGCACCGGGCGCCGCCGAAATCGGCTCGTCCGAGCTCGCCCTCGTCTAGAACGCTCCAGTGACGACCTCGACCTGTCCCGCGAGCACCGACGCGACGTCGAACCGGACGGTGACTCCATGACGGCCTGACTCGGCGAGATAACGCGCGGCGAGCCGGCGCAAGCGCTGCTGCTTCGCCCGCCCGACGGCTTCGGCAGGGGCACCGTAGCCGAGGCCACTGCGTGCTTTCACCTCGCAGATCACGAGCGTGCGACCGCGCGCGCAGACGAGGTCGATCTCGCCGCTGTCGCACCGCCAGTTCCGCTCGGCGATCGTGAAGCCGGCATCGAGATACCAGGCCGCCGCGAGGTTCTCGCCGATCCGGCCGAGCGCTCGCGACCTGGCGGCCGCTCCGGTGTTCAGGTTCGTCGGGACCGCGTCCGGCGGCCCCGGCACTAGAGGTCCTTCTCCGGCAGCGCCTCGACGTTGACATCCTTGAACGTCACGACTCGCACTGACGTCACGAAGCGCGCGGGGCGGTACATGTCCCAGACCCAGGCATCCCCCAGCTCTACCTCGAAGTACGTCGTACCGTCGGCGTCGCGTGGCGTGACCTTGACGTCGTTCGCGAGGTAGAAGCGACGCTCGGTCTCCACCACATAGTGGAACATCGGGAGCACCGCTCGGTACTCCTGGTAGAGGGCGAGCTCGATCTCGGCCTCGAACTGGTCGAGGTCCTCCTCGGCGCTCAACGCAGGCACCTCATCCTCACGCCTCCGTCCACAGGCTCCGGTTGGCAGGTCCGACGGCGCTGGCTGGCACCGCGACGGCGCTCAGCGCGCAGTCCGGCGCTCCTTGATCTTCGCAGCCTTGCCGACACGATCACGCAGGTAGTAGAGCTTCGCTCTGCGCACATCCCCCTCGGTGACCATCTCGATCTTCGAGATGATCGGGGAGTGGACCGGGAAGGTGCGCTCGACCCCGACGCCGAAGCTCACCTTGCGGACGCTGAACGTCTCACGGGCCCCGGAGCCCTGGCGCCGAATGACGGCACCCTGGAACACCTGGATGCGCTCGCGTGTCCCTTCGACGACCCGGACGTGCACCTTGAGCGTGTCGCCGGGACGGAATGCCGGGACGTCGTCACGCAGGTAGGCATGATCGACGAGATCGGTCGGGTTCATGGAAAGTCACGCTCCTCGAAGGCCACTTCGCCGACAGCCTGTCCCGGGCGCTGCGCCCCGGACGGCTCGACGACGGGTACAGGATAGCCGTGCTCGCGGAGTAGCTGTGCCTCGCTCGGCGCGAGCCCGCCACGAGCCTCGATGAGGTCGGGTCGGCGATCGATCGTCCGTCGCAGGGACTCCGCAGCGCGCCAACGGGCGATGCGGCCGTGGTCGCCGCTCAGCAGCGCCTCGGGCACCGTGTGGCCGCGAAAGTCCGCCGGTCTCGTGTACTGCGGGTACTCGAGCAGCCCGGTGGTGAAGCTGTCGTCGGCCACGGACGCTTCGTTGCCGACGACGCCCGGGACGAGGCGTGCCACTGCCTCCACCACGACGAGGGCGGCGAGCTCGCCACCGGCGAGGACGTAGTCGCCGATGGAGATCTCCCCGTCCACGAGATGATCTGCCACCCGCTGGTCGATGCCCTCGTAGCGTCCGCAGAGCAGGGAGAACGGCTTGCTCGACAGCTCCGAGGCCATCGCCTGGTCGAAGCGCTGGCCTGCCGGCGAGAGCAGGAAGAGCGGTCGCGGCGGAGAGAACATCTCGACAGCCGCAAACACCGGCTCGGCGCCGAGCACCATCCCGGCACCCCCTCCGAACGGCGCGTCGTCCACGGAGCGGTGCGGCCCACGAGCCGCTTCACGAAGATCGTGCACCACGATCTCGAGAACCCCGGAGCGGCGCGCGCGACCGACGACGCTCGCCCCGACATAGGACTCGACGAGCTCGGGAAAGATGGTGAGGACCGAGATGCTGAGCGTCGGGCCGGGATCTCCGGTCCCGTCGCATCTACTTCGCTTTCCGGGCTCCTCGGCGCTCGCGGCGGTCGTGCCGTCCACCTCGCTAGTCGAACAGCCCGTCGGGAACGTCTACGACGATTCCGTCGGCGTCCCGGCGGACGACGAACCTCAAAGGCACGTAGTGTCGCTCGTCGAGGACGAGGAGATCGCTTGCCGGGTTGGCTTCCACGGCAGTCACCGTTCCCCGGGGGACTCCGCCTGCGTCCACGACAGTCCGACCGATGAGATCGTGGACGAACAACGCGTCGGGGTCGTCGAGCGGTGCGGCAGAGAGCAGGACGTCGCGCAACGGCTCCGCAGCGTCGATGCTCGACACGCCCGCGAAGACCACGATGTGACGGCCCTGGTGCGGACGCGACGCCACCACCTCGAGCTCGTCTGGCGGGCTCGGCCTGTCGAGCTTCGGCTGCGAGCACACCAGGCGAGCACCGGGACGGAGGCGCTCGAGCCGGTTCGTGACGAGCTGCACGACGACCCCGCCCCGGATCCCGTGCGGCCGGATGATCCGGCCGACTTCGAGGAGCGACCCGAAGTCGGTCCGGTCCGCAACGCCTCCGTCGACCCGAGTGCCGTCCGGCGGCCGCTCCACCTCCTCAGTCGACGATGTCGACCGAGGCATCGGTGCCTTCGCTAGCAGCCGCGGCTCGGACGAGGACGCGGATCGCCTGGGCGACGCGGCCGCGTTTGCCGATGATGCGGCCCATGTCGGACGGGTCGACATGGAGCGAGAGCTTCGCTCCCGAACGGCCTTCGCTCACTTCCACGGCGACAGCATCCGGCTCGTCGACTATCGAACGGGCGACGTGCTCGAGCACTGCTCGAGCGGCGCCGCCGGGCGCGACGTTGCCGTGCGTGCCCGACCCGGCATCACGACGTCCCGCGACGGCGGGCTCGTCGAGGGCGTCGTCGTCGTCCTCGTCGAGGGCGTCGTCATCCTCGAGCTCGTCGTCCTCGTCGTCGTCCTCGTCGAGGTCGTCGTCGAGGTCGTCGTCGAGGTCGTCGCCGTCCTCGAGCTCGTCGTCCTCGAGCTCGTCGTCGGCGGGGGTGCCGTACACCTCCTCGTCGAAGGGAGGCGGCTGAAAGGGTGAATCGCTCATCGGTTCGCGGTCACTCTGCCGGCTCGACCTGGGCCGGCTCGACCTGGGCCGGCTCGACCTCTGCCGGGACCG
>JAJZCK010000119.1 GCA_021846125.1 Actinomycetes bacterium | reverse complement strand
GGCCGCTGGCGTCCTCGGGCGGTACCGCAGGAACCCGACGGCCACGATCACAGCGCCGGCGACGACGAGCGCAGCCGTGATCGCGACCTTGTGACGCGGGTCGGCACTGACGAGGATCTGGCCGAGCAGCGGGCTCGCTGCAGGTGAGTGGACCCGCGTCAGGCCGAGCGGGAACCGGACGACATTGTCGAAGAACGACGCCGGGTCGAGCGCAATCCCGAGACCCAGCACGGGCGCGACCACGAGCGTGGCAGCGAGCCCGAAGCGAAGGGGCGCGGGCCGGCTCTCGCGGTCGCGCGCGGCGAACAGCATGAGCACGAGCAATGGCCAGGCCGTGAACTTGAGCGTCCCCGACAGCCCGAGGACGACACCGGCGAGGACCGGTCTTCGCTGCTCCGCGAGGACGAGCCCGAGCAGCATGAGCGCGAGCACCGGCAGGTCGTCTCCACCCGTCACCATCGGCAGCGCTCCCGAAGGCAGGACGACGAGGAACTGCAGGGCGCGTCCACGCCTTCCGAGGCTGGCATCGCTCCAGAGCAGAGCGAGAGCCCCCACCACGAGCGTGAACCCGGTCAGGGCGACCCGGGCGTCCTGGAGCTCCGGGGGCAGCTTGACGGCGTTGACGAGGCCGAACGGCACCATCCCGGGGAGGTACGGGAAGAAGGAGCTCTCGTCGACCTGCTTCGCGTCGGTCCTCGGTCCGGTGCCGACCGTCGTCGGATGGAGCAGGTACGGGTCGCGGTTGCTGGCCGCGCGGTCGCCGGCACGCTCGACGACGGCGACCTCCGGCTGCGCGTGCTGGCCCGGGACCCCCTCCGCCCGCCAGACGAGCTGGGCCGCGAGGGGCGCCAGGACGGCGCCGCCGAGCACGAGAACGACGAGGGTCCGCCGGGCGACCGCCATGACGTGCGCCGGACGGGACGAGCGCACCGCCAGCCGGGCGACCGCGAAGCATGCGAGCCCCGCGACCGCGTACGCCACGAGGGCCATCTCGCCCCAGCCGCGGTAGTCGGCGGACCCGGCGGCGACGGCCGTGATCCCCGCGAAGGCCGCCGAGACGAGGTAGAGCCATCCGTCCTGCACGAGAGCAGGCACGGCACACACGCGTCGCCATCCGGCGATAGCTATGCGGCGCACCTTCCCGACAGTAGCCGTGGACCCCGCAGGTCCGAAGGCCGCGCGAGCACGAGCCCGGGCTTCACCGCCAATCCGGATGTCCCGGGCATGCCCGGCCCCGCCGGTCGGCGTGCTGTTCTCGGGTCACGAGGGCCGCACGCCGCGCCAGCTCAGCGGTCCGGCTGAGGCGTGAGCCGCAAGTAGGGCTTGATCGTGCGAAAGCCCTTCGGGAAGCGGGTCGCGGCGTCCTCGTCGCTGATCGACGGGGCGATGATGACGTCCTCGCCAGGCGTCCAGTTCACCGGCGTCGACACGGAGTGGCCGGACGTGAGCTGGAGCGAGTCGATGACACGCAGGATCTCAGCGAAGTTGCGCCCCGTGCTCGCCGGGTAGGTGATGGTGAGCTTTACCTTCTTGTCCGGTCCGACGACGAACACCGAGCGCACGGTCAAGGTGTCGCTGGCGTTCGGGTGGATCATCCCGTAGAGGTCGGACACCGTGTGGTCGGGGTCCGCGAGCAGGGGGTAGTTGAGCGCGTGGCCCGTCGCCTCCTCGATGTCGCCGACCCAGCCGTTGTGGGACTCGAGCGAGTCGACAGACAGTCCGAGGACCTTGGTGTCGCGCTTGTCGAACTCGCCCTTCAGCCGCGCGACCTCTCCGAGCTCGGTCGTGCAGACAGGCGTGAAGTCCTTCGGGTGCGAGAAGAGCACACCCCAGCTGTCGCCGAGGTAGTCGTAGAAGTGGATCGTGCCCTCCGTCGACTCGGCGGTGAAGTCGGGTGCGACGTCGCCTAGCTGTAATGCCATCTAGCTGTCTCCTGTGGTCGTCGGGCGGGAGCACCTCGTGCGCAGCACGTCGATAGCCGGACCCTCTACGGGCCCTCTGCCTCCAGCATAGCGATGCGCCGGCCAATAGGCGACCTTCACGGTCGTGATTCGGCGCTCTCGTCCTCGTGCTCCTGGCGACGGGACACGACCTCGCGACGCTCCTTCACCCGCCGGCGCACCAACCATGCGACGAGCGCTGCCGCGACGACGGCGATGATCGCCGTCGAGACCGTGCTCGCGTCGGACAGGACGCGCCTGTAGGAGAGGCCGACCGCGTAGCCAGCCACGGTGTAGGCGACACCCCAGATGAGCCCACCAAGAGCGTTCGCGACGAAGAACCGCCGGTAGGGGATGTCGGACATGCCCGCGATTCCGGGGACGAGAGCCCGGAACACCGCGGTGAAGCGACCGAGGAAGACAGCCGTGCTCCCCCGCCGCTTGAGGAACTCCCGCGCCTTGTCGACGCCCGGGCGGTCGCGAAGCAGCCGATGGCGGAGCAGCCCCGGACCGAAGTGCTTGCCCACCGCGTAGCCGACCGTGTCACCGACGATCGCGGCGACGACGACGAGGACGACCATGGCCGGGAGGCTGACGTGGTGCTCCGACGCGAGGACACCGCCGAGCACCACCGCCGTCTCGCCCGGGACGACGAAGCCGAGGAGGAAAGCAGCCTCGCCGAAGCAGAGGACGGCGACGATCGCGTAGGCAGCGAGGCCGTGGAGACCGAGTATGGGAGAGAGCAGGGAGTTCAGCACGGGAGGTTCAGCACGGCGAGTCCGGGTCCACCCGGCAAAGCGTAGGCGCTGGCCACCGCGACGCGGACGCACCCTGTAGCGTCCGGAGGTGCCTCGGACGTCCGACGGCGGCCGCGTCCGCACCTCGCTCTCCCGGCGGCTCCCGTCACCGGGCGACCGCTGGGCGATCGCGCTCCTCGTCGCCGTACCTGCTCTCTTGTACGTCCCGCTCTGGCTCGCTGGCCGACCCCTGCTCCCGGGCGACGACCTCAACCAGAACTTCCCGCTGCGCGTCCTCGTCGGCGAATCGCTCCGCTCGGGCCACCTCCCTGGCTGGGACCCGTTCATCTGGAGCGGGACGCCGCTCCTAGCCGGGTGGAATGCCGGTGCGCTCTTCCCAGGCACCTGGTTGTTCGCGGTGCTGCCGGCGACCGCCGCCTGGACGGCCGACCTCGTCGCCACCGGTGCGGTCGCCGGCGTCGGTATGTACGCGCTCACCCGCCGCCTCGGCTGCCGCCCGCTCGCGTCGTGCCTCGCGGGTCTCGCGTTCGCGGACACCGGCTTCATGAGCGGCCAGGTCGTCCACATCGGCCTGGTCGAGGGCACGTCGCTCACGCCGTGGATGCTCCTCGCCGTCGACCTTCTCGCGCGGCCCGGGACCACCGGAGCGCGCATGCGGCGCTCGACGACGATCCTCCTCGGCGCCGCCGGAGCGCTCACCGTCCTTGCGGGCGACCCCCGCGCTGTCTCGAGCGCCGCCATCGCCACGGGGATCTACGCTCTCGCCTGCTGCTGGCGCGCGCCGCGCGCGGCGCGCTCGCTGCTCAGCTCGATCGGCGCGGCCATCGCTCTCGGAGCCGCGTTGTCCGCGATCCAGTGGCTGCCGGGGCTCGGCTTCCTCCACGTCTCGCAGCGAGGCGTCAGCGCGTACAGCTTGTTCGGCGCAGGCTCGTTGCACCTCGGTGAGATCGCAGCGCTGCTCGTCCTGCCGTTCGTGCTCGGCACGAACGGCAACCTCGGCCAGCCGTTCTACTCGGGCAACTACAACCTGGCCGAGGTCACGATCGGCGTCGGCGTCGTCGCCGTGATCGCGGCCTTCGCCTTCCTGCCCGAGCTCCTCGCGCCCGCTTTGCGTTGGCGCGGTGGCTCACGTGCCAGCGGTGCTCGCGTCGCGCCACCACCTGGCCGACCGCTCGCCGTCTGGTACGCGACAGCCGCCGTCGGCGTGCTCCTCACCCTCGGCTCGAACACCCCATTCGGCCGTGTCCTCGTCGACGTCCCGCTCTTCGGCGGTCAGCGGCTGCAGAACCGCAACGCGGCGATCCTCGACATCGCGCTCGTCGTCCTGCTCGCCTTCTTCCTCGACGACGTTCTCGGATCGCGCAAGCGGCCAGCCACGACACGTCGGGCGGGCGCGGTCACGCCCACGCGGGCGGGCCCTCTCGACCGCCGGGCGGCCCGGGTGCTCGCCCTCGTGCCGGTCGCGTGGCTCGTCGCCCTCGTCGTCTGGGCGTGGACGGCGCCCACCTCGCTCGAGCAGATGATCGGCGTCATCCAGACCTCGTCCACCCTGATGGGCGCTCTCACCCCGTATCTCGCCACCGCGCTCGTGCTCGGGATCGGTGCCGGCGTGCTCGTGGCGGCGGGTGGCCCGGGTGCGGACAGGCGGCGGGCCGTCGGCCTCGTCGCACTCACACTCTGCGATATCGCCATGTACCTCGTCAACGGCACGTTCGCCACGGCACCGGTCAGCCTTCTCGCCTCGAGCACGCCGTCGAGTGCCGCGCTCGCCGCGCTGGCTGGCCCGGACGGGCGCTTCGCTCTGTACGACCCGTCGAGCGGCGCCGTCGCCGGCCCGTCCCGCGCCGACCTCGTCGCCGTCGGCGAGACGGACGTCAACATCTTGCGCCACCTTCCGAGCGTCCAAGGCTACGGATCGATCGTCGAGGCCGCCTACGACGCCGCCACCGGCACCCACACCGTCGCCGGTCTCGACGCGAGCCGGCTCGACGGACCGACGTTCGACGCGCTCGACTTGCACACTCTCTTGTGCCCGGCGGGCTACCTCGTCCAGCCACTGGCCGCGCACGAGGCGGTCGCGGTCGCCGGTGGCCCGACGGTCACTGCCACCGGAGCCGTCGTGCACGGACCGTCTCCACACGTGCGCGCCGCGGGCGCCCGCGTCCTCGCGCCGGGCAGCTCCGCTGCATGGATGCTCGCCGCGCCGGCGTCGGCGTCACGGGTGACCGTCGTGCTCGGCGCGGGTAGCGGCTCCCGAACGACCGCTGTCGAGATCGCGGTCGAGACGCCGGGAGCACGGGCCATCGCGTCCCGCCGGGCCGTGCGGGGCGGCGTCGCGACGCTGCCGCTCGGCGGCACGCCGCGGACCGAGGAGGTCCGGGTATCCGACCTCGGCCGTCGTGCCGTGACCGTCGGTGCCGTGATCGTCTCCGTCGAGCTCCAGACGCCGGCGCGACCTGCCAAGCCGGGCACGTCCGCTCTGCTGCTCGACGGTGAGCTGCAGGCGGACCTGCAGCCGCCCCGGTGGGTGTGGTCCGGCACCGTCGACTCCCTCTCGGCGTTCGACGACACCGGCGCCCGAGGGCTGGCATGGCTCGAGCCGGCCCACTCCACGTCTCCGACGGCAGCGATATCACGCGACGGGCGGGTGTCGACCGGTGCCACCCTCGAGACCGGATCCCAGACCATGCACGTGGTGAGCAGCGTGCCGGCGCTGCTCGTGCGGAGCGAGACGTACTCTCCCGGTTGGACCGCACGACTCACTCCGAGCTCGGGCGGGCCGACGCTGGTCGAGCGCGTCCACCCGCTCGGCCTTGTCCAGGCCGTCCCGGTACCCGCGGGCGACTACGTCGTCACCTGGCGGTACGCACCCACGGAGATCCTCGCCGGTCTCGTCGCGAGCGCGGCCGGGCTCGTCGCGCTCCTAGGAGCACTTCTGCCCGTGCTCGTCCGGCCCGGACCGCACGCGCGCCGGCAAAGGCGACGAGCGAAGGCGCCGCCGCGAACGTCAAGGACGGATTCAGGCAATCGCTAGAACATTCCAGGACGCGCGCCGGAGCAGTTGCACAAGATGTATAGTTACAACATGGCGCCCAAGACGACCCGAGCGAACGCATCTCCCGGCACCACTGTCGGCGACGAGGTGGTGCACACCGACGGGCGTCGTGCCCGCGGCGAGCGGACACGTCTCGCCGTGCTCGAGGCACTGCTCCGCCTCGTCGAGGACGGCGAGCTGCGCCCGACGGCCCAGGCGGTCGCAGCCAAGGCAGGAGTCGCCCTGCGCACCGTGTACCACCACTTCGAGGACGTGGAGGCGCTGCGCCGCATGGCGCTCGACCTCCAGCTCCGGCGTCACAGCGAGCTTCTCGTGACTGTCGACCCGAAGTCGGAGCTCGACGAGCGTGTCCACGTGGTCGCGCGGCAGTGCCGCAAGCTCTTCGAGGCGGTCACCCCGATCCGCCGTGCTGCGATGTTCGACGAGCAGAGCTCGCCCGAGATGGCCGAGGGGCTGCGTCGAGCTCGTCTCGTGCGCCGGAACTTCGTCACGAGCGCCTTCGCCGGCGAGCTCGCGAAGCGCTCGGGCGAGGGTCGTACGCTCCACGACGCGATCGACGCCGCGACGTCGTGGGAGTCCTGGTACTACACCCGCTCGAGCCTCGACCGGTCGGCGGTGGCAGCCGAGAAGATCCTCGCCCTCACACTCCACGACCTGCTCACGGGTCGGTCGGCACCGGCGCGCCGCTGATCTTCGAGGGCGATCCATGCGCTGCGCGTGCAGCGCGCTAGCGGCGCTGGCGTCCGCACGCCCGACCGCGACGTCAGTTGGGCCGTCGTCGGCGGTAAGGCGGCCGGTAGCACAGCGCGTTCGTAGCGTGCGACAGCGTGCGAGAGGGCGAGCGACACCACACCGTCGACGACCGGCCGTGCGCAGTATGCCTGGCACGCACGCCACCTGGCTTTCGCCACTGCCACAGCTGCGAGGTCGTGCGGCGCCAGCTCGGCGGCGATCTCGTCCAGGTGCGCCCGGTGCGCCTCGCTTTGCGAGGCGGCGAGGTCCACCGTCATCTCGTCGCCTACAAGGCGGCACCGAGCCAGTTCGTCCGCGCAGTCGCCTGCGAGCGGCTCGGAGGGCTCCTCGCCGAGTTCTTGGTGGATCTCCTCGCGGCCGAGCCCAACGAGATGCGCGGCTCCGGCCCGAGCGTCACCGTGGTCGCAACCGTCCCCTCGTCCGGCGCAGGGCGGGCCTCGTGGCACGGTGTGCACCCTCTGGCAGGCGTCGTCCGCGACGCCTGCGCCAGGGCGGGTCGATCGGGACCACCGGAGCGCCCCAGGTTGCACGTCGATCCCGAGCTCCTCTACCGGGGCCCTGGGCGTCTCGGCCACCTCCTCGCGTCCCCGGACGGCTTCCTCGCCACACCGCGGAGCCGGCGCGAGCAGGGCCGGGCGCGGATCCTCGTCGTGGACGACCTGTACACCTCCGGCGCGCGAGCCCAGAGCGCTGCCCGAGCGTGCGCTCGCGCCGGGCTCACGGTCGCGGCGATCGTCCCCCTCGGCCGCCTCGTCGACGCGAGTGACCTGGAGATCGTCGCGCGAGCACGCGCACCACGAGTCGCTCCGCGTTGCGCGACACACCCGTCACCCGCCGAGATGCCGGGCGGGAGACGGGCCACTAGCCTGGCAGCGAGGCCCTCCTAGCCAGCCGGTCCCTGCGCCCGCCGCAGCCATGCAGCCGGCCGGGACCGCGACGCCGAGGAACACCGACGAACGGAGCATCGATGAACGACGACGAACGCACAATGGCAGCAGACCTCGCGCGTCAGCTGCGCGTCGACTCCATACGCTGCAGCACCTCCGCAGGCTCGGGTCACCCGACATCGTCGCTCTCCGCGGCCGACCTCCTCGCCGTCCTTGCTACCCGGCACATGCACTACGACTGGGAGCATCCCGCCCTCCCGACCAACGACCATCTCGTCTTCTCGAAGGGCCACGCCTCTCCCCTCATCTACTCGCTCTACCGTGCTGTCGGCGTGGTCACCGAGGACGAGCTCGTCGACACCTACCGGCGCTTCGGAGCCCGCCTCCAGGGCCATCCCACCCCGATCCTGCCGTGGATCGACCTCGCGACCGGCTCTCTCGGCCTCGGGATCGCTGCAGCGGTCGGGATCGCTCTCGCAGGCAGCCGGCTCGACAAGCTCTCCTACCGCACCTGGGTGATCTGCGGCGACAGCGAGCTCGCGGAAGGCTCGGTGTGGGAGGCGCTCGACAAGGCCTCGTACTACGACCTCGCGAACTTCACGGCAATCGTCGACGTCAACCGGCTCGGGCAGCGCGGGCCGACAGAGCTCGGCTGGAACCTCGACGCGTACGCTGCGCGCGTCGAGTCCTTCGGCTGCGTCCCCATCGTCGTCGACGGGCACGACGTCGAGGCGATCGACGCGGCACTCGGGCGAGCGGCAGGCGAAGGCCGGCCGACCGTCGTCCTCGCTCGCACGCTGAAGGGCAAGGGCGTCGCCGAGATCGAGGACAAGGAGGGTTGGCACGGGACCGCCCTCAAGCCCGACCTCGCGGAGCGCGCCATCGCCGAGCTCGGAGGGACGAGCTCGCTCCACGTGACCTCGCTCCGTCCGCCGGAGGGCCGGCCGGCGATCACGCCGGACCCCGAGATGCGAATCGAGCTCCCGCGCTACGAGCTAGGCGCCAAGGTCGCGACCCGCAAGGCCTACGGAGACGCTCTCGCGGCGCTGGCCGCCCGACCCGAGGTCGTCGTCCTCGACGCCGAGGTCGGTAACTCGACAGGCTCGGAATCGTTCCTGAAGGTCGCCCCAGAGCGCTACTTCGAGACCTTCATCGCCGAGCAGCTCATGGTGGCGGCGGCCGGCGGGCTCGCAGCTCGCGGCTACGTGCCGTTCGCCGCGACCT
>JAJZCK010000118.1 GCA_021846125.1 Actinomycetes bacterium | reverse complement strand
GGCGCCGAGGGCACCTGCCGCAGCGAGGCCGAGCCCGCCGAGCGCAGCGCCGCGCAGGAACCGCCGCCGTCCGAGCGTCGCCGGTGCCGTCGCGGGGCCGCAGGCGCTCGCCTCGTGGCTCTCGTGGGCCCGTTGGGCATCCTGGGCATCGTCCCGGGCGGCCCGCTCCTCGTGGCTCCCGGTACCGTCTCGCCTATCCGAACGCGTCATTGCAGGACCCGGACCCTTCCTTCCATCCAGCCCTTCGCCGACATCGGGCCGCCCATCGCGTTCGAGCCCGAGCCGCAGGGCGCATAGCACTGCCAGGTGAAAGTGCCCGTCCGCGTCGGGACGAAGCGGGCGACGACCGTCACGCTCTTGCCCGTCGGGGCGGCCGGGATCGGGAGGTTCAGCCCGAGGCCGACGACGGTGAAGGTGTGTGAGACGTCGCCGTTCGGCACCGACGAGATCGCCTTCCCGCCGGCCACCTCCGTGCCGCCGACCGTCCCGAGGACGGCGTCGTACATCGTCTGCGGGCCGGTGAGCGGCGCCGCGCCGTCGTCGTAGCTCGTGATCTCGACGACGACGGTCTCGCCCGCGCGCACCGTCCACGACGTGTGCGTGTACCTCGGCCCGAAGGGGTTGGCCGTGAGGATCGACATCGACTCGGTCACCGTCGCGTGCCCGGGCGCGGCGACGGGGGTCGCAGAGCGGAGCCGACGGGTCGCGGTGCGCACGCCGCTCGCGACGCCGGCGACGACGGCGACCGACACGGCGAGGGAGGCGACGATCCCGACGAGGATCGCCACGACCGCGAGCGGCGACCCGAGCACGTGCCTCCCGCGCACCGTGCTCGCTGCGCGTCCCGCCGGGCCGGCGGCATCCACGGGGGTCATCGCGGGTCCCCGCACGGTACCGACCGCCGGCTCCGGCTGGCGACCACCGGCAGCCATGCGTGACGGGCGGTGCCGGCATGCAGCACGTGCCCCGGACGTCCTCGGACCCCGCCGAGCACGCCGCCGAGGAAGCGGTCGAGCTCCTCGCCCAACGGGTCGCGCCGCCGGCGGCTGACGAGCACCGCCGCCAGCATGACGGCGACCACTGCGAGCGCGTAGGCGACGATGGTCGCCAGCGCTGCCAGCACCAGCACCTCTCCTGCCATCCGCAAGCCATCGTCCATGGGCTCGATCCTGGACCACCCGCCGCCGCCTGAGAACGGGGAGGGTACGGGACTTCGGATCGAGTTCCCGCAGCCCGCCCCCGTGCGGCCACGGGGAGGGCGCTCTGCGGACCGCGTAGGACCACGCGGGTGATCTCCCCGGTTCCCCGCTGGCGCAGGCCGTCCGGTGGGCGCAGACTGGAGCCGGTGGACGACGGCCGGCAGGACGACGGGGGAGGCGTGGACCGGCCCCAGGTGGATGCACGGGCGGGGTCCCGCGTACGCGCGGCGCTCGTCCGTGTCGCGATCGTGGACGACCACGTACTCGTACGCGAGGGGACCGCGCAGCTGCTCGGCCGGGAGCCGGGCATCGACGTGGTCGGCCAGGCGGGAACGGGAGAGGAGGGGCTGGAGCTGCTCGAGCGGCTGCGACCCGACGTCGCCCTCGTCGACGTGAACCTGCCCGGCATGAGCGGGCTCGGGCTCGCGCGGGAGGTGACGGCCCGACGCCTCGACGTTCGCGTGCTCGTCGTGAGCGCCTACGACGACTATGCGTACGTCGCCGAGGCCCTCGAGGTCGGGGTGAGCGGCTACCTCATGAAGACCGCCTCGGCTCGAGAGCTCGTCGACGCGGTGTGGGCGGTCGCGGACGGGATCTTCGTGCTCGACCAGGCGGTCTCGTCACGGCTCGCCCGGCGCTGGCGTGCCGGCCCGGCGGTGCGGCCGGGCACCGGGGCGCTCACGCCGAGGGAAGCGGACGTGCTCGCCCTGCTCGCGAGAGGTCGGTCGAACAAGCAGATCGCCGCGGAGCTGTGCCTCGGGCTCCGGACAGTCGAAGGGCACGTGTCGGGCGTGCTCGCGAAGCTCGGGGTCGCGTCGAGGACCGAGGCGGTCGCCTACTCGCTCCGCCACCACCTCGTGACGTCGGAGGATCGAGACGAGCCGGCCCGCCGTCGCTGACCTCCGCGCGGCGCTGCAGCGCGCCGCGCGACCGCCGGTGCGCGAGAAGCGGTTCTGGGTGGTCCAGGCGATGGTCGTCGTGATCGCCCTGGCGCACCTGCTCGTCGACCTCAACGTGTCGACGGAGTCCGGGGCGTTCCCGTCCGGGCTCCCCGTCGCGCTCCTCGTCGTCCCCGTCGGCTACGCGGCGCTTCGCTACGGCCTGGCCGGCTCGGCGGCGACCGGGCTGTGGGCGACGTTGCTGTGGTTGCCGGACCTGCTGCTGCCCGGCGACAGGGGTCACGCCGGGGGGGACATCGTCGACCTCGCCCTCGTCGACGCCGTCGCGTTCTTCTTCGGCCAGCGGATCGAGGCCGAGCGCCTCGCGCACGCGCGCGTGGAGCGTGCGACCGCCGAGCGCCTCGCCGTCGAAGCCGGCTACCGGCAGCTGTTCGAAGCCAACGGCGCGCCGATCCTCGTCCTCGACGGCACGGGCCACGTCCGCGAGGCGAACCCCGCCGCCTTCGGGCTCTTCGGCGGTCCCGTCCTCGGGCGTGACATGGCGGAGCTCCTCGGCGAGGAGATGCCCTCCGGAGAGCTTGCAGGTCGCGTCGTCCACCTCGCCGACGGGCACGACTATCGCATCGAGCTCGTGGCCCTGGCGCCGGGGGGCGGGCAGGACGCGGCCCAGCTGATGCTCGAGGACGTGACGCAGGAGCGCAGCGAGCGGCGACGCGCGACGCGCTACGCGGCGCTCGTCGTCCAGGCGGAGGAGGACCAGAGGCGCCGGCTCGCCCGCGAGCTGCACGACGAGCCGCTCCAGCTGTTCTTGCACTTGGCCCGGCACCTCGAGGCGCTCGCCGACGCGGAGGGTGTCCCTCCCGCCGTCGCGAACAGGCTGGGCGAGGCCCGGAGCCAGGCGCTCGACGCTGCGTCTCGCCTACGGGTCCTCGCCCGTGACCTCCGGCCACCGGCGCTCGACCAGCTCGGGCTCGTCCCGGCACTGTCCAGCCTGCTCGCGGACATCGAGGAGGAGACGGAGCTCGCCACCGTGCTCGTCGTGTCGGGGAGCCCGTCACGGCTCGGCCCGGACCTCGAGCTCGGCGCGTTCCGGATCGTCCAGGAGTCCGCCCGCAACACGCTCCGGCACGCGGCGGCGCTGCAGCTCTCCGTGACTGTCGAGTTCGGTGCCGAGGAGATCACCCTCTGCGCCTCCGACGACGGGAAGGGCTTCGTCCCCGAGGAGGTCGACGAGCTGGAGGGGGGCCATCTCGGCCTCCTCGGCATGGCGGAGCGGGCCAGCCTTCTCGGCGGGCACCTCGACCTGCGCTCGTCGCCCGGGCTCGGGACCGTCGTCCGTGCCGTGCTGCCGCTCTCGTGAGAGAGCGCCTCAGCGCTCCACGGCCCGCATCGTCGGCTCGGAGGCCCCGCGGCTCGCGCCGGGACCCGGCCAGAGCTTGCTGCGCAGGCCCCGGGCGAAGTCCTCCGCACGCTGCGCGAGCTTGCCCGGCCCGAACGCGCCCGACGCGACGACCTCTGCGCCGCGGTCCTCGAGCGCCCGCCGCATGACGGCGAGGGTGTCCTTCGGGGAGACGCCGTAGGTGCAGAAGACGACGGCGCGTGTCCCGGCGAGCGGCGGGAGCGCCGCCAACCACTCCTTGGTCGCGCTCGACGGGCCGACTCGTGCGACGACGAGGCCCTCGGTCCAGGTCCCGACGACGAGAAGGTCCGCACGGGCGAGCACCGCTCGGGTCGCGTCCTGCAGGCGGCAGACCTCGACGGTCGCACCGGTCGTCCCGACGACCTCCGCGATCGTGTCCGCCACGGAGCGGGTGTGGCCTCCGAGGCTGTCCGCCACCACGACGACGTGCCCCGGGGAGCGCCGGACACCGCCTGGACGGCGTGGCTGGTGCTCGAGGATCGCGGCGGCCGCTCGCTTGCCCTGGGCCATCGCCTCGACGACCGTCGACGGCCCGACGAGAGCGTCTCCCGCGACCCAGACACGCGTCCCGCGCGGGAAGGCAGCGGCGACCCGGGCGGACTCACGTGCGAGCGAGAGGCGGCCGACCGGCTGGTGGCGGGCGAACTCCGGGGACGAGCTCGCGAGGATGCCGCTCGCGACGGTGCGCCTGTCGGGGTACTCCTCGACCGTCTTCTTGAAGGGGACGTCCTGGCGGCCCGTGCTCATCGACGTGTCGAGCCGGTAGCCCATGGCGAGCACGACGCGGTCGACTTCGACGGCTTCGGTGGTGCCTGCGAGGATCTCGGGGCGGCGGTCCGCCTGCTCCTGGCGTGTCCGGGCGATCCTCGCCAGCGTGACGCGCCCGTCCTCGCCGTCGAGCCCGACCACGGTCGACGCGAAGCGCACCTCGACGCCCTCGGTGCGGGCCTCCTCGAGCTCGTCCGGTCGGACCGGGGCGAAGCGCGCGTCCATCCAGTCGATGCAGACCGCCCGTGCTCCGAGCCGCCGGGCGCTTCTCGCCACGTCCATGGCAGTGTTGCCGGCACCGAGCACGAGCACGACGGCGCCGCTCCCGCCGGCGCCAGGCCCGTTCTTGCCCGAAATGGACCTGGCCGCTCCCGCGGCGTCGAGATCGGCGAGACGGCTCCCGGTGGTGAGGGCGGCGTGCGCGCGCTCGAGGAAGCTGCTCGCGTCCTCGACCCCGTCGAGATCGACGCCGGGGATCGGTGGCGTGACGGGGATGCCTGCGCCGTGGGCGAGCAGGACCGCGTCGTGCTCGCCGAGGAGGCGCTCGACGTCCTCGGGAGAGACGGGCGTCTCGCACACGAGCTCGACCCCTGCAGCGCGCAGCTGCTCCCAGGGACGCTCCGCGACGGCGCTCGGCAGCGTGAAGTCGGGGATCCCCCAGCCGAGAAGCCCTCCTGGAGTCCCTGCCTTCTCGAAGACCGTCACGTGCGCACCTGCCTCGGCGAGCTGCCACGCCGCGGCGATGCCCGCCGGACCTGCGCCGACCACTGCGACGTCGAGCCCGGTGCCGGGACCTCCGCCGGCCGGCAGCGACGGAGGAGGCACGGGTGCCTGCTCGGTGATGAACCGCTCGAGCGCTCCGATCGCGACGGGCCGGCCGCCGGCGAGCGACCAGCTGCAGGATCCTTCGCACTGCACCGCCTGGTCACAGACGCGCGAGCAGACGTCGGGCAGCACGCTCGTCCTGCGCAGCACGCGGTGGGCCTCGTCGAGGTCGCGCGCGGAGAGCGCCCGGACGAAGCTCGGGATGTCGTTGTGCGTCGGGCAGCCCCGCACGCAGGTGGGGTCCGGGCAGTCGAGGCAGCGCGAGGCCTCGGCGAGGGCATCCTCCCAGCCGACGATGCCCTGCCGGGTCTCGCCGAGGTCACCCTCGACGACCGCGGGCGACGTCGTGTGCAACGCGATCCGCTCCGTCACGAGGAGAGGCCCCGCGACGGCGATCGCCGAGAAGGGGCAGGTGCGCACGCACTGCCGGCAGCCTACGCAGAGCGCCTGGTCGGCGACGGCGACCCATCGTGCGCTGTCCATGGCGAGCGCTCCGGTCGGGCAGCGCACGATGCACTCCTGGCATCCGGCGCAGCGGTCGGTGAGGACGGTGACGAGAGGGCTCGCGAGGTCGTGCTCGCGGGTCGGGCGGGTGGGCGTGAGGGTCATGTCGTCGCTCCTAGGAGGCTGCGTGCATGATGACGTAGAGGACGCTCGCGGCCACGCCACAGGCGAGAGCGAGCCCGGCGGCCGTGAGCTTGACGGCGAGCGGCCGGCTGCTGATCCCGGCGAGATCCCGGCCTGCGATCTTCCAGCTCGTCGAGACTGCGGCGAGCGTCCCGAGAGCGATGACCGCGACCTGCACCGTCACGATCCGGGGGTTCGCCAGCAGGTGGTAGCCGTAGAGGGAGGACCGTGTCGACCCTGCGCCCCACCAGGCGCCGATCGCCGGCACGAGACGGGGCACGTGCTTGAAGAACTTCGGCAGCTGGCGTGCGAAGAAGTCGGCGCCGACGACAGGGATGAGACCGTACATGAGGGGCACGAAGAACATCCGGAACCTGCTCGTGCGGTCGAGGTAGCTCGTCCCGCCGGTCGGGACGGGGGCGTCCTTGCGGGCGAGGGCGCGCTGGGCGACCCAGACGATGCCGCCCATCAAGAGCGCGATTGCGGCGATGATCCCGGCGTAGTCGAGGGGGTCCGGGTAGCGAAGGTGCAGGTGGGTGTTCAGCCAGGTGTCGGCCGAGGCATACACGTTCGTCGCGTTCACCTGCTGGAAGACGACGAGCCCCCAGAGGACCGACACGGCCCACGCGAC
This sequence comes from Actinomycetes bacterium, assembly GCA_021846125.1. Taxonomy (GTDB): domain Bacteria; phylum Actinomycetota; class Acidimicrobiia; order Acidimicrobiales; family Bog-793; genus JAJZCK01. Next base: position 2,349 of record JAJZCK010000118.1, on the reverse strand, counting down.
GTCGAACCGGCGACGGCTCGGGGCGACGACCGAGGTCATCGGCTTCTGCAGGTACAGGCCGATGTTGTCGGACGGGCAGGACTTGTAGCACTCGGTGCACAGCCCGCAGGTGAGGTTCGAGTCGGCCGAGCCGGGCCAGGTGTACCAGGGGCAGGCGTACCCGGAGGTGCTGCCGCGCATGCACTCCTTGGTCTCGCACGCGACGCAGACGTCGCGGTCACGGGTGCGGAACCCCGCCACCGAGCCCATCGCCCCGACGGTGCCGATGAGGGCGGACAGCGGGCAGACGTAACGGCAGAAGGTGCGGCGCTCGAACGCGAGGAAGAAGACGAGGGCCGAGGCGACGATGCCGACGACCATCCACGACGTCGAGTGCGGCGCACCTGGGCCGGCGATGTTGAACGTCTCCTCGATCCAGGTGAGCAGGAGGAACGAGCCCACGGAGATGAGGAAGCCGTACTGGGCGATCGGCTCGGGGAGCTTGCGGCCGAGCCCGAGCGCCTTCTGGGTGCGCTGCCATAGCGCCCGGCGCTGTATCCACTCGCCGAACCCGCCAAACGGGCACATCGCGCACCAGGCCCGGCCGACGACGACCATCATGACGAAGACCAGGCAGAACCACAGGTACCAGGTGATCGCCGTGCCGAAGTTGAGCCCGGGGACGACGGTCCCGAGAAGCCCGAGCAGGATCACCGCCCAGAACACGATCTGGTTGGGCAGGATGAGGAGGAACTGGAAGCGGCGGTTGCGGAGCAGCCGGGCAACCATCGGGTGCCTCGCCACGTCGAGGGACCTGGCCGGGTCCGTGGGCGCGAAGTGCTCGTCCATGCCGCGTCGGTGCGCCGGGCGCAGGTGGACGGCGACGGCGACGGGATCGGCGACCGCCCCAGCGGGCTGCCGTCCAGGTGGTGGAGGAGCAACCGCTGGCTCGTCCTCGGTCAAGGTCGTCATCTTGCCCCCTCGATCTCTGAGCCATACGTCAAGTGCTGTACTTGACATAAGCAGTTCTACGCGACTGCGTGCTTCCCGTCAAGCCCCCGGCGGGAACTACGCAGGCGGTACCGGTGGGGGGCCTGCTCCGGCGGCACCCGCGGCACGGGCGGGGGGCCCGCTCCGGCGACCGCAGGATCGGCGGGAGCGAAGCGCCGACCAGGGCCGACCGGTGTTTCCCCGCAGCGTGCTCGCAGCGTGCTCGCAGCGTGCCTCGACCTCGCGTGCGTCCTCGTCGCCGTCGGCCGAGTTGCTCAGCCGGGAGGGAAGACCGTGCAGGCCCCGCTCGGAAGGCCCGGAGCGCACCGGAACAGCGGCAGCCCCATCGTCGGTCCGTGGCGCACGAGCAGGGAGTAGGGCGGCGCGAGGTCGACGCCGTCCGGGCCCGAGAGGTAGCCCGGAGCGCTCCCCGCGATCCCGTCGTGGCCGTACTGCCAGACGATCTTGTCCGTCCGCGGGTCGACGACGATGACCCGGTCGTTGCCGTCGTCGTTGCACAGCACGTCCCCGTTGGTCGGGATCGGCTCGCAGAGCGACGGCGTCGTCAGCTTGCCGGGCCCGCTCGCGGGCCCGTACCGCCAGAGCAGCTTGCCCTGCTTGTTGAACTCGACGATCTGACCAGGGTTCGAGTAGTCGACCGTGAGGTAGCGCCCGGGGGACACCTCGTTGGTGTCCGAGGGGTAGGCGACGCCCGGGGGATGGGTCGACCAGAGCACCTTGCCCTGGAGGGTGATCTCGTCCGCCCAGTCACCGTTGATCTCCGTCACGAGGTAGTTGCCGTTCGTGAGCGGGAAGGCGCCGTTCGGGCTGCCGAAGCGCAGTGGCGGCTGGTGCAGGCAGTAGGTGTCCTGGATCCCGATGCGCTCCGCCGGCACGTGGGTGCCCCCGCGCACGATCAGGAGGCTGCAGTTCATGATGTCGGCGATGAGCGCGTCGCCGTTCGGGAGCATCATCGCGTCGTCGGGGTTCGACAGCTGGTTCGGCCCCGAGCCCCGGACGCCCGGCGTGCCGTAGCGCCAGAGCAGCCGGTGCGACCGTAGACCGACGAGGGAGACGACCTGGTCGTTCTCCTCGGTCGCGAGGATGTCCTTGCCGTTTGGTGTGAAGAACGCGTCGTCGGGCTCGAGGAACGTCGTGCCCGGGGCGAGGTCGCCGGGCCGGGGGAACTGCCACACGATGGTCCCGGCAGGGTTCACGACGATGATCCGGTTGTTCCCCTCGTCGGCGATGAGGACGTCGCCGGGCAGGACGGACGGGTTCGATCCCGGGGCGAGGTTGGGTCCCGGGCGCATCCCGCGGCCCGGGGGCGACGGGAAGGGGAGCGTGCCGCCTCGGTGCCTGCCGCCGGCAGGCGCTCGT
>JAJZCK010000117.1 GCA_021846125.1 Actinomycetes bacterium | reverse complement strand
CCGATCTAGGAGAGCCAGTGACGGCCAGCATCACCCCGCTCCTCTCGGTCGTGGTGCCCGCGCACAACGAGGTCTCCCTCCTCGGCTCGACGGTCACCAACCTCGCGACTGGCCTCGCCGCCCGGAGCCTCGCGGCCGAGATCATCGTCGTCGAGAACGGCTCGCGCGATGGCACCTTGCGCCTGGCGCGCCTTCTCGCGTCGCAGATCCCCGAGCTTCGGGTGCTCAGCCTCCCGACCGGCAACTACGGTGCGGCTCTCGCCGCAGGCTTCGCTGCGGCTCGCGGCGACGTCGTCGTCAACGTCGACGTCGACTACTACGACCTCGCCTTCGTCGACGTGGCGCTCGACGCGATCAGGGGCGACCGTGCGGACGTCGTCCTCGCGAGCAAGCGCGTAGCGGGCTCCCGCGACCGCCGCCCCGTCGCGCGCCGCGTCCTCACCTTCGGCTTCGCGGGCGCGAGCCGGCTGCTGCTCGGCATGAAGGTGAGCGACGCGCACGGCATGAAGGCGCTCGACCGCGAAGCACTCGCGCCTGTGGTCGCGGCGTGCGTCATGCGCGGAAGCGTGTTCGACGTCGAGATGGTGCTGCGAGCCGAGCGTGCCGGCCTCGTGACCGCGGAGGTCCCAGCAGTCGTCGCCGAACGCAGGCCGCCGCGCACGCCCGTGTGGCGAAGGGGCGTCGAGTCGCTCGCCGGTCTGGTCGTCCTCCGGCTGCGCCTCGACGCAGAGGCGCGTCGGCGTCGAACGCTGGGCGCCGTCAGCCGCGAGGGCCGAGATGCACGTGGTCCTTGACGAGACCTGGGGCGGCCAGCAGCTTCACGATGTCACGGACGTCCTGTTGCGCCGACGCGATCCGCGCGGCTGATCCCGCGAGCGACGAGCTCGCGCTCGAGAGGACTCCCGACGAGCCCGGGAAGCTCGTGGGCCCGAGTGCCAGCACGTCGCCAGCCACCGCGGTATCGGTCGTCGTCACGCTCCCAAGCTCCGCGAGCAGGTCGCGGTAGAGCGTTTTGGCCTGCACGGTCGAAGACGCCCCCAGGCTCTCCGTCGCGATCGCCGCGCCGATCGCGGGCTCGAGCGACTGGATCGCGGCGGCGGACGAGAGCTGGCTGTAGGCGGCGATTGCCGTCCGCACGACGGGAGCGACCACTGCGAACACGCGATAGCGCACGATCATCGACGCAGCGTCCTGGTCGAGCGCCGACGCACTAGACGCGCTGGCCACGGAGCCGACCAGTCCGTCGATGCCCGCCGCGTCGCTCGCGACGAGCCCTGCAAGAGTGGAGCTGGCCGCTCCGGGAAGGACCTTCGAGCCGGAGATCGACTTCGCGAGCACACCGAGACGGTGCTCCCGCTTGGCGAGAGCGACATCCACCCACTGCTGGGCCGCCTGGACGGACGCGCCGTCTTCGAAGGTCGGGGGGGTGACGTCCTCGAACGGGCTCGTGAGAACCCCGTTCACCGCCTGGTTGCCTGGTCCGGCCGGGCCCGGCGGGTCGTGCGGGCTCGCCGAAGCCGTACCGAGCATCGCGGCGAGCGCGAATGCCACGAGCCCGGCCCCTGCTGTAGCTCGCCCGGCACGCTGCCGGCTCTTCCTCGTCATCGAGGTCGTCACTCCTCCTGCTCACGGCCGTGCGCTGCGCTGCACCGCTGCACGACTCGCATTGCCGCCACACGGCTCGCATTGCCACACGACCCACGCGGCCTGGGCTCATCTTCGCGTCGCAGTGTTCGAGGGCGTCTCGGGAAGTGTGATGGATGTGTGAGGCCCGGTCGACCCGGTATCGTCGGATGTGATGGTCTCCGACCCTCCCCCGCCCACCGCCCGTCCCCGGCGCTCGGCGTCACGGCGGTACCACGCTCCACGCTGGCCTGGCCGGAGGTCCTCCCGTCACGGTGAGCGGCGTTGGCCGAGGCGCCTCGCGCTCGGCGCGGCCGTTCTCGTCGCGCTCGCCGTCGTCGCAGCGGTCGGCGTCGTCGTCTACGCACGCTACCGGTTCGACCAGATCCACAAGCAGGACGTGCACGGTCTCGCGGCGGCCGTCGCGAACCACCCCTTCGACATCCTCCTCGTCGGCTCGGACTCGAGGGCATTCGTCGACAACGCCTCCCAGGCAGCGCAGTTCGGCTCGAAGGCGGCGCAGACGGGCCAGCGGAGCGACGTCATCATCGTCGCGAGGATCGACCCCTCGGCACGACAGGTCCGCCTGCTCTCCATCCCGCGCGACACGTGGGTGGACATCCCCGGCCACGTGCCCGACGTCTCGGGGCCCAACCGGATCAACGCTGCGTTCAACAGCGGTCCGAGCCTGCTCGTGTCCACGATCGGCACGGCGTTCCATATTCCTGTCACCTACTACGCCGACGTCGACTTCCCCGGCTTCCAGGGCATGGTGAACGCGCTCGGTGGCATCTATCTGGACTTTCCCGACCCGGTGCGCGATGCGTACTCCGGCCTCGACGTCACGAGCACCGGCTGCCAGCTCGTCGACGGCGCCCAGGCACTCGCGCTCGTGCGCAGCCGGCACCTCTACTACTTCGCAAACGGTCAGTGGAACTACGACGGGCTCTCCGACCTGAGCCGGATCAGGCGTCAGGACGCGTTCTTCCGTGCGGTCGCAGCACGCCTGCGAGGTGCCGTTGCGAACCCGATCGCTCTCAACAGCTTCCTCGGTGCCGCGACACGGAACGTCACGATCGACCAGACGCTCTCGGAGGGCGAGCTCGTCAGCCTCGCCCGAATCTTCCACGACTTCACCTCGAGCGAGCTCACCGCCGAGACCTTGCCGACAGCGCCCGTCGTGATCGCCGGCCAGGACGTCCTCCTGCCGGCGGTCGTGCCCGACGAGCAGATGATCGCTCGCTTCCTCGCGTTCGGAGAGCCGGCCACCGCCACGTCGACCTCGGCCGGCATCGTCCGCACTTCGCCGGGCGGCGTCACGACCGGCGACCCGGTCCGGGCGCCGCGCCGTGTCCCCGGGAGCGCGCCTCGGGCGGCGCTCGTGTCGAGCGTCGTCCCCGCGGTCCCGCCGGTGACCACGCTTCCAGGAGCTCCTGCCGTCGCTCCTGGAGGGATCGACTACAACACGCAGCCCGAGCCGTGGAACCCTGTCCCGTGCAGCCCTTGAACGCTCTCCACCGGGCCACGCAGGCGGGCGTGGCGGGACGAGCTCGAGAGAGCGGCGGCGGCGAGCAGCTCGCACATACACTGCGCAGATGAGCCAGGCGGCCGAGCGACCGGCTCCCCAGCACAAGATGCCCGTGGCTCCCCGCTCGGGCCCCGGGCCGAGCGGGGAGCCACGGGCACGACCGACCTATGCGGTGGTCGACGTGGAGACGACCGGCCTCGACAGGCGGGTCCACCGAGTCGTCGAGTGTGCCGTCGTCGTCACCGACGCCACTGGCGACGTGCTGCGCGAATGGTCCTCACTGGTCGCGATCCCTGGAGCCGACGAGATTGGAGCCGGCTTCGTCCACGGGATCACGCGCGCGATGCTCACCGGTGCCCCGACGTTCGCCGAGCTGCTCCCCGAGCTCGTCCACCAGCTCCGGGGCAATGTCGTCGTCGGTCACGTGCTCACCTTCGACCTCGGCCACCTCGCTGCCGAGTTCGAGCGCGCGGGCCTCGCGCTGCCCGACGTGAAGAGCGCGAGCTTGTGCACCCGCGATCTCGCACGCGCTTACCTGCCTCCTGGACCCCGGTCCCTCGCAGCGTGCTGCACCGCTGCCGGCGTACCGCTCACCTGTGCCCATACGGCCCTCGGGGACGCCCGTGCGGCAGCGGGTCTGCTCCGCGCTTTCGTCGACGCAGGTCATGCAGCTGACTGGGAGCGATGCCGATCCCGGGCAGCCAGTGTCGATTGGACAGGCGCCTTCCTGCATGAGCGGACTGGCAACAGCCGGACGGCCCCACGCCCGCCTGGCTAGGGCACCAGGCCGGTCCGGCCCCTAGCCGGTCCAGTCCTCGTCGGTCGAGCCGTCCGGGCGCGGCCGGAAGACCGGAATCGCTCCGAGCGTCCGCACGAGATGCGCGTCGTCGCCGAGGGTGGCGCGCCAGGCCTCGGTCTCGCTCAGCAGAGCCGCGATGGCGACGACCTCCGCGCCGGCCCGGCGGAGCAGGCTCACCGCCGCGGCGGCCGAGGAGCCCGTCGAGACGACGTCGTCCACGAACGCCACCCGGCGTCCCGACACGCAGTGCACTCGCGCACGGTCGAGTCGCAGGTGCTGGACGGGACCGGTCGTGATCGACCGGAGGGGCTCGACGAGCGCGTCCCGTAGATGGATCTTCGGCGTCTTGTGGAGCACGAGGTAGCCGTCCTTGCCGAGCACCCGGCTCACCTCGACCGCGACGGGCAGACCCATCGTCGCGGCCGTCGCGACGACCTCCACCCCGGCAGGCTCGAGCAGCTCGGCGAGCTCCCGACCCGCCTGCGCCATGAACGCCAGGCTCTGGTCGACAGTGACCAGCAGGGCGATCGAGAGGTCGGCCGACAGCTCGACGACAGGCAGTGCCACCTCCTGCGACCCGACCCTTGCGCGGTAGTCCCGTCGGGACGCCGAGCTGCCGCCAGGGGCTCGGCTGTCGGGGGCGGGGCCGCTCAACACAGCCCCGTCAACACAGCCCCGCCAGGGATGCCTCTCCCGACACCCTCACGAGCCGCGCGAGCACCCGCTCGGCCTCCCCGGACTCGAGGACGGAGACGGCGAGCTCGAGGCCCGCCGCGAGATCGGCGACAATGCCCGCCACGACGAATGCCGCAGCGGCGTTCAAGGCGACCACGTCGCGCTGGGGCCCGGCGGCACCTGTCAGGACCGCACGGGCACGCTCGGCGTTCTCGGAGGGATCGCCCCCGCGCAGAGATGCGACGTCGGAGGGTGCAAGGCCGAGCTCCCGGGGGTCGACGACGTAGCAGCGGCGCTCCACCTCGCCCGACTCGTCGACGACCAGCTCGAGCACGTCGGTCGGGGCGGTCGTCGAGAGCTCGTCGATCCCGTCGCGGCCGTGGACCACCATGACGTGGACCGCTCCGTTCGACTCGAGGACGCGGAGCATCCGCTCGGCCATCGACACGTCTCCGACGCCGACGACCTGGCGGCGGACGCGACCCGGGTTGACGAGAGGACCGAGCACGTTGAACACAGTCGCCACGCCGAGCTCGCGGCGGACAGGAGCCGCGTGGCGCATCGCCGGATGAAAGCGCGTCGCCAGGCAGAACCCGATCCCCGCCTCTCTCACGCAGCGCGCGACCCCCTCGGGTCCGAGCCCGACGACGACCCCGAGCGACTCGAGGACGTCGGCAGATCCCGCCAGCGACGACGCCGCCCGGCCACCGTGCTTGCAGACGGTCGCGCCCCCGGCGACGGCCACCAGCGCAGCGAGCGTCGAGACGTTGATCGTCCCGCTGCCGTCCCCACCGGTGCCGCAGGTGTCGATCGCGTCTGGAGAGTCGATCGGGACGTCTTCGCCGTAGGCACGCATCGCGGCGACGAAGCCCGTCAGCTCTGCCACCGACTCCCCCTTCGTCCGCAGCGCCGCGGCAAAGGCAGCAGTCTGAGAGGGAGCGGCACGACCCGCGAGGATCTCCTCGAATGCCGCGGAGGCATCCTGCTCGCCGAGGTCCTCACCGGTGAACAGCCTCCCGAGGATGCCGGGCCAGCCACCCAGCTCGCCGAACCGCTCCTGCGCGGGTCGCGCTCTTTCGAGCGCCCGCCCCTGCGAGGAGTTCGAGTCGCGATGCTCCGACGCGGCTGGCAAGCTGTCCGTCGAGCCTGTCAGGCGCTCTTGCGCCGCTGGCGCAGCACCCTCCGGCGCTCACGTTCGGTCAACCCGCCCCACACCCCGTCACGCTCACGGTGGGCGAGAGCGTGCTCCAGGCAGAGCTGGTGCACCGGGCAGCTGGCGCAGATCGCCTTGGCTTCCTCGGCCTCCTCGTCGGAGGCCGGGTAGAAGATGTCGGGATCGATGCCCCGGCATGCTGCTCGCTGTCGCCACGTGGCGTTCATCGGACGATCACTTTCTCGCGCTGCGCTCTCGAAATCACCTATACGACGCCGCCACCCCGGCGTTGGAGCAACTGGGCCGCCCCACCGTCCGCGCGATCACGGCTGTGGCGAGAGGTAGGCTCTGACGACCTTACCCACGCCGCAGCGCGAACGCCCCCGAGTGGCCAACGCACCGCCGAGAGACCCGTGTGGTGAGTTGGAGCATCTAGTTTGGCGCGTCAGTGTCCCGCTGTCCAGCACACGAGGTCGTCGACGACTAGCGGGCGACCCAGTCGGACGCGATCGAGGCCTTCACCGCAGGCTGGAGCAGCGTCTCGTGCCGGTACTGGGGGTGGTCCACGAGGAGCGCCGCCGGCTCGAGGAGGAAGCGCTCCGCCTCGAGCTCCGGCAGTGCCACCTTCACGTAGTGGACCGACGCGGTGACCTCGTCCCGGGTGAGCTGCGACGCGTGCGCCGGGTCGACGACGCTCCGCACCTCCACCGCTCCCGCTCCGGCACCGATCCGCACGGCCACGTGCTGCTCGACCCCGACGAGCTTCGGCAGCCACTCGCGAAGCTCCGCCTCCGTCGTGAGCTCGAGGAACATCGTCATCGACAGCTCGCCCCGACCGGGGATCAGCGGGTTGTAGACGTCGAGCTCGTCCTGGATCTTCCGGTCCTCGAGGATGCGCTCGGCCCTCGCCATCTCCTGGACCTGGAAGCGAACCGTCGTACGGTTCTCCAGCACCACGCTCACGATCGGTCCCAGCTGGATCCGTCGCAGCCTCTTCAGCGCGATGACCTCGCGCCGGGCGTCTTCGCGCTCGCTCTCGTACGCGCGCAGGTCGGTGATGTCGGCGAGCGTCAGCTCGTTCACCGCTCGCCGCCAGCCGAGATCCCATACGCCCGAGCGACGAGCTGGAGCGGGTGGACCGGCGTCAGGCCCGTCTCCTGCTGGATCGCCGTGTTCGCAAGATGGCAGTCACCGCAGACGACGTCCGCACCCGCCGCGACGGTCTCGCGGGCGAGCGGGCGGGCGACCTTGCGTGCGAGGTCGTAGTTCTCCGACCGGTAGCCCCACGTCCCGTCGATGCCGGAGCAGCGCTCGACGAGCGCAACCTTCGCGCCCGTGAGCGCCATGAGATCGCGCCCTTTGAACCCGACGTTCTGCGCTCGCAGGTGACAGGCGAGATGGTAGACGACGCTCCCGGGGACGTCGCCGGGGAAGCTCGTGTCGAGCCCGCCACCTTCGCGGCGGTGCTCGTTCACGAGGTACTCGCTCGCGTCGAAGGTGTGCTCGGCCACGAGGTCGGCGTCCACGCCGGGCGCGTAGATCGGGTAGTCCCTACGGATCACGTAGGCGCACGTCGGCTGGGCGACGACGACGTCTCGTCCGGCCCGCACCTCTTTCGCGAGGGCGGCGACGTTCTTACGCGCCGAGCGCTCGAAGCGGGCCACGTCGCCCCCGTGGAGCCACGGCGCCCCGCAGCAACGGGTGCCTTCGGGCAGCGAGCAGGCAATCTTGTTGTGCTCGTAGACAGCGACGAGGTCCTTGGCGATCGACGGCGCCATGTACTCGACGAAGCACGTCGGATAGACGCTCACCTCGGCCCGCGGTGACTCGACCCCGGCACCACGCCGGCGCGTGAACCACGTGCTGAAGCGCTCGCGCGCGTACGGCGGGAGGACTCTCTGCGCGTGGATGCCGACCGTCTCCTGCATCACCCGCCTCGGCAGGGAGCCGGTCTTCGACGTGATCGCGTTCACGAGGGGCGCCGCCACGCTGGACACCGTACCGAGCAGGTCTGTCCGCCCGAGGAACTGATCTGCGAGGCGCTCGACGACCGGCCGCCCGCCCTTCGCGTGCTTCACCGCGTGCGCCCGCATCATCAGGCGGGGGAAGTCGAGCTCCCACTCGTGCGGCGGCACGTAAGGGCACTTGATGTAGCAGAGCTTGCACTGGTAGCACTCGTCGACGACCTTGTCCTGCTCTGCGACGCTCATCGCCGAGACGTCGCCGTCGTGGCCGTCGATGGCGTCGAACATGGAGGGGAACGACGGGCACAGGTTGAAGCACAGCCGACAACCGTGGCACAGGTCATAGACCCTGCCCAGCTCCTCCCGGAGGTCAGCTTCGACGAGGTAGCGGGGATTATAGGGGTCGTACGTCGTCGTCATCTCGTCTCCCTGCGTCGTCCGGCTCCGAGCGGCGCCCGCCGGCACACCGGCCCGGAGGACGCCGCACGCAGAGGCTCCGACCCGGGCGCCGGCGGCGTCACCACAGCCACCGGGGCCCACGACACGGCCGGGACCGCTCGCGTCGCGTCCTGGCGGTCAGCCTCCGACGGAGGCGAGTCCCTGCTGGAATCGACCCGCGTGGCTCTTTTCGGCGCGGGCGAGGGTCTCCATCCACTCTGCGACCTCTTCGAACCCCTCCTCGCGGGCGACGCGCGCGAAGCCCGGGTACATCTCGGTGTACTCGTAGGTCTCCCCGGCGACGGCAGAGCGGAGGTTGTCCACGGTCGGACCGACGGGAACCCCCGTCACCGGGTCGCCGACCTCCTTCAAGAAGTCGAAGTGCCCGAACGCATGACCTGTCTCACCCTCGGCGACCGAGCGGAAGAGCGCTGCGACGTCGGGGTAGCCCTCGACGTCTGCCTTTTGCGCGAAGTAGAGGTATCGCCTGTTCGCCTGGCTCTCGCCGGCGAACGCCTCCTTCAGGTTCGCCTCGGTCTTCGAGTCCTTGAGCTGTGGCACGTCGCTCCTCTCGTCCGCTCGAGGCGGTGGTCCCGCCCGCACGGTTCATGTCTCGCCTGGCCCACGTCTCGTCCGGTGGCACCGCTCAGGCGACGCCACCGGCACTGGGAGCTGCTCGAGCGCCTGCTCGCCCGAAGGACCTTCTCCCACGTGCCAGCGTACGCCTTGCCGAGACCCCGGGCCCCGCAGCGTGCATCCCATCCAGACTATAGCGAGTCCAACGTTATTCCGGTTCTAACAATGCCCGACCTCGCCGCCCGGTCGAGCGTAACTGCCGCGCGGTTTGGCGTGGTGC
>JAJZCK010000116.1 GCA_021846125.1 Actinomycetes bacterium | reverse complement strand
ACCGCACCACCGCACCGCCGCACCGCCGCACCGCCGCACAGGTCGGCCAGGCGCCACGCTGGGTCTCCATCCGTCCGCGCGGGCCACGACGGCCGACGCGGCGAGTCGCGCCTTCGCGTAGCGAGAATGCGGCGACCGATTGCTCACCGCGCGGCTCCGAGGGTCAGCCCGCGCACGAGGAACCGCTGGAACACGACGTAGACGCAGGCGGCCGGTATGGTGCTCAGCAGGGCGCCTGCCATCAGGCTCGGGACGTTGACGACTCTCGACGACGCGAGCACGCCCAGGCCGACGGTGAACGTGCGGATGTTCGGCTCCTGGAGGAAGAGGAGCCCTATCAGCAGGTCGTTCCAGATCGGAATGAACTGGAGCACCACGACTGTCGCAAAGGCCGGCTTGGCCAACGGGACCCCGATCCTCCAGAAGCAGCCGACGTAGGTCAACCCGTCACAGCGACCGGCGTCGATCAATTCCTCGGGGATACCTCGGAAGTATGTCGTCATCAAGAAAGTGGCAAAGGGAGTTCCGACCGCGACGTACACGGCGATAGCTCCCTGGTAGGTATTGATGAGATGCACCTTCGAGAAGTTGACGTACTCGGATATGATGATCGACTGGATCGGTATCATCATCGCGCCCACGATGCCGACAAGTGCCAGGCGCCTTCCGCGGAACTCGGTCTTTGCGAGGGCAAACCCTGCACAAGTCGCTATCGCCAGTATGAATACGATGGCGATCGCGCAGATCATGGCCGAGTTCAGGATCTCCCTCCCGACGGGCACGCTCGCAAAGAGCGCTGACCAGCTTGCCAACGAGTACCCATGACCGAGCTCGTATTGTCGCTCCGAGCGGAACGACGTGATCAACATGAAATAGAACGGGTACATGAGCGCGAGCGAGACCAGCGCCAAGATCACCCAGGTGATCAGGCGGCCCGGCGATCGCCTGATGCTCGTGAACACCGACGTCGCCGTCCTCGCCGCCGGTGGTCGCACAATGGATGTCATATTTCAGATTTCCGCACTAGGAACACTTGGACAAGGCTGACGGCGGCGAGAACCACGAACAGCACGATCCCGAGGAGAGCTCCGACCCCGAAGGCGCCCGTGCCGAATGCCTGCTGGTAGATGAAGAACTCGATCGTCGTCGTCCCGTAGTCCGGACCGCCACCGGTCATGGTGTATATGAGGCTGAACAGTGCCGAAAACGCGCTGATAGTGGTGATGACGAACGTGAAGAGAAAGTACCGGCGGAGCATCGGGATCGTCAGATGGAAAAAGGTCTGCCGCCAACTTGCTCCGTCGAGCCTTCCTGCCTCGTAGATGGCCGGATCGATAGTCGCCATACCTGTGACGAATATCAGGGTGTTGACCCCGACCAGAGAGTAGACGAAGGTGATTGCTATCGCGGCAAGTGCGTCGCCTGGGCTTCCGAGCCAGTTCCTTTCGAGGACACCTAGGCCCATACCTCCGAGGAAGCGATTGAAGAGACCGTTGGCGGCGAACGCCTCTATTCCGATCAAGCCGAGGACCACCCACGAGACGGCAGTCGGGATGATGATCGCGGCACGGAACACTCGCCAGCCCCAGACTCGCTCGTTCAGCAGGGCAGCCAGCGTCGCTCCGCAGAACATCGTGACCGGTACGGCGATAAGCAGGAGAGCATTGTTCTGCAGGACTCTCCAGAAGAGCGGATCTCGGAACTCTGCCGCGTACGTGCCCAAGCCGACCCACTGCGAGCTGATGCCGTTCCAGTTGGTCATGCTGTAGTAGGCGGCCTCGCCGATCGGTACGAGGAGGAGCGCCGTCACGACCACGACTGCCGGCAGCACGAGAAGATGACCTGCCCGAGATCGGTCTTGAAAGGGTCCCGGACGACCGCGCGCGGTCACGAGTGCTCTGAGATCTCGAGTAGTCGAACCTGCTAGTCGAGCTGACGTGGTTGCCATTAGGTCCTCTTCGGGTTCCAGTGCACCGGCTGTCCTACCTCCGGCACGCAACCGGCCGGCGGTCTCGAGGTGCGTCGCATGCACCCCGAGCCCGCCGGCCCGGGCTCCGACCGTTCGTGGCTAAGCAGGCACCGAATAGGTTGCCCAGCTGTGTCCACGCTCGGACGGTGCAAGCTGGTGCCACGCTTGCTCGATGCTGCTGGCCGCCTGGCTCACGCTTGTACCACCCGTGAGCATATCTGGAAAGACACTGTTACCTGCATTGACGACGCCCGGAGCTGTCACGTTGTCCAGCATCGGGTAGACGGTGTAGTGGGCCGAGTTGACCAGACCGACCATTGCCTTTGCAAGTGAGTTCGTCACCGGAACGCCACTGACCGCCGGGATCAAGCCAGCTTTCGCCATGATCTGTCCCGCTTCTTTCGAGGTGATGAACTGCAGGAACTCTGCGGCGGCCTGCTTGTGCGGCGAGTAGCTCGTCATCGCAAAGCCATTTCCTGCGAACTCCACAGTGCTCTTCATCGGCTTGTTCGAGTACGGCGGAATGAAGACGCCGACGTTCGCGCCGAGCGACTGGGTGAACTGGCTCGTGTCCCAGTTGCCCTTTATGATGATAGCGGCCTTGCCTTTCAGGAACGCGCTCTGCACATTCGTTGCCGTGAGCGCATCCGCGTTGATGTACCCGTCCGAGAAGAGCTGGTGCCACTTCGACAGCTGACCCTCGACGAGCGGGCTCGTCCATGGGATGTGCCCGTTGTAGAGCTGCTCCCATTGGGCGGGGCTCAAGACTCCCGCCATGAGGTAGCTGAGGTTGTACCAGGGGTAGAACTCGCCGGTCAGGTTCTGCGTTCCCTCCTCGATGCACGTCGTCTTCACGGCCTTGAGCTTCGCGCAGTCCGCGAACAGCTGTGTCCAGTCGGTTGGCACCGAAGAGATGCCCGCTTTTGCGAACAGCTTCTTATTGTAGAAGCCGATGTAGAACTGCTGCTGAAGGGGTACGACATAGGGAGCGCTCGGATTGTTGAACCCGACTGAGCTCCACTGCGTCCCGCTCATGCGCGCGATGTCGCTCGCCGGTACCCACGGTTTGAGATTCTCCAGATAGGAGCGATATTGCATCGTGAACAGACCGGTCCACATGTTGACGATGTCCGGACCAGATTGTGATACCGCCGCAGCCTGGAGGAGGGCGAAGTAGTTTGCCCGTGGCTGGGGGACGTTCGTCACGGTGATCCCCGGATGCGTCTTCTCGAAAGCCTTGATCAGCACAGGAACAGCTTGCGCCTGGTCGCCGTTCCCTAGGTTCTGCCACAGAGTGAGATTGACCGGTGGCTGGCTATGGGGATGACTGGTCGTGGCCGCCGCGATTCCCTGGAGGCCGAAAGCTGCAGACAGCGCCGCTACGAAGACGACAGAACCCTTCTTATGCTTGCCACGTAGTGCCATGTGCTTCTCCAATCTGATGTCTGGATCTGATAGGCGGGTGAGCTGTGTGTCCGTGGAGTGCGACTGTTGCAGGTCCGAAGGCGACACCTAGCCCCGAGGCATCGCCGACGGATCTGCGAGTATCGGTGTTTCGATGCCGAGCGTCGTGCTCGCTGTCTCTTCGGGGACTTTCGGGGACGCGACGCGTCATCCTCACGACCTCCCGACGACCGGCTCGACGAGAGGGGGCTCGTCGTCGACGGGCGCGAGGAAGTCGAAGTCGCAACCTCGCGGGGCCTGGGTGACGTGCGCGCGGTAGAGCGAGACCCATCCGCGGCGCGTCGTAGGCACGGCCGGGCGCCACGCGGCCGCGCGCGCGGCGAGCTCGTCGGTGCCCACGAGCAGGTCGAGCCGGCCGGCGTCCGCGTCGGCGTCGATCACGTCGCCGTCGCGCACGAGGCCGAGCGGTCCGCCTGTCGCCGCTTCCGGCGCGACGTGGAGGTAGACGGTCCCGAAGCTCGTCCCGCTCATCCGGGCGTCGGTGACCCGGACCATGTCGCGCACACCGGCCTCGAGGAGCTTGCGCGGGATCGGGATCATCCCCCACTCGGGCATGCCCGGGCCGCCGACGGGGCCGCAGCCCGCGAGGACGAGCACGCTCGTCTCGTCGACGTCGAGGCTCGGGTCGTCGATCCGGTGGCGCATCTCCTCGTAGCTGTGGAAGACGACGGCGCGGCCGCGGTGGCGCAGCAGGGCCGGTGTGGCCGAGGAGCGCTTGAGCACCGCACCGTCGGGCGCGAGCGTCCCCCGGACGACGCGGAGCGCCCCGCCGGTCGCGAGAGGTCGGTCGCGGGGAACGATGGCGCCCGCAGCGTTCCCGGGTGCCGTGCCGGCGACCTCCGCGGTCCGGCGACCGTCGGCGAGGACCACCTGCGGCTCGAGGAGGTCGCCGAGCTCGCGTAGCAGCGCAGGGACGCCTCCGGCCGCGTCGAAGTCCGGGAGGAGGCCGGAGCCGGCGGGCTCGACGTCGACGAGGAGGGGGACGTCGCGCCCGAGGCGGTCGAAGTCGCCGAGGTCGAGGCCGATGCCGAGCCGCCCGGCAAGTGCGACGAGATGGAGCACGGCGTTGGTCGACCCGCCGACGGCGCTGAGGACGCGTATCGCGTTGCGGAACGACGCGTCGTCACAGCCGGCGAAGGGGCTGCCGCCGTGCGCCGCGAGCTCGGTGACGCGCCGGCCGGTCGCTCGGGCTGCCTCGAGAGCGCGGGGGTCGCCGGAGGGGATCGTGCTCGCTCCCGGGACGAGCAGTCCGAGGACCTCGGCGAGGATGGCCATGGTCGAGGCGGTTCCCATCGTGTTGCACGCGCCTGTCCCTTTCGAGAGGCAGTGCTCGAGCTCGAGCCATGCGTCGTCGTCGAGCGCTCCTGCTCGCCGTTCGTCCCAGAGTCGCCAGAGCGCCGTGCCCGTCCCGATCCGGTCCCCACGGAACACGCACGGGGGTCGGGCTCCCCCGGTGACGAGCAAGGCAGGAAGCCGCGTGCTCGCCGCGCCCATCAGCGCGCCGGGCACCGTCTTGTCGCAGTTCGCGAGGAGGACGACCCCGTCGAGAGGGTAGGAGCGGAGCATCTCCTCGATCTCGATCGCGAGCAGGTTGCGGTAGAGCATCGCGGTCGGCTTCATGAGGTCCTCGCCGAGCGATACGACTGGGAACTCGACCGGCAGGCCTCCGGCCTCGACGACGCCCTCGCGCGCTGCGCCCGCGAGCTCCCGCAGGGGGAGGTTGCAGGGGTTGAGCTCGCTCGCGGAGTTCGCGATGCCGATGACAGGACGCCCCCCGTCGGGTCCGACCGCGACACCGGCGCTTCGGAGCGCGACCCGGTGCTCGAGCGCGACCTCGTCGCTCCCGACGACCCAGCGATCGCTCCTCAGCACGTCCGGGACCGCGTGGCGTCGAGGCGACCGACGTGGCAGGGGCGGTGGGCGCGCCCGGGGACGACACCTGGCGACACGACGGTCACGGGGCCGGGACCCCGAGCCCCTTGGCCCCGGGCGCGGACTGGACGAGGTCGGCGCGGCTGCGCTCGAGCCATTCGAGGGCGACCGTCGCCCGGCGGACCTTCTCGCGCGCGATCGCCACGACGTCTGCCTCGAGGTGCATCCCGCTCGGGTACAGCGGGCGCGAGTTGCGCAGCCCGAACTTCGTGTAGATCGGCGCTGCGACAGGCACGATGTCCGCTATCTCGTGGCCCCGCACGACACCGCCTGCACCGTCGGGCGACTCGACGTAGAGGTCGATCGGGAGGCCGGAGACCGAGCGGATCTCGCCGAGCTGGCCGAGGGTCATGTCCGACGGGACGTTGATCGTGGACGCACCGAGGCGTTCCAGCTGGGCGAAGGACTGGGGATTCGTGGGCGCCATGTACGCCGAGACCTTCCAGACGGTGTCGCTCGGGATCTCCCCGTGGCGTTGCGACTCGGCGAGCGTCTCGAGAAGTCCGGTATCGGCGACGAGGAAGCTGCGGATCCCCGCCTCGCTCGCCCGGTGGACGTCCTCGATGGCGTAGCGGAGCTGGCGCGCGCCGCGGATCCGCCCCGCGAAGCCGGGCCCGTCGCTCGAGCGAGCGGAGGCACCGACGTCCCACTCGTCCCGCGGGCCGACGAACAGCGACACCTCGATGCCCTCGTCGTGGCCGATGCGCGCCATCTCGGCGAGCTCTCGGCGGGTGAGCAGCATGGCTCCGCTCCCCTGCGAGACGCGGTTGACGACCGTGTGGCGCTGCTCGGACTCGTCGACGACGGCGGCGAGCGCACCGGGGCCCTCGATGCTCGGGATCTCGATGCGGAAGTGCGCGCCGTCGGGAAAGCGGTGGCTGCTCGGAGCGGGTACCGCCTCGGGCGTGATCCCGAGGCGGTGCAGGACGTGCTCCCCGTCGGACATCTTCTGCTCGGCAATGTCTGTGCTCATCGGCAGGCTCCTTGGTCTCGTCGTCCGCGCCGTCGTCCGCGTGGTCATCCGCGCGGTCGCCCGCGCCGCCGTCCACGCGGGGACCGAGGCTCGGCCGGCGCCGGCGGCATCTCGGTCACGCCATCTCGAGGACTGCGGGTCGGTCGTCGAGCGGAGAGCCGTGACGCGCCGGTCGCGACGGCCACCCCTGCTGCTCGGTCACGCGGGTGAGGCCGCTCACGCCGACCAGGTAGGTGTCCTCGCACTTCGCCCCACCGGGCAAGCTCGGGTTCCACGCGACGGCGTGGTCCGGCTCGACTGTCGTGGACCAGAAGCGGTCTCCCGTGCCGACGGGCGCGAGCTCGAACTCGCGCTGCGCGAACCCGACCGGTCCCCCTTGGTAGTGCTGCCGCCAGGCATCCGGCGCGCCGGCGCGCCGGTAGGCGTCGCCGAGAGCGCTCACGACGTGGCCGTAGGTCGCGCCGGGGACGGTGGCGCGCAGGACCTCGTCATCGACCAGGTCCACCCGGTCCTGGAGCTCTCTCGACTCGACGCACGCTGCACGTGTCGACGCGAAGCGCGTCGTCGCGACGTGCAGCCCCGCGCGCCGTGCCACGACGACGGCCATGACGAGCTCCCTCGCGGTCTCGCCGACGGCGAGGGGATGGCGGAACCGCCGGACGCGGTCGTCGCTGCCGACGATGAGCACGGGGCTGTCGGCGCCCCCCGCCTCGAGCCGCTCCGCGACGTGCGCCTGGATGTCACGATCCGTGCTCTGCCCGGGGCGCCACGAGCGCAGCGCGTCGCCGAGGGCCGAGGCGGCGAGGGAGCCGAGCTCCCGGAGCTCTGTCCGGGCGGCAGCGCATAGCGCGAGGCGCAGCTCGACGAGGTCCGCGCCGACGTCCGGTCCGAGCGCGGGATGCCCGTCGCAGGGGAGGAGCGGAGCGGCCACGCCGGCGATCTCGGCGCAGGCGGCCGGGAGCTGCTCGGTGTCGAACCAGTCGACCGCGACGAGGGAGAACCCGTGCTCCTGGGGTCGGTACTCCGTCTCGACCCGGTCCTTCTCGACCACCGTCGTCACGAGTGCCGCGCTCGTGGCCGTGACGACGACCCATGCGTCGGCTGTCCGCGCGCCACGGTCGACCGGCGGACCGAGGCCACCGGTTGCCCAGGCGACGCCTGCGGGCGAGGTGAGCACGACCGCCGGCAGCCCCCGTGCCTCGAGATGGCCGGCGATCCGGCGACGTGCGTCTGCTGCCCTCTCGACGCTGCGGATGTGCTGTTCGTTTATACCGAATCCTGTTGTGTGAATGACGCGATAGAAGCACTGCGGACGATGCTCGTCAAGAGATTTCTGGAGTTGGGCGCCTCAGTCGCACTGTGTTGTGGTAGAACGAACAACACGTAGCGCGCGTGACGGGTTCCGAGCGCACCAGGCTGGTCCAGGGGGGGCTGATGGTCGCGGAAGGGGATCGGGTCGCCGGCGCAGGTGCTCCGGATCGCTACCAGGTACGTAGCGTCCAGCGGGCACTGTCGATGCTCGAGATCGTCGCGGCGGGACCGACCGACGGGATGTCGCTCACGGTGCTGGCCGATCGGCTGTCGATCTCGAAGTCGACCGCGCTCTCGACGGCGCGGACGCTCGTGGGCCACGGCATGCTGCGCGCCGTCGAGCCCGGGCCGCGTTACAAGCTCGGCACCGCGCTCATCCGCTACGGGGACCTCGTCGCCCACCAGAACCCGGTGGGCGAGGTCTGCCTGCCGGTGCTGCGCCAGGTGAGCGCAGAGACGAGCATGACGGCGAGGCTCGCCCTCGCCGAGGACGGCTACGCGGTGTGCGTCGAGCGCGTCGACGGCCCCGGGAGCATCCGGTTCCACGCGCCGCTCGGCGGTCGTGAGCCTCCGCACGCGACCGCCGCCGGCAAGTCCGTCCTCGCGATGCTCGACGACGCCCGGGTGCGGGTGATCTGCGAGGAGGCCGGCCTCCCGGCGCACACCGCGCACACGATCACAGACGCTGCGACACTCTTCGAAGAGCTCGGCACTGTCCGGCGGCGGGGGTTTGCCGTCGACGACGAGGAGGAGGTCGAAGGCGTCTTCTGCGTCGGTGCCCCGTTCTTCGGGCATAGCGGGGAGTGCGCGGGGGCGATCAGTGTGACGGGGATCAAGCAGGACCTTCCCGGCTGGAGGATCGCCGAGCTCGGCCGGCTCCTCCGGCAGCACGCGGACACCGCGTCGACGCTGATCGGGGGATCGACCTTCGCGGACCTCCTGCCGCTGCGCGGCGTCGTGGCGGCCACGGCGAGGCGGGCCCCGGATGCGGAGGTGGCGCGATGACGCACCGTGCGCTCGTCACGCGCGGCGACGGAGCCCTGGTGCTCGAAGAGCGTGTGCCGTTGCATCCGGGACCCGGGGAGCTCGTCGTCGCGCCTCGAGCCGTCGGGCTGTGCGGGACGGACCTCGAGCTCGTCGACGGGCTCGTCGACCCCGCGTACGTCCGCTACCCGCTCGTGGTCGGCCACGAGTGGACCGGCGTCGTCACCGAGTCGGGTGCGGCGCCGTGGACGCCGGGTGACCGGGTGGTCGTGGAGGGGATCGTGCCGTGCCGTCACTGTGCGCACTGCGCGGCCGGGGCCACGAACATCTGCGACACCTACTCCGAGCTCGGGTTCACCTTCGACGGAGCGGCGGCCGGCGAGGTGGTCGTCCGAGCCGAGCTCGCCCACGAGGTCGCCCCGCACGTCGCCTCTGAGGACGCTGCCCTCGTCGAG
>JAJZCK010000115.1 GCA_021846125.1 Actinomycetes bacterium | reverse complement strand
GACGGACGAGTCGCGGGAGATCCCGAGAACCTCGGCAGCGTCTCCTGCCTGGACGATCTCCAGGGCACGGACGTCGCTACGCTCGTGGAGACCTTGCGAGCGCACCGTCCGCGCGAGGCTGTAGAGCGCGCGGAGCGGCTGCTCGAACTGCGGACGTGCGAGCGTCGTCCCCCGCCCGCGCTCGCGCACGAGAAGCCCGTCTGCCTCGAGCCGCCGCAACGCCTCGCGGACCGTGTGGCGGCTCACGCCGTAGTCACGCGTGAGCTCCTCCTCGGTCGGGAAGCCCGCGTCGATCTCGCCTGCGGCGACGCGCCTCCGCAGGTCTTCGAGCACCTGCGACCACAACGGCAGCGGGCTCGAGCGGTCGGGCGAGCGCGCCGTCATCCGCCGCCGACGAAGAACGAGCCGACGAGGACTGCGAGGACGAACAGCGTCACGATCGTCATCGGCGGGTCCTTCTCGTAGGCGAACGTGAGCACCGCGACCGCTACCCGCAGCACGGGCGTCGCGATGAGGACGAGGAGGCCGAGACCGATGAGACCACGACCGTCGCCGATCGCCAGCGCGTGCCCGAGCTGGCCGATCGTGTGAGGGAAGTGCGATCCGAGCTCGGTGAGCGGATGGTAGGAGCTCCCCGACAGCCGCACGTAGCCCGGGTGGCGGGCGAAGGTGAGCCCGAGCCCGGCGAGGGCCAGCGCGACGGCGAGGCTCACCCCGACACGCAGCACGAGGCTGATCGCGAGCTCCGACTGGCGCACCTTCTCGTCGTCGACCACACGTGGGTGGCGCGGCGCACCTCGTCCGCGCGCGACCAGCTCAGGCGGCGGCCCGGCCAGCGGATCCGGCGTCATGTCGGGCATCTAGAGGACCCCCCGCTGCAACATCTCGACCGCGACCACCACGAGCACGCCCACGAAGATGATCCGCACGGCCGTGTTCGTGATCCGGCCGAGCAGGCGGGCACCGAACATCGCTCCACCGAGCACGCCGATCGCGACCGGCGCGGCGATGATCGGATCGATCTGGCCGCGGGCGAAGTAGAATCCCGCGCTCGCGGCGGCAGTCACGCCGATCATGAAGTTGCTCGTCGCTGTCGACACCTTCATCGGCAGGTGCATCGCGAGGTCCATCGCCGGCACCTTCAAGGCGCCCGAGCCTATCCCGAGGAGCGCGCTCACCATCCCGGCGACGTACATCATCGCGAGCCCGACCTTGGTCCCCGTCACCTTGTAGGCGATCTCCTGGTGCTCCGCCTCGTCGTAGTAGGAGCCGTGCAGGTCGAAGTAGTTCGCTATCCGGTCGCTCGACGTCGTGAGCACAGCGGTCGCATGGCGCTTGTGGTAGACGGCGAAGGCCGAGTAGGACAGCACGACGCCGAAGAGGACGAAGAGCGCTCGAGTCGGCACGACCGTCGTGAGGTAGGCACCGCTCACCGCGCCCGTCGTCGTCGCGATCTCGAGGAACATCCCGGCACGCAGGTTCGTCATCCGTTCCTTGACGTAGGTCGCCGCGGCGCCGCTCGAGGTCGCGATGACCGAGACGATCGACGCTCCGATCGCGAGCCGGATGTCGATGTGGAAGACGAGCGTGAGCACCGGCACGACCACGATGCCGCCACCGAGACCGACGAGCGATCCCAGCACGCCGGCGAACACCGATATGACGAGAAGCACCGCGACGAAGGCGATCGGGGTCACGCCGCATTGTACGTACATTCGGACGTTGCTGTCAACAAAGGCGTGGACGGCGTCAGGTCAGGTCAGGTCAGGTCAGGTCAGGTCAGGTCAGGTC
This sequence comes from Actinomycetes bacterium, assembly GCA_021846125.1. GTDB lineage: Bacteria > Actinomycetota > Acidimicrobiia > Acidimicrobiales > Bog-793 > JAJZCK01. Next base: position 7,342 of record JAJZCK010000115.1, on the reverse strand, counting down.
AGGTCAGGCGTAGCGCGTACGGCTCAGCGCGAACTCCCGGTTGCCCTGTCGCTCGCTCGCCGTGAGCCGGCCCCGGCACACCTCGGCGATCGTCGCGAGGATCCTCGCGCCGAGCTCGTCGAGCGACTCCGCGCCGGTCAGCACGCCGCCCGCGTCGAGGTCGACGTCACCGGCGAGCCGCTCGTAGAGATCGGTGCTCGTCGAGATCTTCAGGCAAGGTGCGACCGGGGAGCCGGTCGGCGTTCCACGGCCGGTCGTGAAGGCGACGACCTGTGCCCCGCCGGCGACCATCCCGACCATCTGCTCGATATCGTGCCCGGGGGTGTCCATCACGTAGAGGCCCGGCGTGCCCACCCGCTCGGCGAACTCGACGACCCCGGTGACCGGAGCCTTCCCGCCCTTCTTGGCGGAACCGAGCGCCTTTTCCTCGATGGTCGTCAGACCACCCGCCTGGTTGCCCGGGGAGGGCTGCGCGCCACGCACGTCGACCCCGAGGTCGCGGATGGCCGACTCGAAGCCGAGGATGGCGTCGCGCACCCGTGCTGCGACCTCGGGCGAGATCGCGCGGCGGGCGAGCGCCTCCTCCGCGCCGATGAGCTCGGGCGTCTCGGCGAGGATCGAGGTCCCACCGCAGGAGAGGAGCAAGTCGCTCGCGACTCCGAGACCGGGATTGGCCGTGATGCCGGAGAGCGCATCGGAGCCACCGCACTCGAGCCCGAGGACGACGTCCGCGAGCGCGCCTGCCGAGCGGCTGTCACCCGCGAGCTCCTTGGCGAGCCGCTCGGCGAGCGGCGTACCGGCTGCGATCGCGCCGAGCGTGCCCCGGTGCTCGGCGAGCGCGACGAACGCGGCACGCTGGCCGGCCGTCCGGAGCGCGTCGGCGAGCCATGCGTCGCCGGCCGAGACGCCGACGACGAGGACCGCCCCGACGTTCGGGTTGGTCGCGAAGCCGAGGAGCGTGCGCGAGATCCGTTCCTCCTCCGGCTCGGCGACGCCCTTTCCGTCGTGCGCGACCGCTACTGCTCCGTGCACCGTCGCCGCTATGCGGGCGGCCGCGAGGCTCGCGCTCCCGCGTGCCGGCAGGACGAGGAGGTGGTTGCGCACCCCGAGGCGGCCGTCGTCCCGCCGGTAGCCGGTCACGGTCAGGTCGTCCCCGGTGGACGCGGCCACCGTCGAGCTGCGCACGTCTGTCCCGCTCACATCGATCGGGTGAGCCTGCGGAGCTCGAACTCGCGTGCCCCACGACGCTCGGACGCGCTCGGCTCGCCGCAGAACACCGAGCGGACCAGGTCGAGCACCTCTCCGGCGACGACGTCCGCCGAGGCACCGCCGGACAGGTCGAAGTCGTCAGGCATCGCGGCGAGCTCGCCGTCGTCCGCAGCGACGGCGACGACGGGGCAGATGGCGAAGCCGCGCGGGGCCTCTCCCACCGGGCACCACGAGACGAGCACCTGGGCGCCTCGCGCGGCAAGCTCGGCGTGCGTGAGCGTGCCCGACCCCTTCTCCGGCTCGACGAGACGACCGCCGGTCCCGGCGGTGAGCCGGCGAAGCGCAGGTGCGAACGGCGCAGCGGGATCGTCCAGGCCGACGACGAGCTCGGCGTCGGCGACGTCGCTCCGCCGGTGCGACGCGGCCTTGCCGAGGAGCCTCGTCACCACCTCGCGCCCGCGCTCGACGGTCGCCCTGCTCCCCCCCGAGCCCTGGACGGTGAGGAGCTCGACGCGCTGGCCCCGGGCTCCGATCTCCGCCGCGAGGTCCGCGCCCTGGACCGTCTCGCAGCCGAGCCCGACGACGAGCACGCCGGCGACGTTGGGGTGAGCGGCGACGCCTGCGAACACCTCGACGGCGTGCGCCGCGTCCGCGCCCACCTGGCCGCAGCCGTGCGGGTGTCCGATCGCGACGGCCTCGTGCCCCGCGATCTGCTCCGCGACGTGCGACGAGCAGACCACGGACGGGAGCACGAGGACGACGTTGCGCGCCCCTGTCGTGCCGTCGGGCCGGGCGAAGCCCTGGAGGCTCACCGCTCGCCGACCCCCTGTCCCTTGCTCGACGGTCCCTGGCTCGACGGTCCCTGGCTCGACGGTCCCTGGCTCGACGGTCCCTGGCTCGACGGTCCCTGGCTCCCCGGAAGGCGTGAGCTCACGACGTTGTGGACGTGGACGTGGTCGCCGCGTGCGATCGGCAGGGTCGCCCGCCCGACCACCTCGCCGTACTTCACCACCGGGTCGCCGGGTGCGATCGGCTCGGCTGCGACCTTGTGCCCGAACGGCACGGCGACGAGGACCTCGAGCATGCCGGACCCGTCCGGGACGCGGTCGCCCCCGGCGAGGTCGCGAAGCGCCACGAGCACGTTGTCCTCGGCGGCGAGACGAAGTGCAGGGGGGCGTGCCGACCCGTCGCCTCCTGCCCCTGCCGGCTCTGCCACCATGGACGGGAATCTAGCCGCACCAGCTGCTCAGGGGATCGATCGCCCTGCCACCGCCACAGCCAGGCGCGTCCGCAGGTCGCGGCGTTCGAGACGCAGGTCAATCGAGGTGGAAGATCTCCGGCAGCGGGACGATCGCCTCGTCCGGGGCTCCCCCGTCGAGGCCGTCAAAGTATCCGGCCATGGCGGACTGCCAACGGGCGTTCACGTCGGTCGCCGCCATCGCCGCCGTCGCCTCGCCGAGACTGTCGCACTCGAAGTAGCCGACGAGGAGACCGTCGTCCGCGAGGAACAGCGAGTAGTCGTGCCAGCCGCTCGCGGCGAGCGCGTCACGCATCTCGGGCCAGACGGCCCGATGTGCCTCCTTGTACTGCTCGATCCTGTCCGCCCGCACGCGCAACTGGAAGCAGACCCGTTCCATCTCGATCCCGCCCGTCTCTCGCCAGCACGGCGACCAACGCCTGGTCGGCGCGCATGCCCGCGATCCTTGCCCGCTCCGGGTCGACACGGCAAGCCCGCGGCGCTCGCCCGGCGAGCCCGCTCGGCGATCTCGGACGCGCCAGCCCGGCGCCGCTCCGGGTGTCGGGCCTCTCCGGAGCCAAAGCGGGACGGTGCGCCCGGCAAGCGCTTGCCAGGCTCGCCCGCGGCACGCGAAGCTGGGCACCGGTCGAGCAGTCGAGCAGTCGATCGGTCGATCGGCGGGACGGGGACGGGGACGGCATCGTGGCGACGCAGCGGGTCGGGATCATCATGAACGGGGTCACCGGCCGGATGGGGCGCATCCAGCACCTCGCACGCTCTATCGCCGCGATCCGCGCCGACGGCGGCCTCGACGTCGGCGGGGTGAGGGTCTGGCCCGATCCGGTGCTCGTCGGACGCGACCTCGAGCGGCTCAGCCGCCTCGGCGAGGCCTACGGCATCGAGCGGGTGAGCACGGACCTCGAGGCGTGCCTCGCGGATCCAGCCGACACGGTCTACTTCGACGCGCAGACGACGGCTCGCCGCGAGGAGGCACTCGCGCTCGCGATCGCCGCGGGCAAGGACGTCTACTGCGAGAAGCCCTCTGCGACGACGAGCGGCGCTGGCTACCACCTCGCCGAGCTTGCCGAGCACGCCGGCGTCCGCAACGGCGCCGTCCAGGACAAGCTCTTCCTCCCCGGGCTGCTGAAGCTCGCGGACGTGACCGCGTCCGGCGCTCTCGGCAGGCTGCTCGCTGTGCGCATCGAGTTCGGCTACTGGGTGTTCCCGGACGCGCTCGGCGCCACGCAGCGGCCGTCGTGGAACTACCGGGCGGCCGACGGCGGGGGCATCGTCCTCGACATGTTCTGCCACTTCCGCTACCTGCTGGAACGCCTTTTCGCTCCCGTCGAGGCAGTGCTCTGCGAGATGGCGACGCACCAGCCGTCGCGCGTCGACGAGGTAGGCCGGACCTACGACGCGACCGCCGAAGACGCCGCCTACGCGATCTTCCGGCTCGCGGGTGGTGCGGTCGCTCAGGTGAACGCCTCGTGGTGCACCCGCCCCTACCGCGACGACCTGTTCGTCATCCACGTCGACGGGACCGACGGGAGCGCCGTGGCGGGCTTGCACGACTGCCGCGTCCAGCCGGGAGCCGCCACGCCTCGCTTCGTCTGGAACCCCGACGAGACCGAGGACGTCACGCCCCGCCGGTCCTGGCTCGAGGTGCCCGAGCGCCGGCCGTCGGGAAACGCGTTCCGCCACCAGTGGGAGCTGTTCCTCCGGCACGTCGTAGCGGGCGAGCCGTTCCCGTGGGACCTTCGAGACGCGGCCCGCGGCGTCGAGGTCGCCGAGCTCGCATTCGCGTCGGCGCTCGAGCGGAGGTGGGTCGACGTGCCTCGCACCGACCGGTGAGCACCCCTGTCGACGTACCGGTCGACGTCCCGGTCGACGTCCCGGAGCAAGCCGTGCCTCGGACGTCGCGGAGCAGGTCGCTGGGTCGTCTCGCGATGAACCAGGCGACCGTCCCGCGCTGGTCGACCGCCGAGGCGATCGAGGGTTGCACGCGGGCCGGCTACGCGGCGATCGGGCTCTGGCGAGACCGTCTCGAGCCCGGCGGGGCGAAGCGTGCCGGCGAGCTCGCGCGCGCGGCCGGCCTCGCGGTGTCGTCTCTCTGCCGGGGAGGGTGGTTCTGCGCTCCCGATGCTGCGGGCCGGCGCGAGCGAGCTGCGGACAACCGGCGCGCGGTGGACGAGGCCGCCGAGCTCGACGCCGCGATGCTCGTGCTCGTCTGCGGCCCCGCGACGACGAGGGACCTCGAGGCCGGACGGCGAGAGGTCTCCGACGCTGTCGCCGAGCTCGCCGAGTACGCCCGCCCGGCTGGAGTCCCGCTCGCGGTCGAACCGATGCACCCGATGTACTGCGGCGACCGCTCCGTCGTCGTCACGTTGCCCCAGGCCCTACGGATCGCCCGCTCGGTCGTCGAGGGGGGTGTGGGGGTCGTCCTCGACAGCTACCACCTCTGGTGGGACCCCGACCTCACGGCCTCGATGGCCGGCGCTGCAAGCAGCGTGCTCGGGGTCCAGCTCGCGGACTGGCTCGCGCCGCCTCCGCACCCGCTCGAGGGTCGCGGGATGCTCGGCGACGGCACGATCGAGCTGCGGCGCTTCGTCGAGCTCGCAGACGCCACCGGCTACGCCGGTCCGCTGGAGGTCGAGATCTTCAACCGCGAGGTCTGGCGGGCCGACCCTACCGAGACGCTCGCGGTCGTCGCCCGTCGCTACGCGGAGCACGTCGCGTGAGCCCGGCGGGGAAGCACGCCTGCACGCTTCTCGACGTCGCGACGCACGCCGGCGTCTCGGAGGCGACGGCGTCGCGCGTGCTCGCAGGCTCGAGGCCGGTCGGAGACGCCCTGCGCACACGCGTCCTCGCGTCGGCCTCCGCCCTCGCCTACACCCCCAACCCCCACGCACGTGCGCTCGCCCGCTCTCGCGACGCCTCGATCGCTCTCGTCGTCCACGACGTCACGGATCCGTACTTCTCCGAAGTGGCCCGCGGCGCTCTCGAAGCCGCCTGCGAAGCTGGCCGGACGGTCGTCATCAGCGACACGGGCCGCCACCTCGGCCGGGAGCTCGAGGTCGTCCGGCGCGCACGGGCCCAGCGAGTCGAGGCGCTCGTGCTCGCGGGGAGCGGCTCGGCGGACCGCGGCGCTTGCGAGCGGCTCGGCGCGGAGCTGCTCGCCTTCGAGCGCTCCGGCGGCAGGGCGGCCCTCGTCGGCCGGCACCTCGTCGCGGGCGACTGCGTGCGGCCGGACAACGTCTTGGCGGGTCGCCTGCTCGGCGGACATCTCCTCGCTCTCGGCCACCGGGTCGTCGGGGTCGTCGCCGGACCAGACGGCCTCACGGCGAGCGACGACCGGCTCGCGGGCCTGCTCGCCGTGCTCGCCTCGGGGCTCCCCTCCGGCACGGCGCCGGCCGAGGTCCACGTCCGCGCCGGCGCCTTCACCCGAGATGGCGGCGAGGCGGCCGCGAGCGAGCTCCTCGCGCTCGCTCCCGGGCTGACCGCGATCGCCGCGCTCAACGACCAGATGGCGATCGGAGCGCTCGCCGCGCTCCGTCGCCTCGGGCGGCGAGTGCCCGACGCCGTGGCGCTCTGCGGCATCGACGACATCCCCGTCGCTCGGGACCTCGCGCCCGCGCTCACCACGGTCCGCGTGCCGATGGTCGAGCTCGGCCGGCGGGCCGTGGGGCTCGTGCTCGGCGAGAAGGTGCACACTCGGCGCGACGAATGCCTCGATGTCGAGCTCGTCGTCCGCCAGAGCACCGCAGGAGCCGGAACAGTAAAGGAGGCCCGATGACCAGCATCGTCCTTCCCGAGCCAGACGGCTCCCTCCGTCGCTACGCGTGCACCGTCTCCCCGGGCTTTCCCGCGACTGCCCGCCCCGCTACGAGCCGGGTCGCCTACGCAGCCGCACACGTCGTCGCCGACGCTCTCGGTGAGACCACTCCGGCAGGTCCTGCGACGCTCGACTGGGACGCGACGCTCGCCTTTCGCCACCACCTCTGGGCGCTCGGCCTCGGGGTCGCCGAGGCGATGGACACCGCGCAGCGCGGGATGGGGCTCGACTGGGCGCTCGCGCAAGAGCTCGTCGTGCGCAGCTCGGTCGAGGCACGCTCCGTAGGCGGTACGATCGCCGCAGGCGCGCAGACGGACCACCTCGCCCCTGGCAGCGCCCGCACGCTCGACGACGTCGCCGCCGCCTACCTCGAGCAGTGCGCCACCGTCGAGGAGGCCGGCGCGACGGTCGTCGTGATGGCGAGCCGCGAGCTGTGCCGGATCGCGCGAGACGCCGACGACTACGCCTACGTCTACGACAAGGTCCTCGGAGAGCTCGCCCGCCCGGCGATCCTGCACTGGCTCGGGGACGCGTTCGATCCCGCTCTCGCCGGCTACTTCGGCTCGCACGACGTCGAGGAAGCCTCCGGCTGCCTGCTCGGGATCGTCGACGCACACCCTGGCAAGGTCGACGGGGTGAAGCTCTCGCTCCTCGACAAGGAGTGGGAGATCGTGCTGCGGGGACGACTTCCAGCAGGCGTGCGCATGTACACGGGCGACGACTTCGGCTACCCGACGACGATCGCCGGGGACGAGCGGGGCCACAGCGACGCGCTCCTCGGTGCCTTCGACTTCGCGGCTCCGGCGGCAGCGTGGGCCCTCGCTGCACTCGACGGCGGCGACGTCGGGGAGTTCCGCAGGCGCCTGGACCCGACACTCGCGCTCTCCCGCCACGTCTTTTGCGCCCCGACCTCCTATTACAAGACCGGAGTCGTCTTTCTCGCATACCTCAACGGCCACCAGTCGCATTTCACGATGGTCGGGGGCCTGCAGTCCGGCCGCTCCGTGCTCCACCTCGCGCAGTGCTTCCGGCTCGCGGACGGTTGCGGCTTGCTCGCAGATGCC
>JAJZCK010000114.1 GCA_021846125.1 Actinomycetes bacterium | reverse complement strand
CGTGAAGTAGAAGAGGCGCCCAAGCCCCCCCCCAGCACCAACGTCCGCAGGCCGACCGCTTCCGGGCGGTCCGGTGCCTCAGCCAAGCGCCTCGCGGGCGGCGGAGAGTTGGCGTTCGGCTTCGTCGACGCTGCGCCTTACCCGTGCCACGTCGACGACCTTGCCTCCCGCCGAAGACAGGGCCGCCTGGCGGACGAAGGCGGAACGGGTCATCCCGGCGGCTGCGGCGGCTGCGGCGAGCTGATCGGCCTCCGCACGACTGAAGCGGGCTGAGACCATCACCGACAGTCGCTCGGGTCCTCTGACCTCAGCGGGCTCGCCCCAGCAGTCCTCGTCGTCTCGGTGGGCCCAGTGCTCCTCGGCGCGCTCGGCCTCGGAGCAGGATTCGGGGTTGTCGGTCATCTCAGCTCCCATGCCGTGATCGACCGCAGCACCCGCCGGGCTGGGTCGTAGGCCACGACCACCCGAACCCGTCGGCCACCGTGGGTGACTCCTTCGGCGAGGTAGTCGCCGCCGCCTCGCCGGTCGGGTCGAAACCTCGGTCCCGCGGCGAGTACTTGTTCGATCTCAGCCACGCTCACGCTGTGGCGGGTGGCGTGATCCTCGTTGGACTCGTCCCACTCCACCGTCTCCCACTCCACCACGTACTACACGCTAGGCCACAGTGTAGTACCGGAGCTGGTGGCTGCGGCCGCCGCCGGCGACAAGGGACTCCGCACGGGCCGGCCGACCCAAGGAGGTGCGCCATGAGAGCCCTGTTTGTCGGGTACGCCCGATGCTCCCACCCCTCTGTCGGTGCCGAGAGTCCCGTCCGCCCAGCTCAGGAGGCCAGTCGGTGCTCGTGGATCATGCCGCCCAGACGGTCGGTGCTTCGTATCCTGGCCGGGTCGGCGTCGCCGACGGTGGGGGCTGTCGCATGGGAATCAGCGGGCGGTCGCTGGCCGAGGGACCGGTGGCGCCGATGCGCGTGTGGCCGGACTGCTGCACCACCCTGGACTGGGGTGAGAGGGCCGGTGTCTGAACCGCTCCCGCAGGTACGGTCGAACTGGATCAAGAAGCCAGACCGGCCCGTCATCATGCTTTCTCGTAGTACACTTATCCTGTGTGGAGATCCACGAGTCAGCTCGGCGCCCCGGCGTCGCCGACGAGGACATCGAACACGCTTTGGCCCACTCGGTCGTCTGGGTCGAGCTGGGCGACGAGCCTCCGCGCCACCTCCTCGCCGGGCCCGACCGCGCTGGGAACCTGCTCGAGCTGGTCGTCTTGGTCCTCGGAGGAGACGAGCTGGTGATCCACGCGATGCCACTTCGGCGCTCGACCGCCCAGGAGCTCTTCGGAGACGAGTGATGACGGACCAGCACACCTACGGACACACCAAGAGCGGCGAGCCGATCACCGACGAGATGATCGAGCGGTTCGCCGAGGAGGCCGAGCGCGGCTACGAGCCCGGTCAGATGAAGGGACGTCGCCGGGGACCTGGCCGGCCACCGCTCGGTGACGCTGCCAAGTCGGTGGAGTCGGTGCGGCTGGAACCCGACCTTCGCGACGAGGTCGCTCGACGGGCGCAGACCGAGGGCGTCACGGTCTCCGAGCTCATCCGCAGAGCGCTCCGCCAGTACCTGAAGAGCGCGTAGCGCCTGCGGTGCAGCGTCTCTCGGGGTCTCAGCACGAAGGGGGTCCTGGATGAGCAGGGCAGTGGCCTGTGCAGTGCATAGCGCACGGCGCCGTAACCAGCGCCTTCGTCGGGTTCGCCACCCGATGATCGCCCGATGCTCGTGAACCCCGCCACTAGTTCCTGTGGTTCCTCGCGCTCTTATGGAAGTCTGCGACGCCGTGACCAGCACTTTCGTGTCGGCCTCCGCGTCGAGGATACGAGTTTCTCGGGGCCTGCTCACGGCTGCGTACGCAGGCTGGTGCAGGGTGTGCGCGGCGAGAAGTGGCCCGAGGGCTGCGGGTTCGAGCCGGTGGTCGCTGGATCGCCGTTTGTCAAGGGTTCGCGGCGTGTGCATTGCATATGGCATGCGTATGCACTGCACTACTCAGACGAGTCCTGGCGGGGTCGGGGCTTGTTGAGAGCGACATCGCCAATTGTCTCGAGTCATAGTCATACTGCCTCCTTGGTTGACGGGTTGGGGTTGAACAGGGTCGGATTGGGCTCGGGGGCCTTTATTCGCAGGCCTTTTCTGCGTCCGGAGCGGACGATGACGACTTGGAGCTCGGCGCGCTTTACACGTTGCGACACGGTCTGGCGGGAGACACCGAGGGCCATGGTGGTTTCGAGCATGGCCAGCCAGCCGGGCGGGCTGTCGTCAGCGAATAACGCTTTGAGTTCATCGGTCATCCTGATCCGCCAGGGTGCGCCGGGCGTGTCTTGTTAGGCGGGGATGAAGTCCTCGTTGATCCAGCGGTACAAGGTGGAAGGGACCACGCCGAGCTGTTTGGCCGCCTGGTAGAGCGGCACCACCTCGCCCTGGGGCGGCTCAGCCGGCCGCTGGTAGCGGGGGATGCCCCAATGGTGGTAGGGATCACCGCTCGTCATCCCCTGCGGCACGCACGTAGGTTCGATGACTTCGCGCCGGACGGACGCCCGCAGGAGGTTGGTCCTACGGGATGTGCGCCTCGGGCGACACCGGGTTCCGGTGGCATCGCGTCATGCAAGGCTTGAACAGATGCAGGCACGCCCGGGGGACTTCGAGTTGACGATGGACGAGTTGCGGGCGGTCGCCGGGTTCGCCGTGGCGTGCGCGGAGCTCGCGCTCATCGTCTTCGAGAAGGATCGTCCGGGGGACGGCCGCCCGGCGGCCGCTCTGCACGCCGGGCGCACCTTCGCCGAGGGGGCTGCCCGTTCCCGGCTCCAGCGGACGGCCGCGGCCGACGCCCACCGCGCCGCCCGGGACGCGGCGAGCGAAGCCGCCCGGCATGCCGCGACCGCCGCTGGCGACGCCGCCGCGTCGGCATACCTCCATCCGCTGGCCAAGGCGACCCAGGTGCGTCACATCTTGGGTGCGGCCGCCCACGCCGCTCGGGCGGCCGAGCTGGTACGAGGTGACGATCCGGTGGTCGCCGAGTACGTGATCACCGCCGCCGCCAAGCGGGCCACTCCGATGGTCCTCGACGTGCTGACCCGCTACCCGAGGGCGCCGAAGGGGCGTACCCGGATCGCGACCCTCATGGAACGCCTCGACGGCATGCTGCGGGACCCGGCACCGACCCCACGGACAGTGGACGACCCCGGACCGTTCTTCCACGGGACCAGAGCTGATCTGCGTCCGGGTGACCTCCTCACAGCGGGCTGGCGCTCGAATTACGGTTCTGGGCGTCAGGCCAGGCACATCTACCTCACGGCCACGAGTGAGGTGGCGCCACTGGCTGCCGAGCTCGCTCGGGGCGAAGGGGCGGGACGGGTCTATAGGGTCGAGCCGATCGGCGTGATCGAAGACGACCCGAACGTCACCGACAAGCGCTTCCCGGGGAACCCGACCCGGTCCTACCGAACCATCGAGCCGGTCCGGGTCGTCGCGGAGATCACAGGCTGGCAGCCGCCCCCGCCCGAGATGATCAAGCGCATGCGCGAGCGCATGGCCGAACTGGCCGAGCTCGGGATCGAAGCGATGGACGACTGACTGCGGCCCTCCGAGAGGTGCGTCCGACACGCGTCAGCGGGCGGCGCCACTGCCCCAGCGTCCTGGCCCGTTCGTCCATCCCTCACTGACGACGGCACCGAGCGTCGCCGTGGGCGTTACGTCTGGTTGCTGCAGGTCCGTGCGGCGGTGGTCGCCAGGGTGGTGTAGGTCGTGGTGAAGTGGCCCCCGATCCCGTCGATGGCGGTCCCGACGCCGTCGAGTACCTCGGCCAGCTTGTCGGACGGGAGCCGGGTGAGGCTCCCGGTGGTGGGGAGCAGGTCGAGCCACTCGTCGCGGGTGTAGCGCCGCTTCCAGTCGAAGCTCCACTGTTCTGGCTCGGTGAAGCCCTCCGCCGCCCGGATCCGCTCCGCGAAGTTGGCGAACATGGCCTGGTAGAGCTCCAGGGCCTGGCCGGGGCCAGCAACCGGAGCGTCTGGTGCCACCCGCCGAAGGCCGGCTGCGAGGGCTTCGGCGACCTCGGGTGGCGGGTCGAACACGTGGCCGAACACGGCCAGGCGTCCGGCCGGGCGTAGGACCTCGGCCGCCTTGGCCGGCCCGGTGGCCGGGTCTACCCAGTGCCAGGACTGCCCGGCGATCAGCGCGTCGAAGCTCCGGCCGCCCGGCTCCCAGGTCTCGAAGGTCGCGACCTCTACTTCGAGCCCGCGTGCTCGGGCGAGGTCGGCCATCCGCTCGTCGGGCTCGATCCCCAGCACCGTGGCCCCGGCGGCTTGGAACTGGCGTGCCTCGATCCCGGTGCCACAGCCGACATCGAGGACCTCGGGGCCTGGCATGGAGGCAACGACCTCGGCCACCAGCGCGTCGGGGTAGGTGGGTCGGGCTCGGTCGTAGCGCTCCGCGTCCCCGCCGAAGGATTCGGCGATATGCCGAGCTCGGTGCGGCTCCGGGCGGGAAGGTTGTGAGCCTCCCGGCGGTAGAGTGGTCATGTGCCCACCATAGTGGGCGTCCGCCCATTAGATTGTCGAGGCACGGAGGAGGGCGGTCTGCCGACCGGAGTGCACATCGCCGAACCACGCCAGGCGCTCTTCGAGGCCGCCGAGCGCGTCCTGGTCCGGGACGGTCCGGACGCGTTGACCAGCCGGGCGGTCACCGACGAGGCAGGCTTCGCCAAGGGCGTCTTGCACCGTCACTTCTCCGACTTCGAGGACTTCCTGGCCGCCCTGGTGGCCGACCGTACCGGCCGGATCGACGCACAGGCCGCCGAGCTGCGCGCCTCGGCAGGTACCGGTACCGTCGCCGCCAACCTCGTCGAAGCGCTCACCGCCTTGTTCTCCTCGGTCGCAGTGGCGATCATCGCGCTCATCGTCTTCCGCAGTGACCTGCGGGCCCGGCTACGCCAGATGAGCGCTGCCGGGGGCGTCCCGGTCCTCGCCGAAGCCACCACCATGATCTCCTCCTATCTCGGCGAGGAGTGCGCCCTCGGGCGCATCGCAGTCGACGCCGACGTCGACTCGCTGGCCGTCTCGCTGGTCGGGGCCGCACACCTGCTCTTCGCGGGGCGGGTCGGCGTCCTCCTCGCGCATGGAGACCTCGACAGGGCCGTGACCGCCGTCATCGCCGATGTCGTACAGCGAAGACCCCTGTGAACCGCGGGAGATCCTCGATCGGGCGCGCGGGCTGGTAGCCCGACGGCCGCCGTGGTGTCGCTGTAGGCCGTTCCTCAACTGCCACGACGCTCGGCAGGCCTTAGCTCGGCCGCTCGCGGTGTGGAGGACCGAGCTCCTCTTGACCTTGACGCTGGGTCATAGTTGGAGAATCCATGCATGACCAGGACACCAGCTATCGAGGTCGTAGGGCTGACCAAGTCCTTCGGCGACCACCAGGTGCTCGGGGGCGTCGATCTGCGCGTCCCCTCGGGCACCATCTTCGCGTTGCTCGGCTCGAACGGTGCCGGCAAGACCACCGTGGTGAGGATCCTCTCGACGCTGCTGAGGGCCGACGGTGGCACAGCGGCGGTCAACGGGTACGACGTCGCCACCCAGCCTGCGAAGGTGCGCAGTTCGATCAGCCTGACCGGGCAGTTCGCTGCTGTCGACGAGGTCCTCACCGGGCGGGAGAACCTGGTGCTCGTCGCTCAACTGCGCCACCTCACCGGGCCGGGCGGGATAGCAGATGACCTGATGGAGCGGTTCGAGTTGACCGACGCCGGAGGTCGCAAGGTGGCGACCTACTCGGGTGGGATGCGCCGCCGTCTGGATATCGCGATGAGCCTGATCGGCGACCCGCCGGTGCTGTTCCTCGACGAGCCGACGACGGGACTCGACCCGCAGTCGCGCCTCGAGGTCTGGGCGACGGTCCAGGAGCTGGCCGGCGAGGGGACCACGGTGCTGCTCACCACCCAGTATCTCGACGAGGCCGAGCAGCTCGCCGAGCGGATCGCGATCCTGCACGAGGGGCGGATCATCGCCGAAGGGACCCTCGCCGAGCTGAAGGCCCTGTTCCCGCCGGCGAAGGTCGAGTACGTCGAGAAGCAGCCGACCCTCGAAGAGATCTTCCTCTCGGTCGTCGGCCACAACGGCTCCGACAAGGTCGGGACCAGACGATGACCACCGACGTGTTCGCCGAAACCGTCGTCTTGTCGAAGCGGTCGCTGCGGCACGTCCTGCGCAGCCCGGACACGATCGTCACCACGGCACTCACGCCGATCGCCATGCTCTTGCTCTTCGTCTACGTCCTCGGCGGCGCGATCCACGTCGGCGGCGGCAAGTACGTCGACTACCTGCTGCCCGGGGTCCTGCTCATCACCATCGCCTCCGGTATCGCCTACACCGCCCTCCGGCTCTTCACCGACGTGTCGGGCGGGATCTTCGAACGGTTCCAGTCGATGCCGATCGCCCGCTCGGCGATCTTGTGGGGTCACGTGGCGACCTCGGTGGTAGCGAACCTGGTCTCGGTGGCGGTCGTCGTGGCCGTGGCGGTGGCGATGGGCTTCCGTTCGGGTGCCGGTGTCCTCGCCTGGCTCGCGGTGGCTGGGATCTTGGTGCTCGTCACCTTGGCGCTGACCTGGCTGGCTGTCATCCCCGGGCTCGCCGCCAAATCGGCCGACGGGGTGAGCGGGTTCTCCTACCCGCTGGTGTTCTTGCCGTTCATCAGCTCGGCGTTCGTGCCCACCGGCGGCATGCCGGGCCCGGTGCGCTGGTTCGCCCGACACCAGCCGGTCACCTCCATCGTGGACACCATCCGCAATCTTCTCGCCGCTCACCCGGTCGGTCACGACGGCTGGATCGCCGTCGCCTGGTGCGTCGGGCTGCTGGCCGTCGCCTACGTGCTCGCGATGCGCACCTACCGGCGCAAGCTCGCCTGAGATGGTGGCAGCGATCCCCGGCGCCTACCGCAAAGGATCCCTTCCGTGCTGACCATCAGCCAGCTGGCGTCCTACGCCGGGGTTACCGTCCGAGCGGTCCGCCATTACCACGCCAAGGGCTTGCTGGCCGAACCGAAGCGAGACCGCTCCGGCTACCGGCGCTACGACGCCGCAGCCGTGGTGGAGCTGATCAGGATCCGCACCCTGGCCGATGCCGGGGTACCACTGTCGCGGGTGCGTGAACTGTTGGCGGCAGGTGGCGAGGAGTTCGCCGCGGCGGTCGCCGACATCGACCAACGCCTGCGCGGCGAGATCCGCGAACGCCAACGTCACAGGGAGAGGATCAGCCAGCTCGCCGCAGGCGACAGCCTGGCGCTGCCCCCAGTGGCCGTCGCCTACCTGGACCGGATGCGCGACTTCGGTTTCCGGGAGAGGCTGATCGAGATCGAGCGCGACAGCTGGATCCTCATTGCTGCTCAGATCCCCGAGCAGGTCCCCGCCTTCATGGCGATCAAGCACGCCCAGATCGAGCACGAGACGCTGCGCCGGCTCTACCTCGACGTCGGCGACCTCGTCGACTGCGCGCCCGACGACCCCCGCCTACCGGCGCTGGCGGACCGAGTCGCCGACTTCCTCGAAGCGGCAGCCGCCGAGGCCGCAGCAGCCGAGGAGCAACAGCCGATCAGCGACGACCTGATCGCCCTCCTCGACGCCGCGTTCGTCCAGTCCTTCCCGTGTGCGACCCGCCTGCTCGAGCTCCTCGAGGAGCGCGGCTGGACCGGCTGGACGAACATCAGACGAAAGGAGCCCGAAGCTCGATGGCGGATCGGTGACCGGACAGGAAAGGGATTGCCGGATCCTCACTGACCGCTCTTGGGGCTTGACTCTCCAGTCGGTGGAGGCCTCATGATCGAGCCCATGGTGATCGGACAGCTGGCAGCGAGCACCGGGTTGTCGGTGCGGACGCTGCGGTACTACGCGGACGCGGGCGCGCTGCCCGAGTCGGGACGCACGGACGCGGGCTGACGCACGGACGCGGGCTGTCGTCCAGTCCCACGCCCAGCTCACGCAACGTGCGAACGAGCCGTGCCCGACCGACGGCGTCGGGCCCGAAGATCCGGTGATCGCGGATGAGTGGAACTGGACCTACATAAGCGAAGGTCGCCCGGGTTTTCCTGCCCTTGACCCACCCGTTGGGTGGCGGCCGCCGGAGCAGCCTCAATCAGCGCAGACTTGAGTGCGGCGTGGACGTCCATCAGCGGGCGGACGCGTTGGCGGGAACGACGAAGCTGCTCGGTTCAAAGCAGCTGGGCCAGTGCTCGCGCCCCGGGCAGGATGTCGTCGTCGGCGGAGAGCACCTGGATCGCGACCTGGTTCGCGCCGGCCGCCAGGTGGGCGCGCAGCCCGTCGGCGACCGTCTCGGGGTCGCCGTGGATGGCCAAGGCGTCGACGAGCCGGTTGCTGCCGGGGAAGGCGACGTCGTCGGCGTCGAAGCCGATCCGGCGAAGGTTGGCCACGTAGTTCGACAGCCGCAGGTAGGGGCCGAGGCGTTCCCGGGCGACCCGGCGGGCCCGGTCCGGGTCCGCGTCGACGACGACCTTCTGCTCGGCCACGAGGAGCGCGTCGGGGCCCAGTCGGGCGCGTGCGATGCGGGTGTGCTCGGGGGTGACGAGGTAGGGGAGCGCGCCGGCGCTGCGTGTGCGCGCGAGCTCCAGGACACGGGGCCCGAGCGCGGCCAGGGCTCGGCGCTGCACCGGCACACCCTCCCGGTCGAGCTCGTCGAGGTAGTCGACCAGTGCCTCGTAGGGCTTGCTGTAGTCGGCCTGGCTCTCCCGGTGCCCCGCGCCGATGCCGAGGACGAAGCGCCCCGGGTGCGTCGCCTGCAGGCGGTGGAACGACTCGGCCACCGCGTGAGCAGGTGCGGTCCAGATGTTCACGATGCTGGTGCCCACGACCAGGGTCCCGGTGGCCGCGAGCAGAGGATCGACCGCGTCGAGCCCGGCAGGAGGGGAGGCGCCGAGCCACAGGCTCGAGTAGCCGAGCCGCTCCAGCTCTCCTGCGACGTCCGGGTTGACGTCGGAGTGGCGTGCCCAGATCCCCGCGCTGCTCGGACTCTCCATGCCCTGTTCGAACACCCGCGGCGGGCTCGCCATTCCGTGGGTCGGGCGGGTCGAGCGAGGAGGAAGCGACCCGGCTCCGGGGCGCTCGCAGGCC
>JAJZCK010000113.1 GCA_021846125.1 Actinomycetes bacterium | reverse complement strand
CGCGAGTACACGCCTGCCCAGTTCGGCATACCTGGGACGTTCAACGTTCAGGTCGTCAACTCGGCATTCCTCGCCCGCCACCCCGGTGCCGTCGCAGCATTCCTGCGTGCGGACCTGCACGCGTTCGGCTACTGCAGCGCGCATGGCGCCGCCTGCATCGAGATGGAGCGGCAGGCGGCATCGGCGAGCGGTGTCACCTACGACGTCGCGCACAACCTCGCCGAATGGCGCTTCGAGGCTGCCCTGGCACTGCACCACACACTGCACGGCCGGGGAGTCGGGGTGGAGACCGCCGCCGAGTGGACGCCTGAGCGGGCGGCGCTACAGCGTTCGCACCTCCTGTCGAGCGTGCCGTCGCTGGCGAGCGCGGAGAACACCACTCTCGCCGCATCCCTGTACCACGGGCGCTCGCTCATCTGGCCGGGGCCGTGATGCCGAGTGCCGCGGCTGTGTTGCCCCGGTCCCACAACGTGCCTAGAATGGCGAGGCTGTCCGTGCAGGCGTTCGCGCCCCGGCGGCGGTCCGACGACGAAGACCCGCGGAGAGGTTGCGCGTGCCCACGATTTCCCAGCTCGTCCGCAAGGGGCGAGCCTCGAAGCGCTCGAAGACGAAGACACCGGCGCTAAAGGGCGCCCCACAGCGCCGAGGTGTCTGCACGCGCGTGTACACGACGACGCCGAAGAAGCCGAACTCCGCCCTGCGGAAGGTAGCGCGCGTCCGCCTCACCAGCGGAGTCGAGGTGACGGCCTACATCCCGGGCGTCGGTCACAATCTCCAGGAGCACTCGATCGTCCTCGTCCGTGGTGGGCGTGTGAAGGACCTTCCGGGTGTCCGCTACAAGATCGTCCGTGGCACGCTCGACACGTCCGGCGTTCGCGACCGGGCGCAGGCGCGCAGCCGCTACGGCGCCAAGAAGGGTGCCTGATGCCTCGCAACGGTCCTGCGCCACGCCGCGACCTGCTGCCCGACCCCGTGCACAGGTCGGTCCTCGTCACGCAGCTCGTCAACAAGGTCCTCGTCCGGGGCAAGCGGATCCTCGCCGAGCGCATCGTCTACGAGGCATTGAGTGTCGTAGCCGAGAAGACAGCGTCCGACCCCATCCCGACGCTGAAGCGGGCTCTCGACAACGTGCGGCCCGAGCTCGAGGTGCGCAGTCGCAGGGTTGGCGGTGCGACCTACCAGGTCCCCGTCGAGGTCCGCCCTCGGCGCGCGACGACGCTGTCGATCCGCTGGCTCGTGAGCTACGCCCGCCAGCGTCGGGAGCGTACGATGGCGCTTCGCCTGGCGAACGAGATCCTCGACGCAGCAAACGGGCTCGGTGCCGCAGTCAAGCGGCGTGAAGACCTCCAGAAGATGGCGGAGTCGAACAAGGCCTTCGCGCACTACCGCTGGTAACCGGCGCGACCTCGGGCCCCGAGCGCGCGTCCGGCTGCCCAGCCGCCACCTACCCACGCACTAGTTAGAGACACTGGACGACATGGCAAACCCCCCAGCCCGCGCATTTCCCCTCTCCAAGACTCGCAACATCGGGATCATGGCCCACATCGACGCGGGCAAGACGACGACGACCGAGCGGATCTTGTACTACACCGGTCGGAACTACAAGATCGGCGAGGTGCACGAAGGCGCCGCGACGATGGACTGGATGGTCCAAGAGCAGGAGCGCGGCATCACCATCACCTCGGCAGCGACCACCTGCCAGTGGCGGGACTGCGTGATCAACATCATCGACACACCCGGCCACGTCGACTTCACCGTCGAGGTGGAGCGATCGCTGCGTGTCCTCGACGGCGCCGTCGCGGTCTTCGACGCCGTCGCCGGGGTCGAGCCCCAGACCGAGACCGTCTGGCGCCAGGCGAACAAGTACAACGTCCCGCGTTTCTGCTTCGTCAACAAGATGGACAGGACCGGAGCGGACTTTGCTCGGACGGTCGCGATGATCCGCGACCGCCTCGACGCGGTCCCCGCGGTCGTGCAGCTGCCGGTCGGCTCGGAGGGGGACTTCCGCGGCGTCGTCGACCTGCTTGCCATGAAGGCACTCGTCTGGGAAGAGACGATGGGCGAGCACTGGAACGTCGTCCCGATCCCCGAGGATCTCGTCGAGCCGGCGGAACAAGCCCGGCACGACCTCGTCGATATCGTGTCGAACTTCGACGACGTCGTCATGGAGAAGTACGTCGGCGAGGAGGAGATCACCGAGGAGGACCTGCGTCGGGCGGTGCGGCACGGCGCGATCTCCGGTCTAGCGGTGCCGGTCCTCTGCGGCTCGGCCTTCAAGAACAAGGGCGTGCAGCCGCTCCTGGACGCCGTCGTCGACTATCTCCCGAGCCCGCTCGACGTTCCGCCGACACCCGGCACGACGCTTCGCGGCGAGGCAGCGGAGCGTGCCGCCAGCGACGAGGAGCCTTTCGCCGCTCTTGCCTTCAAGATCCAGTCGGACCCGTTCGTCGGGAAGCTGACCTACATCAGGGTCTACTCGGGGACGCTGGAGAAGGGCTCGAGCGTCCTCAACTCGACGAAGGACAAGCGCGAGCGCATCGGTCGGATCCTGCAGATGCACGCGAACCACCGAGAGGACCTCGACGTCATCCACGCCGGCGATATCGTCGCCGTCGTCGGGCTGAAGGGCACGACGACGGGTGACACCTTGAGCGACCAGGCGAAGCCGATCGTCCTCGAGACGCTGGAGTTCCCCGAGCCGGTCATCCACGTGGCCGTCGAGCCGAAGACGAAGGCTGACCAGGACAAGCTCGGCAAGGCGCTGTTCGCGCTTTCCGAGGAGGACCCGACGTTCAGGGTCCGCACCGACGAGGAGACCGGGCAGACCGTCATCTCTGGCATGGGTGAGCTGCACCTGGAGGTCCTCGTGGACCGGATGCTGCGCGAGTTCAAGGTGGACGCCAACGTCGGCAAGCCGCAGGTCGCGTACCGCGAGACGGTGCGAGACAAGGTCCAGAAGATCGAGGAGCGCTACATCCGCCAGACAGGAGGGCGCGGTCAGTACGGCCACGTGGTCATCGACCTCGAGCCGACAGGCCCAGGCGGTGGCTACGAGTTCGTGGACAAGATCACCGGAGGCGTCATTCCGAAGGAGTACATCTCTTCGATCGACGCCGGGATCAAGGAGGCGATGGAGTCGGGCGTCCTCGCCGGCTATCCGACGGTGGACCAGCGGGTGACGCTCGTGTTCGGCTCCTACCACGATGTCGACTCGTCGGAGATGGCCTTCAAGATCGCGGGGTCGATGGCTTACAAGAAGGCTGCCCGCCTCGCGCGTCCCGTCCTGTTGGAGCCCATCATGCAGGTCGAGGTGGTGACGCCGGAAGACTATATGGGCGACGTGATCGGCGATCTCTCCTCTCGCCGCGGCAAGGTCGAGGGTATGGAGCAGCGGGGCTCTTACCAGGTCGTAAGGGCCCAGGTTCCATTGTCCGACATGTTCGGCTACGCTACCGACCTGCGTTCTCGCACTCAGGGGCGCGCAACGTACACGATGCAGTTCAACTCCTACCAGGAAGTTCCCGAGAGCATCGCCCGGGAGATCGTGGCTCGGGCGACTGGGGAGTGACACCTCCGGACGGGGATGCCCTGTCCGGGAGCCGGTTCGAGCAGCCGGGAGCGCCGTCCGATGTCGGGCGGCGGACAGTTCGACCACCACACACACGGGTACGGCGGAGCCTTGTGGCGCTGCCCAGAGCAGACGGAGCTGTCGGCACCAATGGCCAAGCAGAAGTTCGAGCGGAAGAAGCCACACGTCAACATCGGGACGATGGGGCACATCGACCACGGCAAGACGACGCTCACCGCCGCCATCACCAAGGTCCTCCACGACCGCAATCCGTCGGTCGACTTCAAAGCCTTCGACCAGATCGACAAGGCGCCGGAGGAGAAGGCGCGTGGCATTACGATCTCGATCTCGCACGTCGAGTACGAGACCGACAAGCGACACTATGCCCACGTCGACATGCCGGGTCACGCCGACTACATCAAGAACATGATCACTGGTGCCGCTCAGGTGGACGGAGCCATCCTGGTCGTGTCGGCGGCTGACGGCCCGATGCCCCAGACGCGTGAGCACGTTCTTCTCGCGCGGCAGGTCGGCGTCCCTTCCATCGTCGTCGCGCTCAACAAGGCGGACATGGTCGACGACGAGGAGCTTCTCGACCTCGTGGAGCTCGAGGTGCGTGAGCTGCTCACCGAGTACGAGTTCGCAGGTGACGACACGCCGATCGTGCGAGTCTCGGCCCTGAAGGCCCTCGAAGGCGACGCAGACGCGGCCCAGGGGATCCTCGAGCTGATGGCAGCTGTCGACGACTTCATACCTGAGCCCCAGCGCGACGTGGACAAGCCCTTCCTCATGTCCATCGAGGACGTGATGACGATCACCGGCCGTGGCACGGTCGTCACCGGCAGGATCGAGCAGGGCGAGGTGAAGGTCGGGGAGGACGTCGAGATCGTCGGCCTGCGGGCGACGCAGAAGACGGTCGTGACGGGCATCGAGATGTTCCGGAAGCTCCTCGACTCGGGGCGCGCCGGTGACAACGTAGGTGTGCTGCTCCGCGGTACGAAGAAAGAGGACGTCGAGCGCGGGCAGGTGCTTTGCAAGCCGGGCTCGATCACGCCGCACACGAGCTTCGAGGCGAACGTGTATGTCCTCAAGAAGGAGGAGGGTGGCCGTCACAAGCCGTTCTTCTCCAACTACCGTCCGCAGTTCTACTTCCGTACGACCGACGTGACCGGGAGCATCACCCTTCCCGAGGGTACCGAGATGGTCATGCCAGGCGACAACACTTCGATGACCGTCGAGCTCGGCAAGCCGATCGCCATGGACGAAGGTCTTCGCTTCGCGATCCGTGAGGGCGGCCGTACGGTCGGCTCCGGCGTCGTCACGAAGATCTCGAAGTAGGAGCGGGAGGCTCGACATGGCTGAGGGACCCCGCCAGCGGATCCGGATCCGCCTGAAAGCGTATGACCACGAGGTCGTCGACCAGTCGACGAAGAAGATCGTCGAGACAGTGCTGCGGACCCAGGCCAAGGTCAGCGGGCCTGTCCCGCTACCGACCGAGAGGCACCGCTACACGGTGATCCGCTCGCCGCACAAGCACAAGGACAGCCGGGAGCACTTCGAGATGCGGATACACAAGCGTCTCGTCGATATCGTCGAGCACACACCGAAGACGGTGGACTCGCTGCAGCGGTTGGACCTGCCGGCGGGAGTCGACATCGAGATCAAGATCCAGTCAGCCTGACGTCTGTCCGGGTTGCGAGCGGGTCGCAGCAAGGCCGCTCGGTGCTGGTGCTATAGTCAGACGTCCGCTCGGGCTGTCACCGAGCGACTACGAGTACGAGGTCCGGGTGTGCCCTGGGTAGTCGACCCAGGGGACCGTCCGGCAAGACCGATGGGCGCTCCGCTCGGGTGATCCGAGCGGAGCGTACCTATGAGCGTGGGACGGTGCCGAGAGCGCCGCGGAGTCCGGTGCGAGGCTGCTCAGCTGCCCGCGGGTGTCGGAGTCCGTGTCGTCGATCGACTGTCCGGCACGGCACGACGGAGAGACGGGCACGATGGCAACGAGGGCGATCGTCGGCGAGAAGATCGGGATGACACAGGTCTTCGACGCGGAGCACCGGGTCGTACCGGTCACGGTGGTCAAGGTGCGGCCGTTGCGCGTGGTCCAGGTGAAGACACCGGCGCGCGAGGGCTACTCGGCGCTGCAGGTCACCTACGGCGTGCGACGCGCGGGAGCGCTTACGAAGGGCGAGGCGGGGCACTTCGCCCGTGCGGGTGTGGAGCCCGGGCGTCGGCTCGTGGAGCTACGGGTAGACGACACGACGGGGTACACGGTCGGCCAGGAGATCGACGCGGCAGTGCTGACGGCCGGCCAGAAGGTCGACGTGACGGCCGTGTCGAAGGGCAAGGGCTTCGCAGGCGGCATGAAGCGGCACAACTTCAAGGGTCAGGGCGCCAGTCACGGCAACCACAAGAAGCACCGCGCGCCCGGTTCGATCGGAGCGTGCGCGACACCTGCGCGCGTGTTCAAGGGCACACGAATGGCGGGACACATGGGGGCGGAGCGCGTGACGACGCTCAACCTCGAGGTTGTCGAGGCGGACGCAGAGCGCGAGATCGTTCTCGTGCGGGGTGCCGTCCCGGGTCCGCGTGGCTCGCTGGTGGTGCTGCGAGACGCAGTGAAGGGCGGTGCGAAATGAGTCGCGCGGGCGCAGAGGGGTCCCACCGGGACCGGGTCGTCGTGGACCGGTGGTCGTCCGCCGGGGAGCTTCTCGGTCGTGTCAGCCTCGATCCGACGCACTTCGGTGTGGGGGTGAACGTACCTCTGCTGCACCAGGTGGTGACCGCGCAGCTGGCTGCCGGCCGTTCTGGGACACAGAGCACTCGCACGCGCGCGGAGGTACGGGGCGGATCTGCGAAGCCGTTCCGTCAGAAGGGCACGGGCAATGCCCGACAGGGCTCGATCCGGGCGCCCCACTACAGCGGCGGCGGTGTGGCCCTCGGGCCCAAACCGCGCAGCTACGTCCAGCGCACGCCCCGCAAGATGGTGCAGCAGGCGCTGCGCTGCGCGCTGTCGGACCGTGCTGGCGCAGGGAAGGTCTGCGTGGTGGACGAGTGGACCTTTGCAACACCGAAGACGAAGGACGCAGTGAGGTTCCTCGCCAAGTCCGGTTGCTCGGGCACGACACTCGTCGTGCTCGGGCGTGGCGACGTCCTGGCAGCTCGCTCGTTCGCGAACATCCCCGACGTCATCACGGTGCCGGGTGACCAGCTGAGCGCCTACGACGTGCTGGTCGCGGACCACGTCGTGTTCACCGAGACGACGGTACCCGGAGGGACGGCGGCGGTGGACGGTGGCAGGGTCGTCGCCGAGCCTGCTGCGCCGGTGCCTGCCGTGGACTTCGGCACAACGACCCAGAGTGACGCCGGGGAGCCCGGCGCAGGCGAGGAGACGAAGTAGTGGCCAGCGACAAGGTCGTCCTCATTCGCCCTGTGATCTCGGAGAAGTCCTACGGGCTGATGGACCAGGGTGCCTACGTCTTCGTGGTCGACCCACGGGCGAGCAAGGTGGAGATCCGCGAGGCGGTCGAGTCGTCTTTCGGGGTGCACGTCGCCAGCGTGAACACTCTCAATCGCAAGGGAAAGCGGAAGCGCAATCGCCGGCAGGCGACGTTCGGGAAGCGGTCGGACACGAAGAGGGCGATCGTGCGCCTCGCAGGTGACGACCGTATCGAGCTGTTCGAGAGCTGAGGGGCAGGAGATGGCAGTTCGCAAACGAAAGCCGACGAGCCCCGGCCGGCGCTTCCAGTCGGTCTCCGACTTCTCGGAGGTCACGAAGGGCAGCCCCGAGAGGACGCTCGTCGTTCCGCTGCCGTCGTCTGGTGGTCGCAACAGCTACGGCCGCAAGACGGCGCGCCATCGCGGTGGTGGGCACAAGCGTCAATACCGCATCGTCGACTTCTGGCGGGAGAAGGACGGTGTCCCGGCCAAGGTCGCTGCCATTGAGTACGATCCGAACCGCAACGCCCGCATCGCGCTTCTGCACTACGCCGACGGCGAGAAGCGTTACATTCTCGCCCCGCAGCGTGTGGCGGTGGGTGACGTGCTGCAGTCCGGGCAGGGGGCCGATATCCGTCCGGGGAACGCTTTGCCGCTGCGCTTCATCCCGGTCGGATCCGTCGTGCACAACGTCGAGCTCCGACCCGGTGGCGGGGGGAAGGTCGCCCGCGGGGCCGGGATGAGCGTGCAGCTCGTCGCGAAGGAAGGGACGTACGCCACCTTGCGGCTGCCGTCGACTGAGATGCGACGCGTCTCGATCGACTGCCGGGCCACGATCGGCGAGGTCGGGAACTCGGAGGCGGAGCTGATCTCGGTCGGCAAGGCAGGGCGTAACCGCTGGAAGGGCATCCGTCCGCAGACCCGCGGTGTCGCTATGAACCCCGTCGACCACCCACTTGGTGGTGGCGAAGGAAAGACCTCCGGAGGGCGGCATCCGGTCTCCCCGTGGGGCAAGCCCGAGGGGCGCACCCGCGCCCGCCAGAAGCAGTCCGACAAGCTCATCGTCCGTCGTCGCCGCACCCGCGGCGCGCGGCGCTGAGCGAAGCCAGCGAGGACCGTATGCCGCGCAGCCTGAAGAAGGGCCCGTTCGTCGACGACCACCTGCTCCGCAAGGTCGACGACCTGAACGGCAGGAGCGAGAAGAAGGTCATCAAGACCTGGTCGCGTCGCTCCACGATCATTCCGGACATGGTGGGTCACACGATCGCCGTCCACGACGGGCGCAAGCACGTGCCTGTCTACATCACCGAGTCGATGGTGGGTCACAAGCTCGGCGAGTTCGCGCCGACGCGGACGTTCCGGTTCCACGCGGGCCAGGAACGTCAGGGGAGGCGCTGACGATGTCCGTCAAGACGAACGAGCGCCCCGGGACGCGGGCCGTGCTGCGCTACTGCCGGATGTCGAGCTACAAGGTGCGGGAGGTGCTCGACCTCGTCCGCGGTGTGGAGCTCACGCGGGCGATCGAGATCCTCGACCATACGGATCGTGCTGCTGCGGAGGTCGTCGCGAAGCTGGTCCGCTCCGCGGCGGCGAACGCCGAGCACAACGACGGGCTCGACCCCGAGGAGCTCTACGTCGCGAGCGCGTTCGCCGACGAGGGGGCGACCCTCAAGCGGTGGCGCCCCCGAGCTCGCGGGCGCGCGACGAGGATCAGGAAGCGTACGTGCCACATCACTGTGGTGCTCGCGCGCATGCCGGAGGAGAAGCTCGCCCGGCGACGTGCGCGTGTGGCAGCGGAGGCCACCGACCGGCGGGCGCGCCGGGTCGCCGGGACGCGGCGTCAGGCACGAGCCACGGGCGGGGACACCGCAGAGGAGCGCCCGACCCGTGCCGTGGAGGCGGGAGCACGGGAGCAGCCTCAGTCGGGCCTCTCGACCGACACGGTCGACGCCGAGGCAGGCGCGGTCGGTAGGGACGCGCCCGAGACCATCGATGCCGGTGCAGCGGACGAGACCGCGGCAGGCATCGTGCCTGGTAGCGACGACGGTGACTCCGGCGCGGTCGCGCCGGGAGAGGACGCAGACTGATGGGCCAGAAGGTCAATCCCTACGGCTTTCGCCTCGGCGTGACGACGGACTGGAAGTCGCGCTGGTTCGAGGACCGTGGCTATCAGAACGCGGTCGTCGAGGACTGGAAGATCCGTGACTACCTGACGCGTCAGCTGGAGGCTGCGGCCGTCAGTCGGATCGAGGTGGAGAGGACGAGAGATCGACTCCGGGT
>JAJZCK010000112.1 GCA_021846125.1 Actinomycetes bacterium | reverse complement strand
TCGAGCTGCCCGTGCCGGTCGAGCTGCCCGTGCCGGTCGAGCTGCCCGTGCCGGTCGAGCTGCCCGTGCCGGTCGAGCTGCCCGTGCCGGTCGAGCTGCCCGTGCCGGTCGAGCTGCCCGTGCTCCCCGCAGAGCCCGATCCCCCGGAGGTCGCGCAGCCGAGCCGCTCGTCAGAGGCGAGCTGCGCACGTGCGGTCGCAAGGGTGCTCGCGTCCGAGCTCGCCTGCTGCTCGGCGCTCGTCAGCGACGCCTCGTCGGCCACGAGGGCAGCTTGGTCAGCGTCGACCGTCGACCCGGCACCGCCCTGCTCCGCCGTCGCGAGGCTCTGCTGCGCGGCAGCGAGCGTCGCCCGTGCAGTCGCGAGTGTCGCATCCGCCTGGCTCGTGCCGATCCGCGCGAGCACCTCTCCGGGGGTGACCTGGTCACCCACGGCGACGTCGATCGACGTGACTGTTCCGCTCACCGGGAAGGCGAGCTCAGCGCTGCTCGCGGCGGCGACGTTGCCCGTCGAGCTCTCCGAGGACTGCACGGTGCCTACCGTCACAGATGCCGTGCGGACGGCGGCCGCCGGAGCCGAGCCGGGGTCGAACACCGAGTTGAGCCCGAAGCCCGCCACCGCAGCGACGGCGAGGACGAGAACCGAGTAGAAGACCACCGTCTTCGGCCGTGCCCTCCGCGGTCTAGCGCTCGGAGGCGCAATCGGAGCAGACCCCTGTGGTCGCCGGTTTCCGAGCCGCCTTATCGAGCGCACGGTGCAACGGTCGCGCCCGTTCCTGTGGCAGTTCTACATGCCGACTGTGACGGGCCTGTGAGTTGTGAGCAGGATCTTTCCGAGCTTCGACCCGGCGGCGAAGCGCTCGTACGCCGCTGCGACGTCTGCGAATGCGAACCGCTGCTCGATCGGCACGTAAAGCCGACCGGAGGCGAGGAAGGGAAGGACATGGTGCTCGACCGCCCGAGCGACCAATGCCTTCTCCTCGAGCGGTCGTGCCCGGAGCGTCGATCCGCGGACTGTCGCCCGCCGGCCCATGAGCACCCCGAGGTCGAGCTCCGCCATACGGCCGGCTCCGGTGCCGATGACGATGACGCGTCCCCCCGTCGCGAGATCCGTCAGGTCTGCAGCCATGTTGGGCGAGCCCACGAGCTCGAGGACGACGTCGTAGGGACCGTGCTCGTGCGTGCGCTCGGGGCCGACGACGACGGCTCCAAGGGCTGCCACGGCCTCTCTCCTGGCCGGGTCGCGCACGCTCGAGACGACGGTCGCTCCTGCAGCTCGAGCGAGCTGGAGGGCGGCGACCCCCACGCCGCCGGCTCCACCGCTTATCAGAAGCCGTTCGCCTGGCGCGAGGTGTCCCTGGGTGAACAAGGCGTCGTAGGCGGTCGAGAAGACCTCGCAGAACCCTCCCGCCTGGTCGATCGACGTGCCAGGTGGAACAGGAAGCGCGACGCGTTCGTGGAGCACGGCGAGCTCTGCCTGGCCACCTCCACCGAGCAGGCCCATCACGCGGTCTCCGGGAGCGAAGCGCTCGGCTCCGGGACCGAGCGCCACGACGACGCCGGCGCACTCGAGGCCGGGGATGTCTGCCGGGGCTCCGGGTGGCGGGGGATAGTGACCTGCACGTTGGAGGAGGTCCGCGGCGTTCACTCCGGCGGCTTCAACCCGGACGAGAACCTCCTGGGTGCCGGGAACCGGGTCCGGGCGCTGCTCCCAGCTGACGGTGCCGTCGGCGACGACTGCTGCGTGCATGTGGGCAGCTGGGCCGGGCTGCGCCGAGCTGCTACGGCCGCCCGGCGCCGTAGGCGCCGGGCCACACGGGAGTGATCTGGATCGAGGTGCCGGTGTTCTCGGCTTGCACCGCCTGGCCGCCGCCGATGTACATGATCACGTGGTAGATGTAACCGCCGCTCGCGTAGAAGACCAGGTCGCCCGGCTGGAGGGCGGAGAGGGAGACGTGCTCGATGCTGTCGTACTGGTCCTGCGCGCTGTGGGGGAGGTTGACACCTGCTTGCCCCCACGCCCACATCGTCAGACCGGAGCAGTCGAAGCCCTGTCCGGGGGTCGCCCCCGCCCAGACGTAGGGCACGCCGAGCTGGCTCTCCGCGGCATGCACGGCGGCCTCGCCGGCCGAGCTGCCTGCCGAGGAGGACGTGGCCGGTACGAGGTTCGGGCTCGGGGGGGCGGGCTGGGACACTGCCTGGGCGACGGTCGGCGCCGCCGCACGCAGCGCTGCTGACCGAGCTGCCGCTTGCTGTTGCTGCAGCTGCTGTTGCTGGGACACAGCGACTGCAAGCCTGCCCCTGACCCCCTCCTCCAGGGCTCCGAGGCCCGCGAGGACAGTCGCGGCCGCCTTCTTCGACGAGGCGAGCGTCTGCTCACTGCGGGCCGCCGCGCTCTGCGCCTGGCCGAGTGTCGCCTCGCGGACCGTCAGCCGGTGCCGGGAGTCCTGCAGCGAAGTCATCGCCGTGCTGAGCGAGCCGGACGCGGCCTGGAGGTAGGCCTGCTGGATGGGCAAAGAGCTCGCGTCGGCGGACATGACGACCGACAGCTCGCTCGACGAGCCGGCGTTCACGTACGCGACGACTGCGTCGTGGCGCAGGCTCGCGGCGTCGAGGTGCACCGAGCTCTCCGCTCGTCCGAGCAAGGCGCGGTCGGCGCGGATCTGCCGCCCGAGCGACGTCACGCGCAGTGCGGCCTGGTCGTACTCCTCGGACAGGATCTGGAGCCGGGCGTCCGACGCGTTGACCTCGGCAGCGATATGTGCAGCCGTGGCCTGGAGCGACGCGACGGACGCGGCCGCCGCGGGAGTGCCTGCACCGAGGCTCCCGGGGAGCAAGGCCGCCGCGAGGGCCACTCCCGCGGCCACGAGACCACTGCGTCCGAGTCGGGGCGCCACACCCTGGCGGAGCGCGTCGAGTCGTGTCCTGCCGACGCGCGTGGACCCGCCGACGTTGTGCCGCAAGGGCGACGCGAACGCGAGAATCTTCCCGGTTGCTGTCACAATGCCGAGGAAACCTATCGGTGGGCGCAACCGATGCGCAAGCACCGGGCTGTTGCGGTCGCGTTTCGCCCTCGTGACGCTCGCCCGCTACCGTGGGTCGACGCGGTCACGGCGAGGTCGTGTCGCCGTGGCGAAGTGTCGACGACGGGAGGACGGCTATGAGCGCTCCATGGGGCGGTCCGGAGGCCGGGGCGGGTCCCGGGATGCGGGTCGAGCACGATTCGATGGGTGACGTCCTCGTCCCGGCCGAGGCGCGCTGGGGTGCGCAGACCCAGCGTGCAGTCGAGAACTTCCCGATCTCCGGCAGGAGGGTCGAGTCGTCGCTCGTGGCCGCGCTCGCCCTCGTAAAGGGCCAGGCGGCGCTCGTCAACGCCGAGATCGGCGTCATCGACGCGGGAGTGGCGGCCGCGATCGACGCAGCTGCCACCGAGGTGGCCGCGGGCCTGCATGATGCGCACTTCCCGGTCGACGTGTTCCAGACCGGCTCGGGAACCTCGACGAACATGAACATGAACGAGGTGCTCGCGCAGCTCGCCGGCGAGCGGCTCGGGCGCAAGGTCAGCCCCAACGACGAGGTCAACGCCTCGCAATCGTCGAACGACACGTTTCCTTCGGCGATCCACCTCGCAGCGGCCCGGGAGATCGTCGGAGACCTCGTCCCCGCTCTCGAGCACCTCGCACTGGCTCTCCGGGCCAAGTCGAGTGAGCTCGCAGACGTCGTGAAGTCGGGGCGCACGCACCTCATGGATGCGACGCCGGTGACGCTCGGCCAGGAGATGGCGGGTTACGCGGCGGCCATAGAGCACGGCGTGGAACGTCTGCACTCGAGCCTCGGGCGTGTCGCCGAGCTGCCGCTCGGCGGAACGGCGGTCGGCACCGGCCTCAATGCCAAGCCTGGGTTCGCCGCCGAGGTCGTCGAGCGACTCCGGCGGGCGACCGGTCTGCCGCTCAGCGAGGCCCGTGACCACTTCGAGGCCCAGGGCGCACGTGACGCGCTCGTCGAGGCGTCTGGCGTCACGAGGACGATCGCAGTGTCTCTCTACAAGGTCGCCAACGACCTGCGCTGGATGTCGTCCGGGCCGCGTTGCGGCCTCGGCGAGATCCACCTGCCCGACCTCCAGCCGGGGAGCTCGATCATGCCGGGCAAGGTCAACCCGGTCGTCCCCGAGGCCGTCTGCCAGGTGGTCGCTCAGGTCATCGGCAACGACGCCGCAGTCGCGTTCGGAGGCGCTGCCGGCAACTTCGAGCTGAACGTGATGCTCCCGGTCATCGCTCGCAACCTCCTCGAGTCGATCCGCCTGCTCGCGTCCGTGAGCCGGGCGCTCGCGGACAAGTGCGTCGACGGCATCGTCGCCGACGTGGAGCGCTGCCGGACCTACGCGCTCTCCTCGCCGTCGATCGTGACGTCTCTCAACCCCTACATCGGCTACGAGAACGCAGCGAAGGTGGTCAAGAAGGCGCTCGCCGAGAACAAGGACCTGAAGGCAGTCGTGCTCGAGATGGGGCTGCTCGCCGAGGACGAGGTCGACCGAGCGCTGGACGTGCTCGCGATGACGCGGGGTGGCATCGTCGGCTGACCGGGTCGTCCGCTCCGCCCGTGACGTCTTGCACGTGCGGGCCCGGCGTCGACCCACTCGTGCCCAGGGCGCCGGCTCCCGTTAGCGTGGGCGCGATGCACCCGATCGAGCGACTGCGCTTGCTCGCTCGCTGCGGGGACCTCGACGTCGACGTTCTCGTCCCCGAGGCGACGGCAGCGTTGGCGGACCTCGCGGCGGATCCGCGAGCTGCGGTCATGGCGGCTCGCAACCTCGTGGACGCCCATCCCTGCTGCGGTCCGCTGTGGTGGGCCGCAGCGCACGTGATCTGCGCCGAGGACCCGCATGAGGCTGCCCGCCTCGTGATCGCGTCGCTCGACTCCGACCCGACCGTCGAGGAGCTGGCCGCGTCCCTTCCGGCAGGCGCGACCGTGGTCGCCGAGGCCACTCCGCTTGTCGTCGGGGCGCTGGCGACGCGTCCGGACCTCGACGCACGGCTCGTCGGCGACCGGTCCAGGCTCGCGAGCCTGCTGAGGGAGCTGGCTCGTGGCCCCGAGGCGACGGGCTGGTCCTTCGACGAGGCAGTCGCGGCGCTCGTCGGTGCGCGCGTGCTCGTCGTAGAGGCGTCTGCGGCCGGCCCCGTCGGCTTCCTCGGTGCCGGCGCGTCGCTCGCCGCGCGGGCGCGCGAGGCGGGGGTCGCCGTGTGGGCGGTCGCTGGTGTCGGGCGGGTGCTACCGGCCGCGCTGTTCACGGTCGCGGCGGGGCGCTGCCGTCAAGATCGCTTCGTCGCGGTCGGGCACCTCGCCAGGGTCGTCGGCCCGTCCGGCGCCGTCCGCCCGGTGACTGCGTTCGCGTCGGCCGAGTGCCCGGTGCCACTCGAGCTCACCCGCTGACACGCCTGCGGGCCCAGGCGGGATATCGTCGCACCATGCCCACGATGGTCGAGTTCCCGAGCAACGGCACAACAGGGCAGGGCTACCTCGCGACGCCCGCGAGCGGAAGCGGTCCGGGAGTGCTCGTGATCCAGGAGTGGTGGGGGATGGTGCCCCACATCAAGGACGTGTGCGACCGCTTCGCGGCGGAGGGCTTCGTCGCCCTCGCACCGGACTTCTACCACGGCAAGACGGCGAGCGAGCCGGACGAGGCCGGGAAGCTCGCGATGGCACTCGACCTCGAGAAGGCGGGCAAGGACTTCTCTGGAGCCGTCGACGCGCTCCTCGAGCGCTCGACCGGCGCGTCGGTCGGTGTCGTGGGATTCTGCATGGGAGGAGGTCTCGCCCTCGTCCTCGGGACGCAGCGACCCGACGCGGTGCGCGCCGTCGTTCCCTTCTACGGCGTCATCCTCTGGCCCGAGGCCCAGCCGGACTGGTCCGCCCTGCGCGCGACGGTGCTCGGGCACTTCGCCGAGCGCGACGACTTCGCGAGCGCGCAGTACGTCGCCGAGCTCGAGGCTTCGCTCCGTGCCGCAGGCTGCTCCGACGTCATGATGCACACCTATCCCGGCACCGACCACGCCTTCTTCAACGACACTCGACCCGAGGTCTACGACGCGCCGGCGTCCGCACTGGCCTGGCAGCGAACCCTCGAGACGCTCCGGTCTGCTCTCGCCTAGCCCATAGCCCATAGCCCATAGCCCATCGCCCATCGCCCATCGCCCATCGCCCATCGCCTCCGCTAGAAGACGGGCTCTACCGGGCGAGGGCCAGACAGGCCGTGCGAGCGGGAGCCGTCGGCGACGATGACGGTCTCTCGACCGTGGGACAGTTGTCGCCGTGACGCTGCCGCTCGTGTGCACCAGTGCGACCCCCGACCGGTGGCCGGCGGTCCGAGCGCTCGCGAGGTCGATCGCCCGCCACCACGGCGGTGAGCGCCTCGTCGCCCTGCTCCTCGACGACCGGGGTGGCGCGGTGACCCCCGCAGAGGCAGGGGCGGAGCTGGGCGAGGACGTCGCCGGCGCCGAGCCGATCATGGAGCTCCTCGGTCTGGACGACGTGAGGCTCGACGCTTGGGAAGCGCACGAGATGGCGCTGTGCTGCGGCGGAGACGATCTTGCAGCGGCGTTGGCACCGGCGCTCGTATCCGCGCTCGTGCGCCGCGGGCGTCCGGTGGTGTGGCTGTCCCCGGAGGTCGTGGTGCTAGCGCCGCTCGTCGACCTCGTGCCAGCTCACGGTGCGACCACCTTGCTCGTGCCGAGGCTGCTCGGGCCCATCCCCGACGACGGGCGCGCCCCGACCGAGGAGGAGGTCGTGACCGACGGTGTCGTCGACCCCGGGGTCGTCGCGGTCGCGCCGGGAGCCGAGCCGTTCCTCGAGTGGTGGCAGCGCTCGGTCCGTCGCGAGGCGTCGTCGCCCGGTCGAGCGCCGGCCCGCTCGCAGCCGGCTCTCGCGCTCGCCCCACAGCTGTTCGGAGCCGAGCTGACGCGGTCCGCGGGCATCGGTGTGGCGAGCTGGAATGCGCACGAACGCGGCCTGACCTGGTCCGCGGCCGACGGCTACCGTGCCCTCGGCTCGCCCGTCTCTCTCGTCCACCTGCAGGGCTTCGACCCGGAGGTGCCCTACCTCGTCGCTCCGGCCGGCACTCGGCGGCCGCGGGTCCTCGCGAGCGAGGTGCCGGCACTTTGGCGGCTGTGCCGGGAGCGAGCCCTCGAGCTCGGACGCGCTACGGTGCCGGCGCCCGGATCCGCTGCCGGATCGTCGGGTGGTGCGAGGGCTGTCGCTCTCGCCGACGGCTCGCGACTCGACGAGCGCATGCGCAGGATCGCGCGCCTCGCGGTAGCGGCCACCGCCCACGGAAAGCGCGCGCTGCCGGACCCGTTCGAGCCTGACGAGATCGGCTCCTTCCACGAGTGGCTCGCAAGTCCGGACCCGTCGGACCCGACCGCGCCCAACCTTCCCCGCTACCTCCTCGAGGTCTACCGCGAGCGTCCGGACCTCGCGTGGCATTTCCCTCGGCTCGGGACCGTCGACATGGCGCATTTCCGCGAGTGGGTCGCCCATCACGGCCTCGACGAGGCCGGTGTGCCGCCCGCGCTGCGTGATGCGCTCGCGCGAACGTCGTGGTGGTCGGCGCCGACGGGTGTCGTCGTCGCCGCGCCGGGGGGTCTGCGACCCGGCGTCGTCCTTGCGGGCTACCTGCGAGCGGAGTCCGGCGTCGGCGAGGCTGCGCGGCTCTCGCTCGGCGCCATGCGCTCGGCGGGCATCGACGTCGTGCCGGTCCCGATCGGGACGACGCCGAGCCGTCAGCTCCATCGAGATCCCGAGGACCTCGGTGCCGAGGTGCCACCGGTCGCCGACCGGAGGATCAACCTGGTGTGGGTCAACGCGGACCAGCTCCCCGGGTTCGCGTCGGTTGTCGGGCCGGCCTTCTTCGACGGCCGTTACACCATCGGGTTCTGGGCGTGGGAGACCGAGTCCATGCCGAAGGCGATGGCGGCGAGCTCGTCGATGCTCGACGAGATATGGGTGCCGAGCGCGTACGTGCGCGACGCGGTCGCTTCCGTGGCCGATCGGGTCGTGCACGTGTTCCCCCATCCTGTCGTCCCGCCTCCGGTCGACCGGGAGTTCGACGTCTCGGGCCTCGGGATCCCCCCTGGCTACCGCTTCCTCTACACGTACGACTTTCTCTCCGGCTTCGAGAGGAAGAACCCGCTCGGGGTGCTCGAGGCGTTCGCCTCCGCTTTCGCTCCCGGGGATGGTCCGGTCCTCGTCCTGAAGAGCGTCAACGGAGACCGACGTCCGGCCGAGTCCGAGCGTCTTGCCCTCCTGGCGGGCGACCGCTCCGACGTCGTCGTCCTCGACGGCTACCTGACCGCCTCCGAGCGGGGAGCTCTCCTCGACAGCTGCGACTGCTACGTGTCGCTGCACCGAGCCGAAGGTTTCGGGCTCGGGATGGCGGAGGCGATGGCGCTCGGCAAGCCCGTCATCGCGACCCGCTACTCGGGGAACCTCGATCTCATGGACGACGAGACGGCGCTGCTCGTCCCCGCCCGCCGGGTCGCTGTCGGTCCGGGTGCCTCGCCCTACGACCCGGAGAGCTGCTGGGGTGAGCCAGACCTCGGTGTAGCTGCCGAGCAGATGCGCCGTGTCGTCGCCCGGCCCGAGGAGGCGAGAGACCTCGGGAGCCGGGCTCGTCGGCAGGTGCTCGCCGAGCACGGTGTCGCACGGGCGGAGCTCTTCGTCCGTCGACGCATCGCGGACGTCGAGAAGCGGTTGCGCAAGGGATATGTGAGCGGTGCGGCAGAGGCAGTCCGCCGTAGCCTGTAGCCGTGCGGGCGAGGGGAGAGCGTCTCGGTCGTCGGCCGGGTGGAAGGCGCCGATGCGCTCTCCACTACCCTTGCTCACGCCACGCTGGCCGAGGAGCACTGCCGTGACGGTCCACGCCTGCACCATCATCGCCCGTAACTATCTGCCTGCAGCGCGCGTGCTCGCTGCGTCCTTCGCGCGCCACCACCCCGGATCGGCCCTCGCGGTCCTGCTCGTCGACGACCCGGAGCGGACCATAGACGGCACGACGGAGCCCTTCGTCGTCCTCCACCTCGACGAGATCGGCATCGAACCCGACGAGCTCGCGAAGATGGTGGCTATCTACGACATCCTCGAGATCTCGACCGCGGTCAAGCCCTGGCTCGTCGAGACCCTTCTCGCCCGCGGGGCGCCTGCGGTTCTCTACCTCGATCCGGACGTCGTCGTCTACGCCCCCCTCGACGAGCTCGACGCTCGAGCCCGTGCCGAGGGCATCGTCCTCACTCCCCACCTCACCCGGCCGCTGCCTCGCGACGGC
>JAJZCK010000111.1 GCA_021846125.1 Actinomycetes bacterium | reverse complement strand
GGCTCCGGGTCGTGAAGGGCGCTCGTCGACCTCTCGTCAGGGGCGCTCGTCGACCTCGGTGACGTACTCCCAGTCGACCAAGTCGTGCCGCTCGACGACGACAGGGGTCTCCCCGGCGGTGGACAGCTCCCGCGCACGCGCCTCGGCCGCCCCGTCGCTCCCGAGGTTGCCGGTCTCGATCTCGCTGCCGTCCGGCCGGGCGAAGCGGTAGCGCCAGGTCTTGCCCGTAGATGGTGCGGTGTCGGCCATCCGGCGAGGCTACCGGGTGCCTCCGCGCGCCCGCAGGTCGGCCCCGGCCTCTCAGCCGATCCTGCGCAGCGCCTGGAGCGCGCCCTCGATCGCCGGGAGCCGGCCGGAGGAGAGCGCAGCGTCCGCGCCGGCGACGAGGCTCGCATAGCTGGCCCCGCCGGCGCCGATCGGCTCGGTCCAGTCGGCGGTCCCGTTCGCGAAGTCGAGGAGGCTCGTGAGCAGCTCCCTGCGGAGCAGGGAGGAGGCCCTCCCGACCGCCGGCAGGTGGCCGAGGCGCGGCTCGAGCACCCCGAGGGCGGCCGGGAGCGAGGGCTGCGTGCCGAGCTGCGAGCTCAGGTGCTGGGCGATGGCGAGGTAGCAGGTGAGCGCGGCGGCGCCGAGGGTCTGGCCACGGTCGTGCCCGAGGGCGGCCGCCAGCTGCTCGTGCCAGTAGCCGGCCCCCTCCGCCGTCGCGCCGAGGGGTGCGGTGACGACGACAGGTGTCGTGAGCACCGGCGCGGAGAGCGTGTCCGCGTCGGTCACCGTGGTCTGCACGGGGTCGAAGCAGGCGGTCGAGAAGGTGTGGGTCACCCCGCCCGGCGGGCTCGAGTACGGGTACCAGCCACTCGTCGCGCTCCCGGCGACGCCGGCAGGCGCGCCGGTCGGCGCGGCGACGGTGGTCGTCGACGGCGGTGACCCGTCGGCCCAGTCGGTCGAGAAGGAGAGGACCGCCTCGGGCGAGACGTCGAGAGCCTGCGACGTCCACGCGGTCGGCGTGCCGGCGTGGGTGAACACCGTGCCCGCGGTGACGCTCGCGCCGGTGGTCGGCACGAGGCTCGTCGCCTGCGGCGCGACGTCGTGGACGGTCACGGCGCTCGACGCGCTCGCAGCCGTCCCGTCCCCCTCCGCGACGTGGACGGCGATCGGCTCGACAGCCGCCGGCTGGCCGCTCGGGACGAGCTTGTCGTAGGTGTGGCTCGCCGAGAAGCTCCCGTCCGCGGCGACCGTGACGGTGCTGTCCGGCGTCCCGTCCCCCCAGGAGACCACTGCGGTCGCCGGCTCGCCCGCCTCGACGCCGGCGAGCGTCCCCCGGAGGGTGAGCGGGCTCATGACGTCGACCGAGGGGGAGCTCGGCGCGAGCGAGGCGACCGTGACCGGCGCGTCGAGGACCGCGACCCGCCCGGTCACCGTCGCTGCGCCCGCCGCCGACACCGACACCGTGTACGGGCTGTGCCCGCCTCCCGTGGCGGTCTCGTCGGCGTAGACGTGGTCCGCGCTGTACTGGCCGTTCGTCACTGCGACGGTGCTCGGGCTCGTGCCGTCTCCCCAGTCGACGGTGACCTGGCCGACGTTCCCGGCTTCGACGTACCCGCTCGCCGTCACGCTCCCGCCCTCGTCGATCCAGGAGCGGTCGAGCGACAACGTGACGGCGGGCACCGCCGGTCCCGGGGGCTCCGCCGAGCAGCTGCCGACGTTCTGCCCGCTGTAGAGGCCGTCGAAGGTGTCCTGGCTGAGGGCCTGCTGGTTGGTCGTTGTGCGCGCGGTGCTCCCGAGCGTCGTGGGCTTCGGACCGGCGAAGGTCACGCTCGTGCCGAGCGAGTCGACCTGGAGCGTCGTCGGGCTCTCGCTCGCCGTCGCGTAGTCGCCCGTCGCCATCGCGCAGGTCACGCTGCTCGGCCCCGGCGGGTCGAGCGCGTGGATCGTCGTGACCATCGAGCCCGGCGAGGCGCCCGGGGGCTCAACGAGCCCGACCGACGCGAGCTGGCTCGCGACCGACGGGTCGGCGAACTGGTGCTGGGCTGCGGAGACCACCTGGGAGAACGGCGCCGTGCACACGGGGGTGCCCGTGAGGCCGGGGTCGGTGGAGCAGAGGCCCGGGACGGAGAAGCCCGGCACGATCGTGACGCACTTGTCGAACAGGCAGAGCTGCACCGCGTTGAACGACAGGCCGTCCAACGCGTCCTCGAAGATCGTCGTCGTGGAGATGTCGAGCGAGCCGAGCCCCGCGCTGTCGAGCGCGGCGTTGACACCGTCGATCTTGCTGCTGACGTCCTGGTACGCGCCGAGGACGGCCTGCCACGCGGGTGGCTGCGGCTGGTCGAGGGCGGCGAAGGCACCGCCGATGTCGCCGACGAGGGACTCCGCGCCCGGCGCCACGTACGTCGAGTACCAGGCGCTGGTCGTCGAGGCGACGGTGTCCGCGCCGCTCGTGATCGTCTGGCCGGCCCCGGTGAAGAAGGCCTGGGCCTGGTCGAACCAGTCGGTCACGCTGAAGCCGGGGTCGGACAGGTCGAGCGAGCCGCTGCCCTGGATGCTCCCGCTCAGCTGGCCGATCGTCACGGAGCCGTCGAGGAGGAGCTTCTTCGTCCCGACGTCGAGCGTCAAGCTCCCCGAGGCCCAGACCGGTGCGCCGGCACCCTCGGTGCTGTACAGGACCGGATCGAGCAAGGTGCCCCCGCCGGAGATGTCCACCTGGACCTCCGAGGAGTCGAGGGTGAAGCTGAGGTCCGTCGGCGCGAAGCTGAGAGGCCCCGCGGACCAGCCGGTCACGTACCCGGAGCCCTCGATCCCGCTGTGGCTGATGCTCAAGAACACGCTGGCGAGGCACGAGCTCGAGTCTGCGGAGCAGACAGAGCTCCGGCTGGGCGGCGTGCAGTCGGAGGCCTGCCCGGTCGGCACGTCCGTCCCGACCGGAGTCGCCGAGCTGTTCGTGAGGACGAGGTCGCCGGAGACGTAGAGGCCGGGCGTGAGGCACAGTCCCGGGTCGGAGACGCTCGAGTAGGAGAGGTAGAGGTTCTGCAGCGCGAGCGGCGGGAGCGAGCCCGGCGGGACCGTCTTGCCCGACACCTCCTCGTAGAGAGACACCAGGTCCTGGAGCGAGACGCCGGCGTGGCTCGCGACCGTGAAGCCGAGCAGGTCGACCCACGGCGCGTCGGCCGTCACCTCGAGGTCGACTGCGAGGGCGAGGTCCGTCGAGCCGACGACGACGGCCCCCCGGGCGCCGAGCGTGAGGCCGCCACCGCCGGCGCTCGTCACGCCGAGCTGGACCGTGAGGTCGTCGACCGTGAGCCACGACACCGGGGACGGCAGGACCCACCCGGTCGTCGACGAACCGCTCGTGAGCTGGCCGGTGAGCGAGATCGAGGCGGTGCCGCTCGAGAAGCCGAGGGAGCCGTCCACGGAGAGGTCGAGGCAGACGTCACCGGAGGGGAGCTGGCCCTGCAGGGCTTGCGGGCACGTCGCCGCGCCGCCGCCGCCCGGGGCGAAGAGCACGAGGGTGCCACCGACGGAGAAGGAGAAGGTGCCGCCCGACTCCGCGATCGCGAGGTGGACCGCGACCTGCTGCACAGGGCCCGAGTCGACGTTGATCGTCGGCAGGTTGACGGTGAGGCTCGTGGTCGTCCCGCCGAAGAGGGGGATCTGGCCGTCGATCGTCACGGGCCCTGTGAGCAGGCTCGCGCAGCTCGACGACGGCTGGCCGACGAGCGTGCAGAGCGCGCCCTCGATCGAGCCCGGCAAGGTGACGCTCGCCGAGACCCCGACGCCGGCCGGCACGTCGAGCGTGAACGCGCAGCTGCTGGCCCCGCTCGGGCAGAGAAGCCCGGAGAAGTACGCGAGCGTCGGCGGGTCGAGCGCAGAGGACGCCTCGGAGACCGCGCTCGTCGAGA
Source organism: Actinomycetes bacterium (assembly GCA_021846125.1). Classification (GTDB taxonomy): domain Bacteria; phylum Actinomycetota; class Acidimicrobiia; order Acidimicrobiales; family Bog-793; genus JAJZCK01. The sequence goes on along the minus strand of JAJZCK010000111.1, from coordinate 5,507 downwards.
ACACGACGGCGAGGCTCGGGAGCGTCATGTCGGGCGAGACCGACGTGCCGAGGAGCTGGCCGAGGGTGAGCGACTGGGCCGGTCGGGCGGCGACGAGGAGGCCGCCGGACGCGCCGGACTGCCCCCGGACGAGGACGTCGGCGCTGTAGCTGGACGTGCCGATGGCGAGCGTGGCGGTGCCCGTGGCGGCGACGGTGACCGGGCCCGAGCTCGGCACCTCGAGGTAGACGTCGAGGCCGCCCAAGCTGAGGTCGGGGGTGCCGGCCGGAGGCGTGCCGAGGCCGAGATCCCCCGCCAGGCCGAGCGCGCTGACGGTGGCGCTCGTCTTCAGCTCGAGGCCGAGCCCGCTCGCCGAGCCGAGCGCAGCGGTCACGGTGTAGGTGTCTCCCGAGACCGTGGCCGTCGCGGCGAGGTCGGCGGTGATCCCCCCCGAGCCGATCGTGCCCGAGACGTCCGCGCTGTCGAGGGTGAGCCAGGACTGGCCGAACGGGTCGGGGACGGTGCCGAGCGAGACGTCGAGGCCGAGCTCGACGGCAGAGCCTGCCTTCGTGATCGAGATCGTCGCGGCGACCGGCACGGCCGGCGTCTCGGGCAGGTCGACCGTGGCCGCTCCTGCCGCGCTCGCCGACCAGCTCCCGCCGGAGCTCCCCGTGACCGAGAGCGTGAGCGGGCCCGTGAGCGACAGCCAGCTCGGCGTCACGAGGCTCGGCTGGACCGAGGCGGCGAGGTCGAGCTGCGCGCTCGCCGTCGGGGGGGCCGAGACGCCGAGCGCGGACACCGACCCCGTGAGCGATCCCTCGAGGACGACGCCACCGGGCGAGACGCCGAGGTCCGAGAGGCCGGTGGCGAGGCTGCCCGTGCCGGAGAGGACGCCCCGGAAGCTCACGCCGGAGGCTGCGACGTCGAAGCTGCCGCCGCCGAGAGAGGAGAGGAAGCCTTGCGCGGTGCCCGGCAGGTCGCTCGCGGAGAGCGCCGTCCCGCCCGAGGACGTCGTCACGCCGACGAGCGCCGTGGACAGCGTCGCACCCGGTCCGGGGGTCGTGGCGCCCACGAGGCTCGACAGCCCCACGTTCGCGTACCGGAGCAGGATCGTAAAGCTCGGCGAGGTGGACGTCGTGGACGGCCACCGGCCGACCACGAGGATCTCGGCGCTCTGGCCGAGGAGGGTCGTCGTCCCCTCGAGGGTGAGGGTCGAGCACGAGCTCGTCCCGCCGGTCGCGTCTGTCGCGACGGCGAGCTGCGACGCCGTGAACGACACGAGCCCGCTCGGGCCGATCGCGAGGGTCGGCACGGTGCCCGCCGCCGCGTCGCCCTCGAGGGTGCTCGCCGCCTCGGCGCACGTCGTCGACTGCAGGGAGGCGGCCGAGGATCCGCTCGACGGGCCACCGATCGTCGCCGTGAGCACCGACGTGGCCCCCGCGTGACCGGCGAGGACGAGAGCGCCGACCACGGCGGCACCGCATGCGCCGAGCGCGAGCGCGCTCGCCTTCACGAGCCAGCCGGGCACGGCACCCACGCGCCGCCCGGTCCGGCGCACCGAGCGTGCCACGACTCGCACCACGACTCGCGCCACGCCCCGCCACCTTCCTGACAGCGCCGTCGATGTGCGGTCCGTGGCACGGCCATCCTGGCGTGCCATCTCTCGTGGTGCCGGGTCGCACGGCGTCAAGGTGCCGGTATACACCGGGCCAACCGTCGCTGTCTACAGTCCGCCGGAGAGCGACGCCACTCTGCGTGGCGGCCCGGTCACCGTATGGCGCGGCTGCGCTCGGGCCCCGGGCTCGCGAAGGCGGACGGGCTGGGTGCGGACCAGCCGAGAGCGTGAGAGCCGGGAGCGGACCACCGGCGCGACCGGCGCCCGGGCCTGACGAGATGCATGCGGGACGTTGGACATCCTATGTAGCAACTGCTACATTGACAGCGCGCTCGGAAGGGTTCGAACACTCCGGGCACGTCTCCAGGTTGGAAGATCCAGCTAGATGCGCCGCGGGGGAGGTGGGCGAGCGGCGGCGGACTGTGGTGTGGGTCATCTGCATATCGACGTGACGAGATTCGAGACGGAGGTAGTTCGGTGTCCGAGTTCGACGACCGGCTGAGCAACACGAGGTTCAGCCGTAGGCAGCTCCTGGCGTCCTCTGGCGCTTTTGCGGGCGTCGCCGCGGTCACCCGCATCGGCGGGCGGAGCGCAGCGGTCGCTCTAGCGAGAGGCAGGGCCGCGGGCAAGACGAGCACGACGTTGCGCTATGCCGAGTCCGGCAGCTTCGCGACGTTCAACCCCTGGAAGCAGCAGCCGACCGAGGACGACATCGCGAACCAGCTGTTCTCCCGGCTGATCTACGTCGACGCCGGAGGCACGCCCGTGGGCGACCTCGCGCAGTCCTGGAAGCTCAACTCACGCGACACCCGTATGGAGATCAAGCTCCGCGCCGGCCTCACCTGGCAGGACGGGCGCGCGGTGACCGCCCACGACTTCGTCCGGATGTACGGGTTCTTGTCGGACCCGAAGCTCAAGTCGGACATCGGCGTCCAGAAGATGACCGGCCTGCTCGGACCCGTGTCGGCCGTGAAGGCGCTCGGCAACGACACCGTCCTGCTCGAGCTCAAAGAGCCCGTGCCGTACATAATGGACATCCTCTCCTACTGGTACCTGGTCAACTTCGACGACCCGGCAGACACCGACTTCCTGAAGCACCTTCCGATCGGGACCGGGCCCTACAAGATGACGCGCTTCAACCCGAGCTCGGGTGCCTATCTCAAGGCCTTCGACGGCTACCACGGTGGCCGGCCGGCGGTGGACAACCTCGTGTTCGACACCTTCAGCAGCGGGACGTCGCTGATCTCCGACCTCCAGTCGGGTCTCGTCGACGGCGTGCTGGTCACGAACTACGCGGACATGCACTCGATCGCGCACAGCAACCGCTACTACCACACCCGTGCGCAGACCGGCGTGTGGGACCTCATGGTGAACGTCGCGAAGCCGCCGTTCGACAAGGTCGCGGTGCGCCAGGCTCTCTCCTACTCCCTCGACCGCGCCCAGATCTCCAAGGCGGCGTTCTTCGGCTACGAGAAGCCCGTCGCGACGCCCTTCTACGATCCGGCAGCGACGGGGTACGTGAGCTCCCTCGTCAACGCCCAGGCCTTCGACCTCGCCAAGGCGAGCCGCCTCCTCCGCTCTGCCGGGGTGACGAGCTTGTCCATGACGTTCCCGGTGCCCGTCGCCTATCCTGCGATCCAGACCCTTGCAGAGATCTGGCAGGCGGACCTCGCGCAGATCGGCATCACGCTCGAGATCCAGCCCGTCGACTCCCCGCTCTGGGAGAGCTACATCACGAACCCCAGTACCGACGTCCTCATCTGGAACAACGGGAGGTGCGCGCTCGACGGTGCGGTGTTCTGGTCTACGCAGGGCAACTTCATCCCCGGCGGCGCAGATGCCCTCGGCTACGTCGACCCAGCCGTGCTCGAGCTGATCGACCAGGGTGTCCGCGACGTGGACGTCGCACGCCGCCGTGCCGTGTACCAGCAGCTCAACCGGGCGGTCGTCGAGAGCGCGCACTGCATCTCGATCGTGACGTACTCGAACACCTGGGCGTGGTCGTCCCGGGTGCGCGGGGAGTCGGCCGACCTCATCGGCAACCTCCAGCTCGGCGGGGTGCGCGTCCAGTGACGTGCGACAGCGGCTCCCCGGCGCCTCGCGGGGCCGGCGTCCGATGAGCAACGACAGGCTGGCGGCAGCCCTGCGGGAAGGCAGGCCGGCGATCGGGTCCGCCCACATGATCCAGGACATCGCGATCACCGAGTCGCTCGCCGGCGTCGACCTCGACTTCCTGCTCGTCGACATGCAGCACGTCGCCATCACGATCGAGACGCTCCAGCACGTGCTGATCGCGCTCGGGCCTACCGACTTGTCCGTGCTCGTCCGACCTGTCTGGAACGACCCGGTCGTGATCGGCCAGGTGCTCGACGTCGGCGCGACCGGCGTCATCGTCCCGATGGTGAACACCGCGGAGGACGCGGCCCGAGCGGTCGCGGCGGCACGCTACCCTCCGCTCGGCACCAGGAGCTGGGGGCCCCGCCGCGTCTCCTGGCTCGGCGGCCCGGCGGAGTACGCGCGCCTCGCGAACGACGCCATCACCGTCCTGACCCAGGTCGAGACCGCCGAGGCGGTGAAGAACCTGGACGACATCCTCGCCGTCCCGGGGCTCGACGGGGTGATGGTGGGTCCGTCGGACCTCGCGATCTCCCTCGGCTACGGAGACGACCGCAACAATCCCGAGGTGCTCGAGGTCATCCAAGGAGTGCTCGATCGCTGCCTGGCTCGTGGCGTGCCCTTCGGCTTCTTCGCAGGCTCGACCGAGCAGGCGGGCTACTGGATAGGACGCGGCTCGCGCATCACGACGTGCTCCGCCGACGTCTCGGCAGTCGTCTCGGGCATGGCGACCCTCGCGTCCGCCCTCCGGGGGAGCGTCGCGGAGGTCGCCGGATCGGGCAACGGGGGTAGGTAGCGCGTGTGGCGGTTCACACTTCGGAGGACCGGCCAGCTCTTGCTCATGCTGGTCGTCGCCTCGGTCGTCGTGTTCCTCGTCATCGAGCACGCTCCGGGCGATCCGGCTCGCTTCCAGCTGGGGCTTTCCGCCACGCCCGCCCAGCTCGCCATCGAGCGCCACAAGCTCGGGCTCGACTCGTCCGTCGCGAACCGCTACCTCATATGGCTGCGGCACGCGCTCGAGCTCAACCTCGGCAAGTCCTACTCCACCGGGCTGCCGGTGACGACGACCATCGCGACCGCGTCCGGCTACACGTTCCGCCTCGACGCCCTCGCGATCGTGATCGGGGTCGTGCTCGGCCTCCCCGTCGGAGTGCTCGCCGCGCTCCGGCGGGGGACGAGGATCGACGCCGTCATCTCGGCCGCGGCGGCGATCGCCCTCAGCGTCCCGAGCTTCGCGCTCGGGACGCTGCTGATCCTGCTGTTCTCGGTCCACTTCAGGCTCATGCCGCCGGCGGGCGCGGGCACCCCGGGGCAGTCGCTCGCCTCGACGCTTCGCTTCACGCTGATGCCGGCGGTGACGCTCGCCCTGCCGTTCGCCGCGGTCCTCGTCCGCTACGTCCGCCTCGAGCTCGGCGACGTGATGGGTCGGGCCTACGTCCTCACGGCGCGCTCGCTCGGCCTCCGCCCGCGGACGGTGCTCTACGACGCCTGGCGGAACGCGCTCATCCCGACGATCACGGTGATGGGCATCCAGGTCGGCCGCCTGCTCGCCGGCGCGATCATCACCGAGACCGTCTTTTCCTACCCCGGCCTCGGCTACCTCACCATCCAGTCGATCCAGGGGCTCGACTACCCCGTCGTCGAAGGCGTGCTGCTGTTCGCCGCGGCGATCTTCCTGGTCGTCATGTTCGCCGTCGACCTCGCGGTCGGGCTCGCCGACCCACGCGTGCGGATCGGTGCTCGTTGACGCCCGCAGGCGAGGTGGTCGCGCGCCCCGGGGTCTTGCGGACCGCGCGTC
>JAJZCK010000110.1 GCA_021846125.1 Actinomycetes bacterium | reverse complement strand
TCGGACTGGGGCGGCTCGGGAGCGCTGGCGCCGCCGCCGGGTGGAGGAAGCAATGCTGCCAGCGCAACGATCGCGCGGCCGTCAGACCCGAGCTGGCGACGCACAAGCTGCTCGACCGCGTAAATGGCACGCGGCGGGTCCGGAAGGACGCCACACCAGCAGAGGAACCCTGCGGCGACACCAGCCACGCGCTCGCTGAGCTCGTCCTGGTGGACGAGCAGGCGCTCCCCCGCGTAGATCCAGGCGAGCATTGCGGGATAGAGCTCCATGAGCACGTCGCGCACGTCGGAGTGCGGTGGCAGGCCGAAGTGGGACGCCGGCAGGCCGAGCTCTTCGTATGCGTGCAGGTTGTGCGACGACGACAGGAGCGAGACGACGCGGGTGAATCCCTGGGCCTCCAACCAGAGGATCTCCTCCTGGCGGCGGACCTTGCGGTGGTGCGGCGCATAGCCGCCCGGCCGCTCGCTCACCGCCAGACGACCTTGCACGATCCACGCGAAGTTCCGCGGGGCGATGCCGTCCGCCCATCGGCCTTTCAGCATCGAGACCGCGCTCCGGCTCCGGCTCCGGCTCCGGCTCCGGCTCCGGCTCCGGCTCCGGCGGGAGGATCTCCGACGAGCCGCAACGCCTGGACAGTCGACCGGACGTCGTGGACACGCAGCATCGCGACGCCTGCGGCGGCGGCCCAGACCGCCACCGCGAGCGAGCCCTCGAGCCTCGCATCGGGAGGTAGCGGTGGCTCTCCGGGGGCGACGAGCATGCGACCGATGAAGCTCTTGCGGCTCACCCCGAGAAGGACCGGGACGCCGAGCCCGACGAGCTCCGGCAGTGCGCGTAGTAGCGCCAGGTTGTGCGCGACCGTCTTTCCGAACCCGATGCCCGGATCGACGTAGACCTCCTCCACGCCTCGGTGCCGAGCCCGCTCGGCACCCTCGGCCAGAGTCGAGTGGACCTCGCCGACGACGTCGTCGTAGCGGGGGTCGTCCTGCATGTCCGTCGGCTGGCCGCGCATGTGCATGACGACCAGACCTGCTCCGGCCGCCGCCGCACACTGAGCCAGGGTGTTCGACTCGTCGTTGAGGAGAGTCGCACCCCGCTCGAGAGCCGCTCGGGCGACCGCCGCCTTCGTCGTATCGATGGAGACCCGGACGTGGGGGGCGAGCCCTTCGACGACGGGCAGGACACGGCGCAGCTCCTCCGCCTCGCCCACCGGTGACGCCCCGGGCCGGGTCGACTCTCCACCCACGTCGACAAGGTCGGCACCCTCGGAAACGAGCTGCAACCCGTGCGCCACCGCGGCGTCGGCGTCGAAGTAGCGGCCACCGTCGAAGAACGAGTCCGGTGTGACGTTCACCACGCCCATCACCTGAGGAGACACAACGGCAGCCTAGGCGGCGGACGGCTACCCGGAGGCGGCGCACCCCTGGCCGGCCTCTTGCGCCGGACCTGCCTACCGACTGCCGCGGACGAACGCCATCGCCTCGGCGCGAGTCGCCGGATCGCTGCGGAACAGGCCGTGGACGGCGGACGTGATCGTCACCGACCCCGGCTTGCGGACCCCGCGCATCGACATGCAGAGGTGCTCGGCCTCGAGCACGACGAGTGTCCCGCGCGGGTGCAGGACGCGCTCGATCGAGCTCGCTATCGACGTCGTCATCCGCTCTTGCACCTGCAGGCGCCGGGCATGGGCGTCGACGAGACGGGCGAGCTTCGACAAGCCGGTGATCGAGCCGGTCGCGCTCGGTATGTACGCGACGTGGGCCTTGCCGACGAACGGGACGAGGTGGTGCTCGCACAGCGAGGCGAAGGTGATGTCCCGGACCATGACCATCTCGTCGTGGTCCGCGGAGAAGACGGTCTCGAGGTGGCCGTCGGCGTCCTCCCGCGTCCCGGCGAGCAGCTCCGCATACATCGCAGCGACACGTCGAGGCGTCTCGGCCAGGCCCTCGCGGTCAGGGTTCTCCCCGACGGCGAGCAAGAGCTCGCGCACCGCGGCCGCTGCGCGCGCGTGGTCGACTCCCCGCGCCTCGACCGAACCCGTCACGCCGGGACGACTCCCCGCGCGTGCGCCAGCCGGATGTCGGGAAGGTTCCGCCAGCGCTCGGCGACATCGAGGCCGTAGCCGACGACGAACTCCGGCGGGATGTCGAACCCGGTGTAGGCGACACGGGTGCTCGTCCGCTGCTGGCCCTCCTTGACCAGCAGCGCGCAGATCTCGAGGCTTGCCGGACCACGAGCCATCAGTCCCTTGCGCAGGTACGAGAGCGTAAGCCCGCTGTCCACGATGTCCTCGACGATGATCACGTGCCGACCCGTCAGGTCCACGTCGAGGTCCTTCACGATCCGGACGATCCCGCTCGTCTTCGTGGCTGCGCCGTAGGAGGACACGGCCATGAAATCCATCTCGACCGGGAGCCGGATCGCGCGTGCAAGATCCGCCATGAACACGAACGCCCCCTTCAAGACCCCGACCAGCAGGGGCGAACGTCCCTCGTAGTCCGTCGAGATCTCCTCGGCCAGCTCGCAGATCCTGGAGGTGATCTCGGCTTCTGTGATCAGGACGTCGCCGAGGACGAGCCCGTCGGGACCCCCCGTGCCGGGCCAGCCGCCAGCCGGACCAACAGGCTCGCTCACCGCCGCGACCTTAGCCGTGCCACGTGCTGCTCATGCTGCTCTCCGGTACCGGGTGAGCGCCGTCCGACCGCGCTTGTCAACCGACGAGCAGACGGCCGTGCGAACGACGGACGCGTAGCCCTCCAGCCGTCTCACATGCCGTGACCGTACCGCGAGCGACGGCGAGGACCCGCTCCACCGACGCCGCGTCGGGAGGGTAGCCGCCTCCGGCGAGCGAGCGGAGCCACCTCCTCACGGCACGACGGGCGAGGGCCGCCGGCGCGGCGGCGAGTACCCGCGCGTCCGTCGGGTCGAGCTCGGATGCCATGGCCTCGAGCAGGTCCACCTCGTCGGCGAGCACTTGCGCATTGCGCGCGATCAGCGGCACCGGGTCACGGCGTGCGACGTCTGCAGCCATCGGAAGCAGCTCGTGGCGGATCCGATTGCGCTGGTGGGCCGGGCCATCGTTCGACGGGTCGGCAACGACCTCGAAGCCGAGCGCGGCGACGAGAGCCACGGTCTCCGATCTGCGGAGAGCGAGAATCGGGTGGCGCCACCCTGGCCGCATCCCGGCCAGCCCGTCGATGCCCGAGCCACGGAGCATGTTCACCAGGACGGTCTCGGCCTGGTCGTCGGCCGTGTGACCGGTGGCCGCCCCGTCCGGGAGGGCACCGAGGCGGGCGGAGCGGGCGCGCGCCTCGAGGTTGGGCCCCGGTCGGCAGTCGACGCGCAGTGCCACGAATCGAGCGCGCAGGCGCTCCGCCGCCCGGGCGACGACATCTGCCTCGGCTCCCGACCCCGGCCGCAGGCCATGGTCGACGTGGTAGGCCGTGACCTCGCAGCCTGCGGCGACGGCGAGCACGAGAAGCGCAAGGGAGTCTGCTCCCCCCGAGACGGCGCACGCGAGCGGCTCCCCCGGAGCCGGAAACGTGCATCGCGGAAGCAGCGGCACGACGAGGTGGGTGAGCACCGGACCGGGAGCACCGGAGAGGTGCCCCGCGTCACGCACGCCCGGCCGCTACCCCGCCGGCGCGTTCGATCCACCCGTCCGGTGATCGGATCTCGTCGAGGGACGGGAGCATCTCCGGGTCGGACCACACGGCAGCTAGCAGGTCGTCACCGCCCTCTTCGCGTACCCGCTCGACGAACTTCTCGCCCTCGGCGTACTGGCGCATCTTCGCCTCGATGCCGACGAGCTGCTGCACGGCGCGAGCGACACCAGACGCGCTCGCCCGGCGCTCACGCAGCGTCTCGGCGAAGCGCCTCGCCCCCGGGATCAGGTCCTCCCCGGCGAGACCCATGACGACGTCGCCGTGGCCCTCGAGCAGGCTCATCAGCGCCTGCGCCTCGCGCAGCGTCTCGAGCTGCTCCGACGATGCCAACAGCCCGACGACACCCCCCTCGGCCAGCGGGTTGCGTCCCGCACGTATCTCGGAGGCAGCCCGGATCAGGCTCTCGAGGACGACGCGTCCGTCGGGAGCGGCCAGCGACATCCCGCGTTCGACGAGGCCGAGGAAATGGTCACGGAGCCAAGGAACGCCCGTGAACTGCATCCGGTGCGTCACCTCGTGGACTGCTATCCAGAGACGGAACTCGCGAGGGGCGAAGCCGTGCCGGCGCTCGAGCTCGAGGATGTTCGGGCCCACGTAGTACACGACGTCGCCGTCGGCCGACCCGTCGGCCGGCAGCAGGTCGTACTGCCCGAGGACCCTGCCCGACATCCATGCGAGGAGCAGCCCGACCTCGACACCTGACGCTGCCCGGCTCGCAGGGTTGAGCGCCCGTCTCGCCCTCGGCGACCCGTTCGCGAGACGCTCGCCGAGCGGCCGGAGCAAGCGCCTGAAGGACGCCACGTTCGCATCCACCCAACCTCCGCGGTCCGTCACCGTCGCCCTGGCGGGACCGTGGCTCGAGCGGAGCCCGGTCAACTCCGTCACGATCGACTCGGCGTGCTCGGTCGCCTCGGTGAGATCCGCCTCGAGCTGAGCGGCGAGGCGCGCTTCGAGAGGCTGCACCCGCGAGAGGAGCTGCCGCGCCACCTTTTGGGCGACGTCCCACGCTACGGCGTCGTTCCCCGGTCGTTGGTCGTCGTACGCCATCGTCGCAGAGCCTACGCTCGCGACCGGGCTGAGCGGCGGTCAGGCGCCCCCGAAGCCGCGAGCGACACGATGCCTCGGCGCGCCGTCACGGGTGCGCGCTGTCACCTGCCAGCCGCTCGTGACTGATCAGCTCCGCTATGCGCTCGCGCAGCTGTGCCGGCACCCTGTCCTTGCAGCGATCCGCAATCACCCTGCGGAGCTCCGCCTCGAACCCGAGCGCGTCGACACACGGGCCGCAGTCGTCGAGATGCGCCTGGATCGCCTTCCGCCTCTCGTCCGTCAGCTCGCCATCGAGATAGTGATACAGACGATGAACGGTCTCCTCGCAGTCGGCAGCCTCTGCACCACCGTCGTGACCGGCACCACAATCACCGGCGCCCACCGATCCGTCCTCGTTGAACTGGCTCATCATGCTCCGTCGCCTAGCCGGGGTGGACATCGACGAGACCACGCTCGCGCCCGTACTCCGCCAACGCCTTCTGGAGCGCTCTTCTTCCCCGGTGCAGCCGGCTCATCACGGTGCCGATCGGTACATCCATGATCTCGGCGATCTCCTTGTAGGAGAAACCCTCGACATCAGCCAGCAGGACTGCCATCCGGAACGACTCCGGTAGCGATTCGATAGCGGCTTTGACCTCGTCGTCGGTGAACCGATCGAGCGCCTCGTCCTCCGCGCTGCGGCCGATCGACGAGGAGGCACCCGTGCCGAGGCGGTGGTAGAGGTACAGGTCCTCGACATCCTCGACGTCGGACTCCTCCGGACGACGCTTTCGGGCGCGGTATGTGTTGATGAAGGTGTTCGTCAGGATCTTGTAGAGCCACGCCTTGAGGTTGGTCCCCTCCTGGAAGCTGCCGAATGCCCGGTATGCCTTCAGGTAGGTCTCCTGGACGAGGTCCTCGGCGTCCGACGGATTGCGCGTCATGCGCATTGCGGCAGAGTAGAGCGACGGCATGTACTCCATCGCCAGCTCTGCGAACACCGCCTGGTCTGCCACGCCGCGACATTACCGACTAACGGTACCGGCCGCGGGACGGTCCACGATCGGTGGCAGCCCAGCACTCACGTTCTTCCGTGGCCGGCACGACGAGGCCACCGGCGCGCCGGGGCGCCCGCCATGGCCCGTCGCTGGCCCCGCGAGCGCCGTCGCAGCTGGAGGATGCGAGCCGTTCCCGCGAAGACGACCACGAGACCGCCGAAGATCGCAGCGAACAGCAAGGCGATGCCGAGAGGCAAGGTGCCGTGCGCGCCCAGATAGCTCACCTTCACATGGCGGCCGTTCTCGAGGATGAAAAGTGCGAGAGCGAGGAGCACCACAAGCGCGACGACCACCGCTGCCCAGAGCCCGCTCGCACGGGTATGGGTAAAGGGAGGCTCGTCCGAGCGGTGGGCCTGACCAGCCGAGCTCGCGGCGGCCAGCTCAGGTGCGCTCGCAGGGGACGTCTCGGCTTCGGACCCCTCGGGGAGGGGAGCACGTTCGACGCCCTCGTCTGAACCTGAGCTCATCCGACCTCCCTCGTCGCACCGTCACGAGTGGTGCAGTCGCAGACCCCTCCGCTCGGACTTCGCGGTGCAGCTCGTGGGCAATGCTAGGGCTTTGCGGCCTCCGGTGCACCAGATCGCAGGTCAGCCGGCTGCGTCGATCATCGCAGCGAACGCCGGAGCAGGCAGCGCCCTGCTGAAGACGAAGCCTTGACCGAGCGAGCACCCGAGCTCCTGCAGCCGAGCGCTCTGTGATGCCGTCTCGATGCCCTCGGCGACCGCAACCACGTCCAGGGCCGTCGCCAGGGCTGCGAGCGCCCGCACCACGGCAGCACTGTGGTCGTCGTCGCAGACACCTGCCACGAGCTCGCGCTCGATCTTCACGATGTCCACGGGCAACCTGACGAGGCGAAGCAACGACGAGTACCCGCTGCCGAGATCGTCGAGAGCGACCCGGACGCCGGCCGCTCGGAGGTCGCCGAGCTGCGCCGCTGCAGAGTCGAGGTCGAGGGGGGTCGGCGTCTCCGTCAGCTCGAGGACGAGGCGGGAGGGATCGAGCCCGCTCTGGCGTAGAGCGCGAGCGACGTCTTCGGCGAGGCTGCCGGCGGCCAGCTGGACCGGCGAGACGTTCACCCACACGTCGATCGGCCGACGTGTGCCGGTGGGCCAGCGGAGAGCGTCGCGACATGCCGTCTCGAGCACGAACCGCCCGATGACCGAGACGGCCCCGCTGGCCTCGGCATCGCCGACGAAGGTGTCCGGCATGAGGGCGCCGAGTGCAGGGTGCTGCCATCGGACGAGTGCCTCGGCTCCGTGGACGGCGCCGGACACCAGGTGAACGATCGGCTGGTAGACGCAGGTAAGCTCTCGACGAAGAGCGGCCCTGCGCAGCGTGGCCGCGTTGGACAGTCGGGCGCCGGGCGCCGCTGGGTCGAGAAGGGCACGGTCCGACCGTGCGTCGACGTGCTCGTGCCCACGGCTCCAGACGACGACGGAGGTCACGCTGGCCTCGGTCTGGGATTCTGCCCCGCGCGTGCCTTCGGCAGCCGACGACCGCCCCGTGGTGTGCTCATGACCGATCCCTTCCGACCAGCTCCGTCGACAGGCCCGCCCCACCCAGGGAGGCGAGATGCGGCCGGTGTGCCGTGTGCCCGTGACGCTACTCATAAGTATGTAGACGGTCAAGTAGCAACCGAGCATCGTCGGCCCCGTGGAGGGTGACCTGCAGGCGGCCGTGGGCGAAAGCCTCCGTGCCCACCGGCTCGAGGCCGGTCTGAGCCAGGAGGCCTTCGCGGAGCTGATCGGCGTCCACCGGACCTACATGGGCGGGGTCGAGCGCGGGGAGCGCAACCTCACCCTCAGATCGCTCGAGCGGATCGCCGAGCGGATGGGAGTCGACCCGAGATCGCTGCTCGAACCCGGCAAGGCCAGGCGCACCGCGGCGGGCTGAGCCTCTTCCTGCCGTCACAGCCCGCGAGTACAACGTCGGTCCGGGTCGGTCGCACCTGGCATCGCAGGTGTCGCGCCGCGATGCTCGCGGAGGAGGTCAGGTGTGAGGAAGAGGACGGCATCGACGAGGTGCGGCTCGGAGCGGCACCTGTGAGCCCCCGAGATCCGGTGCCGGTCGGCGAGCGCGTCGCCGCTCTCGAAGCGGCTCTTCGCCGGATGGACCACGAGATACGGACACGACGGCTCGTCGTCACCGACCCCGACGGCTCCGACCGGATCGTCGGCGAGGTCGTCGACGGTCATGCCGAGCTTCGGCTGGATCTTCCGGGCACGGCGGCGCCAGCTCGTAGCTCGGTGCTCGTGTTCAGCGGACCGGAGCGGGGGGAACTGGGCGAGGGAGTCGGCATCCAGCTCTGGCTACGCGGCGAGACGGTCCTCGAGGTCGCAGCCTGGCGTGACCCTGACGGGCACTGGACGCTTCACCGATCCCGACTCGAGGACTGAGAAGAGACCTGTTCCGACGTCCGGCAGTCAGTCCTTCCGACAGCGGGACCTCAACGGGCGAGACTGCGGGTCGGCATCGAACGCTGGCGGCACCTTGGGGGCAGGGTCAACTGGGACGCAGGCCGCAACGTCGAACGGGTGAGAGTGTCGAACGCCCGAGGCCACGTAGCGAGCAGATCGCGTCGGCGTCGATCGGATCCGGCACGGAGCCGCCGCCGATCGCCAGGACGCGGCGCCGCAATTCGACCACATGGACCGCGACGTCACTGGCCGCCCGTCGGTCGTACGGGCTCGGCGAGGGCCACCCTCCCTTCACGCCTTCCAGACGCGTGGAGAAGCCTTCTACGACAACTGCGTATCGATCGGCAGGCCCGGGCGTGCCATCACCGTGGCCCTGCATCACAGCGTGATCCCCCGGTCGCCGCGGACGGGAGAAGTCGCATCTCGTGCAAGCGATCGACACATCCCAGCTCGCGTCGGCTGCTCGGTCGGTCCGAGAGCACACGGCCTGCGCCGACACGCCGGTGCCGTCCTGTAGGTGCCGTCGTGCTCTCGTCTCGAAAAGGGCGCAATCGGCTCTTTGTGCCGATCCACCACTACCAGTTGCTATCCAGCTATGGTTTGCAGCTGGAAACGGGCAGACCACAGCGCATCGAGCGAAGATGCCCGTATTCCCAAAGACAATCTGACGACGGAGGACGACGTGAACAGAAGCGAGCTAATCGAGGCGATTAGTGGACACACCGGACTGACGACCAAGGAAAGCGAAGCGGCTCTTGCTGCAGTCGTCTACGAGATAACGGCTGGGGTGCGGGCCGGTAACCCGGTGCGGATCACTGGCTTTGGCTCCTTCAAGCTCCGCCAGCGTGCCGCTCGCCGTGGGCGCAACCCCCAGACCGGAGCGCCCGTCAAGGTGAAAGCCTCGAAGGGCATCGGTTTCACGCCAGGCGTCCGGCTGAAGGCGGACTTGAACTCCCGTACCGCGCCCGCCAAGCCTTCCGCGAAGGTCGCGCCGGCAAAGAAAGCGGCAGTCGCTGTAGGACGACCCGCCAAGGCGGCGGCAAAGCAGGTCGTCAAGGCGACGGCGGCCAAGAAGAGCGCTCCGGAGACGAAGTCAGCCCCGGTGAAAAAGACCGTGGCGGCGAAGACCGTGGCGGCGAAGACCGTGGCGGCGAAGGTAGCCGCCCGGACCCGCTAGAGCTGGAGCACCGATCCCGGTCCGATCCCGGCAGTTGCCGGGATCGGACCGGGATCGACC
>JAJZCK010000109.1 GCA_021846125.1 Actinomycetes bacterium | reverse complement strand
CGCCGGAGTCGGGCTCCGCACGGGCGGCGCTAGAGGCCGCTCTCGGCGTGTTGCTCCGCCTGTTCGCTCCCTTCCTGCCGTTCGCGACCGAGGAGGCCTGGTCCTGGTGGCACGACAGCTCGGTGCACAGCGCAACCTGGCCCGGTCCCGCCGATCTCGGGGCTCCCGGGTCGGCGCGACCCGAGCTGCTCGACGCCCTCGGCGACGTGCTCCGCGAGGTCCGGCGCGCCAAGACCGTCGCAAGACGGTCGATGCGCTGGCCAGTCGCATCGCTCGCCGTCGCCGCTCCCGCAGCTCTCCTCGAGCTGCTCGAGCTCGGTCGAGGAGATCTCCTGGAAGCGTCGAACGCCCCGGGTCTCGAGCTCGCAGTCGGCGAAGGCGATGCGCGTGTCACGGTCCTGCTCGCCGACGAGTAAGACTGGGACGGTCGCCGGCATCGACGCCGGCTCGACGACACCACCGAGGAGACGCCGATGACGCCCGAGAAGATCCGCTTCGCGAGGCTGGTCGGAGCGGCTGCGACGGCAACCTTCGGAGCGATAGCGCTCGGCGGATGGGGCGTCCAGGCCGTGGCAGCGCAGCACCGGGCCACGGGGATCGCGAGCCTTCCGGCGTCCGCGATCCTCACGAGAAGTGCCGCCGCACTGGCCCACGAGAATGCGATCGCGATCACTGGCTCGATGAACCTCGGCCCGGAGACGATCGTCTTGAGCGTGCGGTCCACGAGCCGCGGCGCGAAGGTCGCGGGCGACATCGACATCAAGTCGGGTGCGACCAACTCTGGCGCCGTGCACTTCGTGGACGTCGGAGGGAATGTCTACCTCGAGGCTGCCGCACCGTTCTGGCGCCAGGAGATGGCCTCCTCGGTCAGCTCGGCGCCCGCGGGGGCGGTCGAGACGGCGGTGCTGTCGAAGCTCGCGGGTCACTGGATCGAGATCGGCGGCGCGGAGGCGAAGTCCTTCTCGAGCGGGTTCGGTGGGCTGACGGAGCCCGGAAAGTTTGCCCAGGGCCTGCTCACCGGCAACGGCAAGCTCACCAAGGGGGCCCCCCGAGTCCTCCGTGGGCGTCGCGTCCTGCCGATAGCATCCTCGGCCGGCGGAACGATCTACGTCTCCCTATCCGGCGCACCCCTGCCGCGCGGGATCGTCGGAACCCAGATCGCCGGTGGAAAGCGCGTCTCGGCGGACGTCGCCTTCAGCTACCCGACGTCGCTCGCGATCACGCCCCCCTCGGGCGCGTTGACGCTTTCGCAGATCGTCAGGTCTCTCCTCGGCTAGCGCCTCGTCGTCGCCGGGCCGGGCGGCGGCGCGCGGAGATGCTGCGGGTCGTCACCGTCGGCGCGCGCCGGTGCTCCCACGAAAGGCGCGACGGCGAGGCGTGGGTTGACCGGCATCGGCAACCCGAGACGGTCGTTCGGCCCCACAGCGGTCGCCACGCCGTGACCCGGTCGCGGACCAGGTCGGGACACCGCGCGCTCGGTGGCAGCGACGACGGGAATACTGTTGACATCACTACAGTTGCACCGTAGGTCCTGACCGCACACGAGGAAGCCCCCGATGAGCCCTGCCACCGATGCCACAGCAGCGACATCTGCAGGGGGTCCTGCGACGGCCGAGACCACTCGCCACGAGGTCGTCGATGCCGCGCGTCTGCTGCGCGCCGACGAGGAGATGTCCAACTCCGGGCACACGAACTTCTCCGGCCGGTGCGCGACCATGACCACCCAGACCGACGGCGGCCGTCTCGCTCTTCGTGCCGGGCTCGGCTTCCGGCTGAGCCGGGCCGCAAGAGCGCTTCGCCGCAGCTGGGCAGAGGAGCTCCTGCCCTTCGCGCTCACACCCCCCCAGGCTGCCGCGCTCCGCGGCGTCGCGGAGCGCCCCGGATGCTCCCTCCGAGCGCTCGCCCGGATGCTCGGCACAGACCCGACGAACGCGAAGCGTTGCGTCGACGAGCTCGAGAGCCGGGGCCTGCTCGAGAGCCGCGGCCGACGTGGCGACCGACGACCGCTCCTGCTCCACGTCAGCCCGCCGGCCGAGGCGCTCGTCGCGCAGATCGACCACCTTGTCGCTACGCAGGAGCAGCGCCTCCTCGGAGCGATCGGCCCGTCCGGGTGCGAGGCCGTCGCCGCCGCGTTGAACTCGCTCGAGCTGCACCTCGGCCTCGACCCGGACCCCGGACCGGAGGGCGATCCAGATCACGAACCGGAGGAGACCACGTGAGCCCGCACCCGACTCCCGATACCACGCGTTCGAGCGACGCTCCCGATGGCGAGTGGCGCTGGGACAAGCACTACGGCGAGAACTCCTGGCCGACCATGCCCGACGAGGCTCTCGTCGCCCGCGTCGCGGCGCTGGAGCCGGGCGCCGCTGTCGACCTCGGGTGTGGTCCCGGACGAAACGCAGTGTTCCTCGCCCGTGGTGGATGGGCGGTGACGGGCGTCGACGCCTCCTCCGTCGGTCTCGCGCAGGCACAAGAACGTGCCAGGGCCGCCGGTGTCGAGATCCGCACCGTCTTCTCCGACCTAGCGTCCTACCTCGCCAGTGGACCCGTGTTCGACCTGGTCGTCCTCGCGAACATCCACGTGCCCTCGGTCGAGCGGGCGCCGCTTCTCGCGTCGGTCGCGGAAGCGGTCGCCCCGGGCGGCCACCTGTTCGTCATCGGACACCACCTCGATTCGCTCGGCCGAGGCGGCCCGCCTGACCCGGACCGCCTCTACACCGAGGAGCGCCTCGCGGATGCGTTCCCCGGCCTCACCGTCGAGCAGATGGAGCGCAAGGAACGGCACCACGACGCGGACGAGCCACCTCTCGTCGACCTCGTCGTGTGGGCCGCCCGTCCGGGAGGGGCATCGTGAGCACGACACTTGCTCCCGTGGCGCCGGAGCGCGCCTCGCAGCACGAGAGAGGTCTCGGCCCCGCGCTGGCCGTCATCGCGGCGGCGCAGCTCATGGTCATGCTCGACCTGACCATCGTCAACATCGCCTTGCCGTCCATCCAGCGCGAGCTGGACTTCTCCTCGACGAGCCTCACCTGGGTGATCGACGCCTACGTCCTCGTCTTCGGTGGGCTGCTCCTGCTCGGCGGGCGCACCGGCGATCTGTTCGGGAGGCGGCGGATGTTCGTCGTCGGAGTCGCTCTGTTCACCTCCGCCTCCCTAGCTGGTGGCCTCGCGTCGTCCCAGGCGTGGCTCATCGCCGCCCGGGCGGTCCAGGGGGCCGGGGCGGCCATCGCGTCACCTACGGCTCTCGCCCTGGTCGCCACGACGTTTCCCGACGGTCCTGCACGCCACCGCGCGATGGCCGTCTACGCGGGCATGTCCGGCGCGGGAGGCGCGCTCGGCCTGCTCCTCGGAGGGTTCCTCGTGGACGTCTCGACCTGGCGTTGGGTCCTCTTCGTGAACGTCCCGATCGGCGCGGCCCTCGTCGCAGCCGCTCCCTTCGTGCTACCGAGGACCGTCGGTCGCCGTGGCCGGCTCGACGTCCCGGGAGCGCTCACGGCCTCAGGCGGGATGGCTCTGCTCGTGTTCGGACTGGTCCGGGCGCCGGACACCGGTTGGTCGGCCACGCCGACCGTCGCTTCGTTCGCAGGCGCCGCCGCGCTGCTCGCCGTCTTCGCAGTCCTCGAGGTCAAGAGCAGCCAGCCACTGCTTCCTCTGCGCTTCCTCCGTGACCGCAACCGTGCCGGTGGTTACGCGGTCATGCTGCTCCTCGGGGCCGCGATGCTCTCGTTGATCTTCTTCCTTACCCAGTTCCTCCAGGACGTGCTGCACTACAGCGCTCTCACCGCCGGTCTCGCCTACCTCCCGCTACCCGTCGTCATCGGCGCTACCGGTCTCCTGGTCTCCCGTCAGGTGAAGCGCGTCGGCACCCGGCCGTTCCTCACGGCCGGTCCCCTGCTCGTCGCGGGAGGTCTCGCCTGGGTATCGCTCCTCACCGGGCGGTCGAGCTACGCCGACGTGCTCGGCCCGCTCCTGCTCGTCGGGCTCGGGATGGGCCTGTCCTTCGTCCCGCTCACTTTGAACGCCGTCACGGGAGTCGGCGCCCACGAGTCAGGGCTCGCGTCCGCGCTGCTCAACGCCGCGCAACAAGTCGGCGGATCGCTCGGCCTTGCCGCGCTCGTCACAGTGGCGGCGACTGCGACGCGCGACCGGCTGAAGGTCCACTCGGGGACCCTGGAGCAGCTCGGCGGTGCACGTCATCTCGCCGTGCTCGCCACCGTCGGGGGCTATCAGGACGCGTTCCGCGCCGGTGCTGCCGGTGCCGGGCTCGCTTTCCTGCTCGCGCTGCTCGTGGTGCGCGGCGGGCGACCCGGCCTGCCGGCAGCGAGCGCGCCAGCGCTCGACACGGTCCATTACAGCTGACCATTACAGCTGACCATTACAGCTGATAGTCGGCCGAGGGCTGTCCCTGGCGGCGCTCAGCCGAGGCGCACGACCATCTTCCCGACGTTGTCGCCTCTCATCATCCCGACGAAGGCAGCGGGTGCGCTCTCGATGCCCTCGACCACGGTCTCGAGCGCACGCAGACGCCCGTCTGCTATCCAGCCACACGCACGCTCGAGGTAGTCGGCGCGCTGGGCGGCGTAGTCGCCGACGATGAAACCCCGGATCGTCAGCCGCTTGCCCACCACGAGAAAGAGGTTGCGCGGGCCGGCCTGGGTGTCCGTCGCGTTGTATCGAGAGATCGCGCCGCAGGCGGCTACCCTGCCGAACAAGTGCATCGCACCGAGAGCTGCCTCTAGGTGCGCTCCTCCGACGTTGTCGAAATAGACGTCGATCCCCTCGGGGGCCGCCGCGGCGAGCTGCCCGTCGAGGTCGCCCTCGTGGTAGTCGAAAGCAGCGTCCGCACCGAGGTCCTCGACGAGCCTCTCGACCTTGGCCGACGAGCCGGCGCTGCCCACCACGCGGGACGCGCCGAGAAGCCTCGCGAGCTGCACGGCAGCGCTGCCGACAGCGCCGGCGGCACCCGAGACGAAGACCACTTCGCCGGGGACGACGGAGGCGATCTCCGTCAGACCGACGTACGCCGTCAGCCCTGTCATGCCGAGGATCCCGAGATAGAGCGAGAGGGGCAGCTCGCCCGGGTCCAACCGAGCGAACCGGTGCGCGTCCGCGACCGCGACCTCCCGCCAGCCGAGGTCGTGCACCACGATGTCGCCCGGTGAGAGCTCGGGGGCATGCGAGACGACCACCTCGCCGATCGCTCCGCCGGTCATCACCGCGCCGAGGACGAACGGTGGGACGTAGGACGGTCTGTCGTCCATCCGGCCGCGCATGTACGGATCGACCGAGACGAAGCGGTTGCGCACGAGCACCTCGCCCGGTGCCGGCTCGGCGACATCCACCTCCGTCACGGCGAAGTCCTCCGGCACGGGCATGCCCGTCGGTCGCCGAGCGAGGTGGACCTCTCTGCTCTTCGTCGTCCCGCCCATCGTCGTGGCCTCCTGTCGGCGTCCTGTCTCGTGGCGCCGGCCAACGGCGGCACCGAGGTGTACCCGCCACCTCGTAGCAGTCGCACCGGCATGCCCGGGCCTACGCCGATACTACGGCACGACCGATCAAGAGTCCCCTTCCGGCGCCCTAGCGCCTCGACACGTCCCCCGTTCCGGGCGCGTCGGTGCCGGGCGCGTCGGTGCCGGGCGCGTCGGTGCCGGGCGCGTCGGCGCCGGGCGCGTCGGTGCCGGACACGGAGGGCTCCGCCCGCAAGCGCGCCGAGTAGATCGAGTAGCCGTCGACGTGGCGGGCGACCAGCGTCGCGGTGACCGTCGCCGCCATCATCGGCACCATGAGCTGGAACCCGTTGTGGGTCAGCTCGAGGACGAGCGCGAGACCTGCGAGCGGCGCCTGCATCGACGCCCCGACCATCGCAGCTGCGCCGATCATCGCAAACGCGCCGACTGGTGAGCCTCCCCATAGATGGCTCCACACGAGGCCGAGAAAGCCGCCGAGCACCGCACCCGTGCTCATGAAGGGAGTGAACAGCCCTCCTGACGCGCCACTCGCAAGGCAGAGCTCGGTGGCAAGCGGCTTGAGCACCGACAGGGCCAGGAGGAGCCCGAGGCTGCCGCCGCCGAGGAGCACCGTATGGGCCATGTCCTTGCCGTTGCCGAAGAGCTGGGGGTAGGCGATACCGGCGAGGCCGAGCAGCGTGAACGCGACGAGCGGCGCGGCCAGGGCCAGCTTGCCCCTCGCTGCATGATGGGAGACCCACCCGACAAGTCGTATGTGTCCGGACGCGAGAAGGCCGATGACCGGTCCGACGAGCACGCCCCAGACGAGCAAGCTGGCGGAGAAGTGGTAGTCCGGGATGCCCACGTAGGTCGCGTGCGTCGGCAGGTACGCCCAGGCGACCATCGTCGCGATCCACGAGCACGTCAGAGCCGGGAGAACGACGGGAAGCGTGACGGTGCCGATGAGGACCTCGGCCGTGAAGAGCGCCCCGCCGAGAGGGACGTTGTAGACCGCCGCAAGTCCCGCTCCGCCGCCACACGCGACGAGCAGCCTGCGCTGCGGGGTCGTGAGCCCGAGCCAGCCGGACACGACGCTGCCCGACGCCCCAGCCATCAGCTTCGGAGCGGACTCACGGCCGATCGACGCGCCCATGCCGATGACGATCTCGGATATGAGCGACGTGCCGAGGCTTCGCCGGAAGGAGAGCCGCCCGTCGCCGCGCCAGATCGCGTCGTCCACCTCGGAGCTCTCGCCTCTGGTGACGTGGCGGAGCACGTACCAGGCGACACCGCCGAACGCACCCGCCGCGGCGAGCACGGCGACCCGGCGGAGATCTGAAGCGTGCTCGACCGCGGTCTGGAAGTCGCCCGATCGGTAGCCGAATGCCAGGTGCTCCGCTTGCGAGAGCGCTGCCATCATCGCGTCGCCGAACAACCCGGCAGCGACGCCTGTCAGCACGATCCCCACCCAGAAGCGCAGGGAGAGCGCTGCTTCACCGTCTCCGGTGACGTTGGGCTGCTCCATCGCACCCCGACCCGACGGCAGGCGCCGGCCGAGGAGAGGGACGGGCACGCGCGTACGCTCGACCGGCCGCCGGTTGCTCCCCACGGACTCATCATCGCCGCGATCGGGTCGCCCGTCGGCACGGCACGCCGACGATTGGCCCGACCGTCGTGTGGGTATGAGCCGGGGATGGGCTCGGACGGCGACAAGCCGCGCAAGCCGAGGCGAGGTCTGCCGAAGGTACCGAAGTACGAGGAGCCGAACGCTCTCGCGCTCCCTGGTGTCGGCGGCGGAAGCGGGTGCGGACTGCTCTACGGAAGATTCGGCCATGGATCTGACGGCGGGCAGAGCCATCGCCCCCCATGGCCGGGCCGGCTCCTCCTCCGGCTGCTCGGAATGCGCAAGAAGGCTCCCGAGGACGAGACCGACGACGCGCACGAATCATAATGCGCAATTATGTGCACGAGCACATACGACGTTCTTCACGTGCACTTTACAAGGCAGCGCATGAACTAGTACATAATTTTCGACTTGGCTTAGGGAAGGTCCGCTGTACAGTGTGGAAGTGCTTCCCCACGACACCCCCGAGCTCGCGGCGCTCGACCTGCTCTGCTCGGTGGCGCGGCTCGGCAGCCTCGGCCAGGTGGCGCAGCGGCACCACGTCTCGCAGCCCGCCGTGAGCATGCGCATGAGCCAGCTCGAGCGGAGCTTGGGCTTGCACCTGTTGGACCGGGATCGGTCCGGCACCCGGCTGACCCCCGACGGCGAGCGGGTCGTCGCGTGGAGCCAGCGCGTCGTCGGCGAGGCGGAGGCGATGATGGCAGCCGTCGAGGGGCTGCGTGCACAGCGGAGGTCACGACTAAGGGTCGCGGCCTCCTTCACCGTCGCCGACCAGCTCGTCCCGGGATGGCTCGCCACGCTCGACGGCGCGATGCCCGACCTCAGCGTCACCGTCGAGGTCTCGAACTCCGCCGGAGTGCTGGAGCGCGTGACGGACGGCTCTGTCGATCTCGGCTTCGTGGAAGGCAACCTCGAACCTCCGGCCGCGGTCGCCACCGTCGCCGTGCGCGACGACCGTCTCGCAGTGGTCACCGACCCGGCGCATCCCTGGGCGCGGCGCGGCGCGGCCGTGACCGGCGACGAGCTCGCCAGGACCGAGCTCGTCGTGCGCGAGCACGGCTCAGGCACCCGCGAGGTCCTCGAGACGGCACTCGTCCCCTTCGGCGGTCTTCGGACCCGGCTCGAGCTCGGCTCCACCGAGGCGATCCTCGCGGCCGCTCGCTCCGGGCGTGGCCCGGTGGTGGTGAGCTTGCTCGCCGTGGCAGGCGATCTCGCCGCAGGGCGGCTCGTCGAGATCCCGACTGTCGGCCTCGACCTCGGCCGCGTGCTGCGCGGGACGTGGCTCGTCGAGCGCGGCCTCTCCCCGCTCGCGAAGCGCCTTCTCGAGATAGCCGGTTCATAAGCTGGACTTCTGAGATCATAAAGCAGCAGCGGGTGCCACTTAGGAGCGACTCCCCGTAGTCTCCGAGAGTGAGCCGACGGTGACCCCTCGAACAGTTGCGACTCCCCGCACGACAGCGAGCCCACGCTGGGTGAAGGTGCTCGACCAGACGCGCTGCATCGGCTGTCACGCCTGCACGACGGCCTGCAAGAGCGAGAACTCGGTGCCGCTCGGCGTCACGCGCACCTACGTCAAGTCCGTCGAGGTGGGCGTCTTCCCCCAGGTCCGCCGATCCTTCCAGGTGACGCGCTGCAACCAGTGCAGCGACGCTCCGTGCGTAGCCGCATGCCCGACGAAAGCGATGTACCGGCGCGAGGACGGCATCGTCGACTTCGACAAGTCGATCTGTATCGGCTGCAAGGCGTGCATGGCCGCTTGCCCCTACGACGCGATCTTCGTCAACCCCGAGGACCATTCAGCCGAGAAGTGCAACTTCTGTGCGCACCGCCTCGACGTCGGGCTCGAGCCGGCCTGCGTGTCCGTCTGCCCGACCGGGGCCATCCTCGTCGGCGACCTTGCAGACCCGGAGTCACCCGTGGCACGGATCGTGCAACGCGAGGCGGTCACGGTGCGCCGACCGGAGAAGCACACGCGCCCGGGGGTGTTCTACAAAGGCGCCCACCAGGCGACGCTCGACCCGCTGGCGGCCCGACGGCCAGACGGCGACCTCTACGCCTGGGCGACCCAGGGCGGCGGCGGTGCCCAGCAGGTCGGGTCCGGTCACCCAGGCGGGGCGAACTCCTCTGCCGCGGCTCTCCTGTCCTACGACATCCCCCACCAGGCTCCCTGGGGGTGGCGGGTGAGCCTCTACACCTGGACCAAGGGCATCGCCTCTGGTGGCTTCCTCGTCCCGGTCCTGCTGGCGATGGCCGGGCAGCTCGGATGGGCGGATACGACAGTCCGCTTCGTCGCACCGCTCCTCGCGCTCGGCTTCCTCGCGGTGACGGGCGCGCTCCTGATCTGGGACCTCAAGCACCCGACGCGCTTCTAC
>JAJZCK010000108.1 GCA_021846125.1 Actinomycetes bacterium | reverse complement strand
TGCGGATGACCCGCCCGGCTCGCCGTCCTCCCTACCTCCAACTCGAGCGGGCGGAGCCCGACTTGTACCGGGTCGTGCCCTCTCGTGAAGGACCCGGACACTCGTAAGAGTTTCGCGGTACAATACGCTGGTGTCGGAACCCGACCTGTGGATCGAACCGACCGCTCGACGCCATGGGATCAGCGACGACGACATACGACACGCTCTGGCACACCCCGGCTACGTGGGAGACGACCCTGATGCACTGGACGAAGACACTCCCATGACCTTGATCCTCGGCCCGGACCGCGCCGGCAATCGACTGGAGCTGGCGGCCCTGGTGGCCGACGAGGGGACGGTGGTCGTCGTTCACGCCATGTCCATGCGAGCGAAGTACGCACATCTGTGGTCCGGAGAACGGAGGTACCGGCCATGACCACCAAGCGACCGTCCCTCACGATCGGCGGCCGATTGATTACTGACGAGTTGGTCGAGAAGGCAGCGGAGCAGGCGGAGGTCGGCCTGGACACCGAACACCTTGTCCGCCGGCCTGGTGGCCGTCCCCTCCTCGGTTCGGCGCCGGCTGGGAACATCTCGGTCCGGTTCCCGCCCGATCTACGGGACCAGCTCCGGGCCCGAGCCCAGGCGGAAAAAGTTGCCGAGGCCGAGGTGATCCGCCGCGCCGTGCACGACTACCTGGAGCGCCCCCGGGCCAGCTGAGGCGGTGCGATCCTCTGTTGACGACGTCCGAGCGATGAGACAAGGACCCCGCCACGGTCGACGTCGCCCGGGGCTGGTGCCGGGTGATGGGCCTCGTGCCCATGAGCCTCTTCCTTACCTGTGCCCTCGTCGTGCGCAACCTCGCCGTCGCCGACGCGTTCAGCGAGCGCCAGCGCGACGACGAACGGCGGGCGGTGGCCGGGCGCCCGCCCAGGACTCGACGCCAGCGGCGACGGACGATCGCCGACCTCGTCGGCACCTCGGCCGACGCCTCCCCGTAGTCCCGGGCCGTTCGGCGCTGACAACCGGCATCACGGTTATCCTCACGCGGCCCGAGCTCCACCAAGCTCGCCGCCGACGGCCGGACTTGGCGACGCGGCCCACACCCGGGGTCATGGCCAGCGCGTCACACCCCGGCGCGACGATGGCGGCGCCCCAAATGTGAAGATGGGGGAGGTCTAAACGTGAAGACCTCCGAGTGGAGCTGACGGGATTCGAACCCGTGACCTCCTGGTTGCAAACCAGGCGCTCTAACCAGCTGAGCTACAGCCCCTTGCCACCTGGAACGGACCCAGGCCCTCCGTCAGTGCGTCCCGATGGCCGCGCGGAGCGACTCGCGGAGCGACTTGGTGGTGGCCAGGACCGCCGTCGGCTCGTACCCACAGTGTGCCATGCAATTGTCGCACCGCGGATCGTTGCCCCGGCCGTACTTGCTCCAGTCGGTCGTCTCGAGCAGCTCCTTGTAGGTCGTCGTGTAGCCGTCGCCCATGAGATAGCAGGGTCGCTGCCACCCGAAGACCGAGTAGCTCGGGATGCCCCACGGCGTGCACTGGTAATCCTCCTTGCCCTCGAGGAAGTCGAGGAACAACGGGGTGTGGTTGAGCCGCCAACGCTTGCGGTGACCTTCGCCGAACGCCTCGGCGAACAGCTCCTGGGACTGCCGGACGCCGAGGTAGTGGCCCTGGTCGGGAGCCTTCTCGTACGCGTAGGCCGGGGAGATCATCATCGCGTCGACCTTGAGGTCGTCGTTGAGGAAGTCGAGGACCTCTCGGACCGTCTTCGGCGAGTCGGTCGAGAAGAAGGTGGAGTTCGTCGTGACGCGAAAGCCTCGGCGCTTGGCTTCGCGGATCGCCTCGACCGCCTCGCGGAAGACCCCCTCGCGGTCGACTGCGGCGTCGTGACGCTCTTCGAGGCCGTCGACGTGGACCACCCAGGAGAAGTACGGCGACGGCGTGAACCTGTCCATCTTGCGCCGCAGGAGGACTGCGTTGGTGCACAGGTAGACGAAGCGCTTTCGCTCCATCAGGCCGTTGACCATCTCCTCGATCTGTGGGTGCAGGAGTGGCTCGCCGCCCGCGATCGACACCATCGGTGCACCGCTCTCCTCGATCGCGGCGAAGGCGTCCTCCGGCGAGACCCGCTTGCGCAGGATCTCCGTGGGGTACTGGATCTTCCCGCAGCCGGGACAGGCGAGGTTGCAGACGAACAGCGGTTCGAGCTCGACGATGAGCGGGTACCTCTTCACGCCCTTCAGCTTCTGGCGTACGAGATACCGAGTCATCGCGAGGTTTTGCCTCAGGGGGATGCCCATTACCGATCACCGACCTCCAAGAAAGTGCTTCCGTCTACGCTAACGGGCGTCCAGTGCCGCAGCGCCCGGGCACAGCGGACGAGCGAGCGGTATGCGCGCGCCGACGTGAACGCTGTCGCTGGCGACCAGAGGTCGCGGCCCGGCACGTCGAGCACGACACGCACGACAGCGAACGGTCGGGCGCGGGCGAGCGGGGCGCACCAGTACGACTCCATGTCGACGGCCACGGCACCGCTCGCGGCCAGCTCGCTGCGAGCGTCGGTCCCGGACACCAACGACGGCGACGACACGACCGGTGCGCATCGCACCGTGAGGCCAGCTCCTTCGAGGACGGCGGTCGCGTCCGGTCCGTAGGCGAGGGAGACGGGCTGTGATCCGTGGGCGAGCTCGAGAGTGCTCGCGACGACGATGTCGCCGGGATCGACGCCCTCGACGAGCGCACCGGCGAGCCCGAGCAGCACGACTGGCAGGCCCTTCGGAAGAGACCGGTCGAGCCGGGCTCGTGCGACGCTCGCGCGCGCCGGGCCCATGCCGATCCGCTCGACACGTTCGTGCGCCGCGCCCCGGCGCGCGGCCCGGGCCTCCAGGCGGAGCGGCGCGAGGAACACCGGGCCACCGATCGGGCCACGTACGGTGGACGTCACGATCCGGCGCCCGGCGCCCGGGGCGCCCGACGCCGGCGGACCGCCCTCGAGCGCGCGGACGCCCGTGTCCGTATCGGGGCGTCGTCTGCCGGCACGGCGCCCGCTCCGTGGACCTCGCCGTGTGCTTCAGCTATGCCGGCGTCGACCTTGTCGCCCGTCCCGGCTCCGCGAGCGGCCGGCGTGCTCGTGTGCTGGACCGACGCGGGCTCGGGCGCAGCTCCGCCGGGCCGCACCGCACGGAGCCATCTCCCGAGCGCCATGACGGGGAAGCACAGCCTGTAGAGGTGGTAGTTGATGTAGAAGTCGCCGGGGAAACCCGTGCCGGTGTACCACGGCTCGTCCCAGTTGCCGTCCGGTCGCTGTGTCCCGACGAGGAAGGCGACACCGCGCCGTGCAGGCGGGTCGGCGGCCTTGCCGGCCGAGACGAGGGCGAGCAGCGCCCACGCCGTCTGCGAGGCCGTCGACACGCCCTCGCCGCGAAGGGTCGGGTCGTCGTACGAGCGGATGTCCTCGCCCCAGCCACCGTCCTCGTTCTGGTGGAGCTCGAGGAACTCGACCGCCTGGACGACCATCGGGTCGTCCGGACGAACCCCAGCTGCGACGAGCGCAGGGATGACCGCTCCGGTTCCGTAGACGTAGTTGACACCCCAGCGCCCGTACCAGGCGCCGTCCGGCTCCTGCGCGCCACGCAGCCATGCGATCGCCCGACGCATCAGCTCGGGGTCGGCTCGCCGCTCGTCCGCGAGCATCTCGAGCGCGTGGGCGGTCACGTCGGCGCTCGGTGGGTCGATGACGGCCCCGAAGTCGGAGAACGGGATCTCGTAGAGGATCTGCCGCCTGTTGTCCGCGTCGAAGGCGCCCCACGCACCATCCGCGGACACCATCCCCTCGAGCCACGCGATGCCGCGTCCCGCTGCCGCCTCGAGGGCCGCGTGGTCGGGGTGGGCGACGCGGCGCAGCGCCATGACGACCTCCGCCGTGTCGTCGACGTCGGGGTAGCTGTCGTTCTCGAACTCGAACGACCATCCCCCCGTCGGGACCTCCGGTCGGCGCACGGACCAGTCCCCGCGGACGGTCACCTCCTCGCCGAGGAGCCACGTCGCCGCGCGGACGAGACGCTCGTCGTCGGCCGCTACGCCTGCGTCGCTCAGGGCGATCGTCGCGAGCGCCGTGTCCCATACCGGGGATTGGCACGCCTCGAGCATCCGCATCCCGTCTCGCCGGATGGTGAACCCTTCCCAGCCGGCGATCGCCCGCGAGAGCACCGGATGGTCGAGCGCATAGCCACGGAGGTGGAGGGCGATGATCGAGTACACCCAAGGGGGCTGGATTCCGCCCCAGCCGCCGTCGGCCTCCTGGCGACGCACGATCCAGCGCTCCGCCCGGGCGAGCGCCGTCTCCCGGACCGTGGCGCGCACGGCGCTGTGGCTCGCCAGACGTTCGTAGGCGTGAAGAACCTTGTCGAGCAGGACGAAGCGGCCCTTCCAGCTCCGCAGAGACGGCGCTGGCCGGCGGGGCTCGACTCCAGCGCGGAGCTCGTCCACGCCGAATTGCAGCGGGCGGACCGGACGGTAGGCCCCGACGATCGTCAGAGCGACGACGGTCTGACGTGCCCAGCATCCGAAGTCGTAGATGTTGAGGGGCACCTGCGCGGGGAGCAGGACGATCTCGGGGGGCATCGCGGGCAGCTCTGTCCAGCGCCACAGCCCGAACAGCGCGAGCCAGATCCGTGTGAAGACCCGGGTCGCCTCGATGCCGCCGTGCTCGCGCACGAAGTGTGCAGCGAGCTCCATGTGTGCCTCGCCGGGAATGTCACCCGCGATGCGGAGCGCGACGTAGGCCTCCACGGTCGTCGAGAGGTCGCCGGGTCCTCCGTAGAAGTTCGCCCAGGTCCCGTCCTCGCGCTGTTGCGAGCGGATCCAGCGAGCCGAGGCGGCCGTGTCGCCGGGATCGCGGTTGCCGAGGAACTCCCGCATCATGATGTCCTCGGCGTCCATCGTGACGTTGGTCTCGAGGTCCCCTCGCCACCAGCCTTCGAGGGACTGCAGTGACAGCAGGTGGCTCCGGGCGCGAGACAGCGTCTCGCTGGCCGCGGCGTGCTCCTTCACGGAATCGATGTCGCCGGGCTCGACGCTCATCGCTCCTGCTCCACCGTCAGTGCTCCCGTTCGACGACGAAGCGGGCGACGTCGGCAAGCTCCGCGTGTGCCCTCGCTACGATGCCGCCCTGGTCGAGAGCCGCGAGCGCGGAGGCGAGCCGCCGGTCCGCCTCGTCGGTCGCGCTCTGGCGACCGCCGCAGCTCTCCACGAGATGCGCAGCCCGGGCGATCTGGGCTTCCTCGAGATGCTCGCACGCGAGCAGCGATGCGAGCTCCTCCGCGCCCGGGCCGCTCTCCGCGAGCGCAGCTGCGACCGGGAGGGTCTTCTTGTGCTGGCGGAGGTCGCTCCATGCTGGCTTGCCCGTCACCGCGGGGTCGCCCCAGATGCCGAGCAGGTCGTCGACCGCCTGGAAAGCGAGGCCCAGCTCCATGCCGTAGGCAGCCAGCGCGGCGACGACCCGGTCGTCCGCCCCGCCGAGAACGGCCCCGATCGCGGACGCGCATCCGAGGAGCGCCCCCGTCTTGCCCGCCTCCATCGCGAGGCATCCTGCGACGTCGACGACCGACACCGACTCGAAGGCCATGTCGAGCGCCTGGCCAGCGATCATCGCCGCCGTCGCGTCGGCGATGCACCGGGCTGCGCGAGCGCCGGCAGCGAGACCGAATGTCGTGACGCCGGCGACGCAAGTGGTAGCGGGGCCTTGCTCCGCGCCGGCAAGGGCTCTCGCGCCGTCGTCGAGGGCGTACGCCTCGAATGGCTCGAGGACGACCTGCTGGGCCAAGGCGACGAGAGCATCGCCCACGATGACGGCACGACCCACGCCGAACAGCGCCCACACGGTCGGGCGATGCCTCCGCTCGGTGTCCTCGTCGACGACGTCGTCGTGGATGAGCGAGAAGTTGTGGACGAGCTCGACGGCGACTGCCCCGGGCACGCCGGTCGCACCCGGAGCTCCGACAGCCTCGGCCGACAGCACGGCGAGAGCCGGTCGTATCCCCTTGCCACCGTCGCTCCCCGTCGGGCAGCCGTCGGCATCGCACCAGCCCATGTGGTACTCCGCGAGCGGCCGCAACTCGGGCGAGAGCCGGCGCACCGCTCGCTGCAGCGCGGGGGTGACGAGCTCGCGCGCCCGGTGGAGCACCTCCGGGACGCTCTTTGTCGGGATCACGCGTCGACCTCCTCGGGGCGTTCGAGGCCTCCGGGAACCCGGGGACCTCCACGTTCGTTGCCGGCAGTCCGCAGAGCGAGAGCGGCGGCGGCGACGCCGCTGCGCACGGCGCCCTCCATCGTGGCGGGCCATCCGGTGTCCGTCCACGCTCCGGCGAGGAACAGCCCGGCGACCTCCGTCGCCGGCCGCGGTCGGAGCACGGCCGTGCCGGGAATGCCGCGGAAGGTCGCCGCGTGCTCTCGCGAGACCACCGCGTCGACGACCTTGGCGTCTCGGGCGGCCGGGAACAGCTGCGCGATCGCTCTCGTGTACCGCTCGACGAGCACTTCCGGACGCTCGCCGTGCTCGGCGTCCGCACCGGAGATCGAGACAGCGACGCACTGGCCGTCCGCCGGGTCGAGCCCCGACGACGCCGTCGTGTCGAAGACGTACTGGACGGGCGACCCGACCGCGGCGGCGACGTCGTAGCCGAGGACCGTGCGGTCGTAGACGACGTGGACGTCGACGATCGGCGACCTGCCGAGATCGGCGGCCGAGCCGACGTCCGCGCGAGCGCCGCGCTGCCCGCGCGGCAGTAGCTCCTCCGCGACGTCGTGCGGGACCGCGAGGACGACGGCGTCCGCCTCGACGGTCTCCCCGTCGACGACGACACCTGTCGCCACGAGCGACGGACCCGAGCCGGTACCCGCGGAGCTGTCGTCGTAGCGGACGGCACTCACCTTGGCGCTCCGGTGGACCGTCGTCCCGCTCGAGCGGAGCACCTGTTCGGCCCGCTCCGCGTGGAGGGTCGAGAGCGGCACCCGCGCCCAGCCGAGGTCGGCGGCGTCCGGCTCGGTGAGCAGCCCGGTCTGGAAGACCTTCGCGGCGAGAGCGAGTGACGCCTCGGCGGCGCGGAGGTTGACTGTCGGCAGCGTGATGAGGTCCCAGAGCCGCTCGATCGCGGCCGGGCTCTGACCGTGGCGAGCGAGGAACGAGCCGAAGGTCTCCGTGTCGAGCGCCGGGTCGCTCAGGTGGAGACGACGGATCGCCAAGACGGCCCGACCGAGCCGGAGCCGGTCCGCCACGCCGAGATGAGCGTAGGTGGCGAGGGAGCTTCCGAGCTGCAGCGGTGCGGGAAGGTCGTTGCGCCTGATCCACGACACCGCCGGCGCGTCGCCGCCCGTCGGCCGCACGACCGGGATCGCGAGCCGCTCCTGCAACGGTGCGTCGCCTGCGGAGCCGATGCGCTCGAGGAAGCGCCGGTACGCGGTGCAGCAGCGCATGTAGACATGCTGGCCGTTGTCGAACGAGAGGCCGTTGCGACGGAACGACCACGTCGCCCCGCCGAGGCGCGGCTTGCGCTCGAGGAGGAGGACGTCGGCGCCGCCGTCGGCGCACGAGAGCGCAGCGCTCAGCCCGGCGAGGCCGCCGCCGACGACCACGACGCGCCTCGACTCGCTCACGCGCCTACCCCGGCGAGGCTGCGGGCAGCGACCCAGGCCTTCTCCCAGGCCGGCACCGACACGCGGCGCTCCACGACGGCGAGCGGGTCACGCTCGATGCGCACGAGCAGCCGGAGGTAGATCCCCGCCATGGCCGAGACGCAGGCGCGGGACCGGTGGTCGAGCAGCTCGAGCAGCTCGAGCCCTTCCGCGTAGCGCTGGTGGGCACGGCTCGCCTCGAAGCGGACGACGTCGACGAGAGCCGCTCGCGGCCCGCTCGCGTCGCTCGTGCAACCGAAGCGCTCGAGATCCTGCTGTGGCAGGTAGATCCTGCCCATGACGTCTCGGTCCTCGACGATGTCGCGCAAGATGTTCGTGACCTGGAGGGCGACGCCGAGCGTGTCCGCGAGTCCGGGCGCACGCGAGGGGTCCGTGCTTCCGAACACGCCGAGGGAGAGCCGGCCGATCGACCCCGCCACGCACCGGCAGTAGACGGCGAGGTCGTCGAAGGTCTCGTAGCGCTGCTGGCCGCAGTCCATCTCGCAGCCAGTCACGAGCTCGCCGAGCGCGTCCTGTGGGATGGGGAAGGTCCTCATCGCGTCGCCGAGCGCGACGAGCACGGGGTCGTTCTCCGCCACATCTGTGCCGAGAGCACCGATCTGCGCGCGGATCTCGGCGAGAGCGGCGAGCTTGTCCGCTGCCGAGCCCGGCCCGTCGCCGACGTCGTCGACGCGACGCGCGAACGCGTAGAGGGCGGACATCGCCCGGCGCTTCTCACCGCTCAGGAGCCGGATGCCGTACGCGAAGTTCTTCGCCTCGTGTGCGGTGATCTCCTCGCACCTCGCGTACGCGGCGTCGACCTCGGCGCGGCTCACCACCGCGTCCTCCCGGCGAGCAGGCCGACGGTCCGCGATGCGACCGCTGCCTTTGTAGCCTTCACCTGGTGCGCGAGCACGTCGTAGCCGCGGCGCTCGATCGCGTCCAGCTGCGCGAGGCCACCCCCGGTGAACCCGGCGATCGCCACCTTGCCCGCACCGGAAAGGAGGCCGACGAGCGGCTCGCCCTCGTGGAGCAGCCTGCGAGCCCTTCCGACCTCGAATGCGACCAGTCGCTTCACCGCCGGCGTCGCCGCCGGTCGGGCGAGGTCGCGCTCGTCGACGCCGAGCCGCTCGAGGTCCTCGAGCGGCAGGTAGACGCGTCCTGCCCGGTAGTCCTCGGCGACGTCCTGCCAATGCTCGACGAGCTGCAGTCCGGTGCAGATCTTGTCGGACAGAGCGGTCGCGCGTTCTCCCGTCCGGCCCAGCACGGCGAGCACGAGGCGTCCGACGGGATTCGCCGACAGCGCGCAGTAGGCCTCGAGCTCCGCGTAGCTCGCGTAGCGGCTGACGTGCTGGTCCTGCCTGTTCGCCGCGACGAGATCCGCGAACGGCGCGCGCTCGAGCCCGAGTGCCGCCGCGGTGCGCCCGAGGCGCACGAACACCGGGTGCTGGGCGGTGCCGGCGAGCGAACGGTCGAGCTCGTCCTCGACCCAGTCGAGCTGGCGCTCGCGGTCGCCCGTCGCGAGGTCGCCGACGTCGTCGACGAAGCGTGCGAAGCCGTAGACGGCGAGGAGGTGCTCGCGAATCCTGCCGGGCAGGAGTCGGGACGCCACCGTGAAGTTCTCCGTGGAGGACTTCGCCATGACGGTCTCGGTGTCGAGGTGGGGTCGCTCGACGGCCGACCGCTCGACGAGCGGGGTGCGTCCCGGCGAGGTCACCGTGCCACCTGGCCGCGCCTGCCCGGCAGGCTCGTCGCGTCGCCGTCCCCGCTCTCCCCGTCCCCGCTCGCCCCGTTGACCTTCGCCGCCGTTCCAGCCCTCGCACCGTTCACGCCGGCGCTGGCCCCG
>JAJZCK010000107.1 GCA_021846125.1 Actinomycetes bacterium | reverse complement strand
GGTTGGCGATCCAGGAGCGGTAGAGGTCGGCCTGGGCGGCGTCGAGGCGCCAGCTCAGCGTCTTGCCGGCGACCGCTCGGCTCCACTGGTAGTAGGGGCCGTGGCGCTGGGGCGGGTCCGCTTGGCATCAGACACCCTCAGCCACCGCGGCATGGATGGCCGCGCGCAGCGTGGCGCGAGCGAGACGAATCGTATTCGGGCGGTAGCCAGCTCGAGAGAGCATCGAGGTCATGCCGTCAACGTCTGCAGCAGTCAGCTTGTCCAGCCGAAGCTCGCCGACCGTCGGACGAACGTAGGCTTCGAAGAGGCATCTATAGGATTCGGCTGTCGTCGCCTTGCGAGCGCCGAGAACGACCGAGGTGGCGACCGGCCCAGCCAGCCACTGCTCGATCCACGTGCTCACGGTCATGCGCGAGCTCACGATCGACTCACCCCGTGCGAGCTTGTCGCTCGCGTCTCGGCGCCGCTCGAGAGCCGACTTGCGTGTCGCTCCGCGGAAGGATCGCACGTGCCGCTTGCCGTCTGGACCGATGCCGAGGTCAAGTGTGGCTTCCCACGCGCCGTCGGCGCGCTGGCGAAGACCACCGTCTCCCCGAGTCCGTCGAGTCCCGGAACGAGCTGAAGCCATGTCGGCACGATACCGCGCCGACAACGCGCGCCGACTACGACCTCAGATAGTCGGCGCGTTAGTCGGCGCGCTCACTGCCTCTCCCTTGCTGCAAACCTTCTACCTGCTCTTTCGCGGTGGAGGCGATGGGGCTCGAACCCACGACCTCTTGACTGCCAGTCAAGTGCTCTTCCAGCTGAGCTACGCCCCCGCGGGGAGAGCAGCTTACCAGTCGTGTCGTCGCGTCTGACCGGCTCTGACCGGCTCTGACCGGCACGGTCCACCTGGGCAGGCACGCGAGAAGGCACCCGAGGCGTCGACGCGCTGCACCGGACCCGGACTCGAAGCACCGTCAGCTGCCTTCTTCGACCCGGCGGCGCTGCCGGTAGCCTGTGTCGCCGTGAGCGACAGCTATGACTTCTCCGAGGTGGAGGCACGCTGGCAACAGCGCTGGGCCGAGTGGGGCACCTACCAGGTGGACGTCGACGACCCCCGACCCCCCTACTACGTCTTGTGCATGTATCCCTACCCGAGCGGCCCCGCCCACCAGGGTCACGTCCGCAACTACACGCTCGGAGACGTGCTCGTCCGCTACCGCACGATGCAGGGGCACGCGGTGCTGTCCCCGTTCGGCTTCGACTCGTTCGGCCTCCCGGCTGAGAACGCCGCCATCAAGGGAGGAGCGCACCCCCGCGAGCACACCGAGGCGAGGATCGCGGAGCTGAAAGCGAGCGTCCGACGACTCGGTGCCGTCTACGACTGGCGCCGGGAGATCCGCAGCCACGACCCGTCCTACATGCGGTGGAACCAGGTCATCTTCACTCGGCTCCTCGCAGCGGGCCTTGCCTACCGGGCGGAGGCGCCGGTCAACTGGTGTCCCGGCTGCCAGACGGTCCTCGCGAACGAGCAGGTCCTCGGCGACGGGACCTGCGAGCGCTCCGGCGACGTCGTCGAACGGAGGAACCTCGAGCAGTGGTTCCTCAAGATCACGGACTATGCCGACGAGCTCCTCGACGCCCTCGACGCCCTCGACTGGCCGGAGCGCGTGAAGACCATGCAGCGCCACTGGATCGGTCGCTCGGAGGGCGCCCGGATCACGCTCTCCCTGGTCGGCCCCGACGGCGATGCGCTCGCCACTGCGAACGGCACCCTCCTCGGGGTCGAGGTGTACACGACTCGCCCGGACACGGGATTCGGGATGACGTACGTCGTTCTCGCACCGGAGCATCCGCTCGTCGACACGTGCACGACGCCGGAGCACCGGCACGACGTCGACGAGCTGCGCGCTAGGGCCGCACAGGAGAGCGACGTCGAGCGCCTGGCGACCGACGCGATGCTCGACAAGCGCGGCGCGTTCACCGGCAGCTACTGCGTCAACCCGTTCAACGGGGCGAGGGTGCCCGTCTACGTCGCCGACTACGTGCTCGTCAGCTACGGGACGGGCGCCATCATGGCCGTGCCCGCGGAGGACGCACGGGACTTCGACTTCGCGACCGCTCACGGCCTACCCGTCGTCCGCACCGTCGAGCCCCCCGATGGATTCGAAGGGGGCGCATGGCCCGGTGACGGACGCAAGATCAACAGTGGCTTCCTCGACGGCCTCGACGTCGTGACGGCCAAGGCGCGGGCCATCGAGTGGCTCGAGCAGACGGGTCACGGGAGCCGGTCGGTCCAGTACAGGCTCCGAGACTGGCTCATCAGCCGCCAGCGCTACTGGGGATGCCCCATCCCTGTCGTGTACTGCCCCGTCGACGGCATCGTCTCCGTGCCAGACGAGGAGCTCCCGGTCCTGCTACCCGACGACGTCGAGTTCCTGCCGACTGGAGAGTCTCCGCTTCGGTCGCACGCAGCCTTCCTCCACGCCAAGTGCCCGCGATGTGGCGGACCTGCGAAGCGCGAGACCGACACGATGGACACCTTCGTCGACTCCTCCTGGTACTTCCTGCGCTTCTGTGACCCCTTTGATGCCCAGCGCCCGGTCGACATCGACGCGGCCCGCCACTACATGCCGGTCGACCAGTACATCGGCGGCATCACGCACGCGATCCTCCACCTTCTCTACGCACGCTTCTACACCCGGGCGATGGGCGACGTCGGCCTCGGACCGTCCGAGATCCGCGAGCCGTTCGCGCAGCTCTTCACTCAGGGGATGATCCGCCTCGGCGGGCGCGCCATGTCGAAGTCCCGAGGCAACGTGGTCTCCCCGAACGAGTACTTCGCCACCGCCGGCGCCGACGCGCTCCGCCTCTACCACCTCTTCGTCGGACCTCCGGTCGACGACATCGACTGGAACGAGCAGACGGACGAGATCATCGACGGCTGCTCTCGCTATCTCCGGCGCGTGTGGCACGTGGCGACAGGCTCGGCGAGCCACGGCGAGACAGGTCCGACCGCCGAGTGCGACGAGCCTCCGGCCGGAGCTGCGACGGATGCGAGGACACGCGAGACCACCGGTGCCCTCCGGCGGTTGGTGCACCAGACCATCGCGCAGGTGACGGGTGACATCGAGCGGTACTCGTTCAACACTGCAGTCGCCGCCTGCATGAAGCTCACGAGAGAGATCGGGACTGCCACCCGGGCGGGCGTCCCGAGCGCCTCCGTCGACGAGGCCGTCGACGTGCTCCTGAAGCTCCTGGCCCCATTTGCGCCGCACCTCACGGCCGAGGCGTGGGAGAGGCGGCACGGTGGCCACGTCCACGTCCAGCAGTGGCCCGTCGCCGACGAAGGACTGCTCGTCGAGGAGCGGGTGACGATGGTCGTCCAGGTGGACGGCAAGCTACGCGACCGGATCGACGTCGACGCGAGCATCGGCGAGGAGGACGCCGTCCGGCGCGCCCTCGCGTCACCTCGCGTCAGCGAAGCGCTCGGTGGCACGGCACCGAGTCGAGTCGTCGCACGTGTCCCACGCCTCGTCAACCTCGTCCGCTGAACCCGGACAACAGGCGCTAGCGCGCTGCGCTCTCCGCGCTCTCCGCGACCTGCTCGAGCCCGAGAAGAACGGCCACATCGAGCGCAGTGATCTGCTCGAGCGACGCAAGTCGTAGATCCGCTATAGCGAAGCGCGGATCCTCGAGATACGCCGGGCTCGGGACCGCGATAGCACGCATTCGCGCCGCCTTTGCCGCGATGCAACCGTTGAGGGAGTCCTCGAGGACGACACATTCGAGCGGATCGACTCCAAGCGCCTCCGCTGTGCGAAGGAATATGGCAGGGTGCGGCTTGCCGAGCCGATCGTCGATCGCAGAGCACACGACAGGAAAGCGCTCGACGAGACCGAAGCGCTCGAGCACCGCGTCTATCACGGGCGGAGTGGAGCCAGACGCGAGCGCCGTCGCGCACCCGTGCTCGACGAAGAAGTCGATCGCCGCGACAGCTCCCGGCAACAGCTCCGCCTCCTCCCAGATCGCCGCCACGATGCCGTGGACGATCCTCGCGATGACCTCGTCGTCGTCAGCCCCCTCCCACGGCAGCCTCGACCGGAAGAAGGAGACGACCTCGTCGACGCGCATGCCCATCGTGAGTCCCCGCGAGATGAGCGGCGTGATGTCGACGCCGAGCGTGGCGAACACGTCCACCTCGACGCTCCGCCAGAATGGCTCGGAGTCGACGAGCAGCCCGTCCATGTCGAAGATCGCCGCCCGTGCAGGTGGATAGTGCGAGACCGGCGCCGAGGTCACGACCGCACCGTTGCCCGCGACGCTCTCGGGGCGCCCGTCACTGGCTCTCGCCCCGCAGGTAGCGCTCGAGCTCGGCAGCGATCTCGTCGCCCGAGGGCAGGTCGTCCGCACCCGGCACCTCGAGGTCCTCGCCGTCACCGAGCTGGGCCTCGAGTTGGCGCACCATCGCGAGATGCTCGCTCGACTGGGAGATGAGCTCGTCGACACGCAGCCGCGCAGCCGCCGCGCTCTCACGGATCTCGTCCACGTCGACGAGGATGCCCGAGACCGCCGTGAGGCCCTCGAGGAGCGCGAGCGCCGCAGGGGTGAACGCCATGCCGGCGACATAGTGGGGCACGCGCGCCCACAGCCCCACCGACGGGATCCCAGCGGAGGAGCACGCCGATCCGATCACGTCACCGATCCCGGCGGGCACGTCGATCGAACCCGGGATGAAGCCCACCTTGTGCGCGAGCGTCGAGCTGGACGCCGTCGCCGCGAGCCGCACGGGCCGTGTGTGCGGCGTCGCCGTCGGGAACCCCCCGAGACCGACGACGAGTCGCACGCCGAGATCGACGGCCAGTCCGGTCACGTCTGCGGCGAACGCCCGCCACCGATAGTCCGGCTCGGCACCTGTGAGCACCGCTATGCCGGAGCCGAGCCGGTCCGCACCCACGAGCAGCTGTGGATCGGACCAGCTCACCTCGCCGCGCACGCCGTCGTCGAGCCGCAGCCTCGGGCGCCTGGACCGACGGTCGACGAGATCGTCGGCGTCGAAGGTCGCATAGCGCTCCGTCTCGATCTGCTCCAGCAACGTGCCGACAGCGCTCGCAGCAGCGAAGCCCGCGTCGATCCAGCCCTCGAGCGCGAGGACGAGGACAGGATGCTCCGGGGCGACGACGCCGTGGCGCTCGACGAAGGACATGCGGCCAAGGCTAATGGCTCCCGGCCAGCGGTCACGCCTCGACGACGTGCAGCGCGTGGTCGGCGACGTTGAGCGGGACGGCACCGCCGGCAGTGGTGACGACGACGTCCTCGATCCGGGCGCCGAAGCGACCGGGGAGGTAGATCCCCGGCTCGACCGAGAACGCTTGTCCCTCTACGAGGGGAGCTCGGTTCCCCGCGACCATGTACGGGTCCTCGTGCTCCTCGAGTCCGATTCCGTGCCCGATCCGGTGGACGAAGTGCTCGCCGTACCCGGCGGCATCGATCACCGAACGACCTGCGCGGTCGACCTCCTCGCAGGCGAGCCCCGGACGCACGGCCGCGACCGCGACCGCCTGTGCGTGCTCGAGCACCTCGTAGAGCTCGAGGAGCTCGCGTTCTGGTGGTCCTGTGACGACCGTACGCGTGACGTCCGAGCAGTACCCCGCATCCTCTCCGAGATGCAGCGTCCCCCCGAAATCGCAGACGACGGCCTCGCTCCGGCCGATTCGCCGGCTGCCGGCCTCGTGGTGGGGGCTCGCGCCGTTCGGCCCGCTCCCGACGATCGCGAAGTTCACCTTGGCGTGGCCCTCCGCGAGGAGGCGCGCGCCGATCTCCGCCGACACCTCCGCCTCGGTCCTGCCGGCGAGTGGGATCTCCCCGGCGAGAAGAGCGACCGCTACTCGGTCCGCCGCGGCGCTCGCCGCAGCGAGCGCCGCGATCTCGGCGGCGTCCTTCACGGCCCGGAGAGGTCCGACGACGCGGGACGTCGCCGACCATGACGCTCCGGGCAAGCCGGACTGGAGGTCGAGGAGCAGCCCCGCCCAGCAACGGTCCGAGACGGCGAGGCGCCGTCCCATGCCGACCAGGCCGGCGACGATACCTGCGGCGTCCTCGCCGTCCGACCACGAACGCAGCGCGAACAGCCGAGGGTCGTGAAGGACCCGGGGCGCCTCGAGCCTCGGCACGACGAGCGTGGCGTCGCCGTCGGCGGGCAGGACGAGCACCGTGGGCCTCTCGAGCGGCATCGCCTCGTAGCCCGTCAGCCAAGGCAGGTCTGCGCCGAGGGAGCACAGCACGACGTCGATCCCCTGCTCGGCCATCGCCACACGGACTCGCCCGAAGCGCGCCGCACGCGCGACGTGGAGCTCGTCCGCGCTCGGTGCACGACGGGCGGCCGGCACCGCCACTCCGCTCGCACGTCCCGCCACGTCCCGCTCCGGCACGCCGGGCGCGCTGGCTACCTCGCTCATGCGCTCGTTGCGGCGACCGGGACCGACGAGGCCGCCTCACGGGCGTGGTAGCTCGAACGCGTGAGCGGCGACGCCACGACGTGGCGGAAGCCGAGAGCCGACGCAGCCTCGCGGAGCCGGTCGAACTCGGCCGGCGTCCACCACCTCGCCACTGGCACGTGCGCCGCGGATGGTCGCAGGTACTGGCCGATCGTCACGATGTCGACTCCGACGCTGCGCAGGTCTGCGAGCGCGCCGAGAGTCTCGTCCTCGGTCTCGCCCATTCCGACGATCAGCCCCGACTTGACAGTGAGCCCGGCTCCCTTCGCTCGTCCGAGCACCGACAGGCTCCGTGCGTACGACGCCGAAGGGCGGACGGCCCGCTGCAAGCGCAGGACGGTCTCGAGGTTGTGGTTGAACACGTCGGGCTTGGCGTCGAAGATGACGCGTAGCGACGTCTCGTCGCCCTTGCAATCCGGGACGAGCACTTCGACCGACGTTCCCGGCCGGCGATGGCGAATGGCCGCGATCGTCTCCGCGAATGCCCGGGCACCGCCGTCAGGGAGGTCGTCGCGCGCCACTGCGGTCACGACGGCGTGCGCGAGGCGCATACGCGCGACCGCGTCCGCCACACGCACCGGCTCCCCAGGGTCGAGCGGCAGCGGGTGCCGTGTGTCGACGAGGCAGAACCCGCACGCCCGAGTGCAGCGTTCACCGTTGATCATGAAGGTCGCGGTGCCGTCCGCCCAGCATTCGTAGATGTTGGGACAGCCCGCCTCCTCGCACACCGTGACGAGACCGAGATCGCGCATCGTCCGCCGCAGTCCGAGATAGTCACCCCCCATGCGCGCCTCGGCACGAAGCCAGGAAGGCTTGCGGGCCGACGCGCCGAGGCCTGCCGACGGGTCGACACCGGCGGCAGCCAGACGACGGTCGAGCGCCCGGGAGCCCCGGACCTGCAGCGAGACGGCAACGGCACCGGCACCGGCACCGGCACCGGCACCGGCACCGGCACCGGGCGGCACGATCGCCTGCTCCGGACCCGAGGCGTCCTGCCGTTCGATGCCGCACGCGTCGTGCTCGCCGCCGCGGTTGCGGGTGACGAGCGAGCCCGCTCGCTCGGCGACGACGTCGACGACCGTCGACATCGTCGCGTGCACGCCCTCGGCGGCGAGCGAGGTCACGCCGAGCTCGGCGATGCCGCACGGGACGATATGGGCGAACATCGAGAGGTCCGGGTCGACGTTCAGCGCGAATCCGTGCATCGCCCGTCCGCGCGAGACGCGGACGCCGACGGCGCAGATCTTGCGCGGTCGCTCACCGCCCGGATCGACCCAGACGCCGGGACGGCCGTCGATGCGCCCGGTCCCCGCGAGTCCGAGGTCCGTGCACACGTCGATCACCAGCTGCTCCAGGGCGTGCACATAGGCCGGGACGGCCCCGGGCGCGACGGGGACCGACACGACCGGGTAGCCGACGAGCTGCCCGGGCCCGTGATAGGTGACGTCGCCTCCCCTGTCGGCACGCGCGAGCTGCGCACCGACCGAGGCGGGGTCGTCGAGGACGTGCTCGGCATTCGCCCGGACGCCCAGGGTGTAGACGTGGTGATGCTCGAGCAGCAGGAGATGCTCCTCGGAGCTCCGGTGGAACAACGCGTGCTGCAAGGCCAGCGCATCGTCGTAGCGGACGCGCCCGAGCCAGCGGACGCGCAATGCGGCATCTCGCATCGGAGCGTCTCCTAGAGCTCGGCTGCCCAGTCCCGCGTCGCGATCACCGCGGCGAGGTCGCGCATGAAAGACGCCGCGTACGCGCCGTCGACGGCTCGGTGGTCGAAGGAGAGCGCGAGCACCCCGACAGAGCGGATGGCGATCGACTCCCCCCCACCGTCGGTGGCGACCACCACGGGCTTGCGCCGCACACCGTCGGTCGACAGGATCGCGACCTGGGGCTGGGGGATGATCGGCACGCTTATTAGCGTCCCGTACGGACCGGGGTTCGTGATCGTGAACGTGCCACCGGAGATGTCGTCCGCGGACAACGCCCTCGAGCGGGCGCGCGACGCGAGGTCGGCGATCGAGCGGGACAGCCCGCGAAGCGACTGTCCGTCCGCGTTGTGCAGCACCGGGACGATGAGGCCCTCGTTCTCGAGGTCGACCGCGATCCCGAGGTTGACGTCCCGGTGCACGACGAGCGCGTCGTCGCCGACCGAGGCGTTGAGGTGCGGGTAGTCGCGCAGCACGTCGACGACCGCCCGCGCGACGAAGGGCAGGTACGTGAGGCCGACACCCTCCTCCGCCCTGAAGCGCTCCCGGTGAGCGGTACGGAGCCGCTCGATGCTCTCGAAGTCCGCCTCGACGGCGACGAGGGTGTGCGCGGAGGTCGCCTTCGACCGGACCATGTGCTCTGCCGTCACGCGCCGGATGCCCGAGAACGGCAAGATCTCGTCGCGTGGGCCGACCGGCGGCGGGGGAGCCGAGGAGGCCGCTGTCGGACGTGGTACCGGTGCCGGCACGAGGACCGGCGCGTACGACGAGGCTGCCGCGACGCTCGTCGAGCCGAGCGCGACGGACGGCGCCGGCCCGTCGGCGACACCGCGCACGGCGTGGGCGTCGATATATCCGGTGACGTCCTCCCTCGTGATCCGCCCGCCCGCCCCTGTCCCGGGGATGTCGGCGGCGTCGAATCCGTGCTCGCTGATGAGCCGCCGGACGACCGGAGAAAGCAGCGCGCCGCGCGTGCCGTTTCCGTAGCCGCCGCCCGGGTCCGCGAGGACGGCACGCTCGGGGGCCGCCGGCTCGGGCGGCGGCGGCGCAACGGGCTGGTCGGGCACCGACGTCGGCGCGGGTCCGCGCGGGGCTGCAGGTACCTCGGTGACCGGCGCCACGGGAGCCGCCGGCACGTTCGCCGCCGGAGGGACGTCGGCGGGAGCGGGGGGGGACGGTGCAGGGGGGGGCGGGGGGGGCGCGACCGGCGGGGCAGGTGCGGCGGGCACCGAGCCGGCGGCTCCGACGACTGCGAGACGGGCACCGACGTCGACCGTCTCTCCCTCTTGCACGAGGATCTCCGTGAGCACACCAGCGGCCGGAGACGGC
>JAJZCK010000106.1 GCA_021846125.1 Actinomycetes bacterium | reverse complement strand
GGTCGCTCGCGAGCGACGGCACGGTGGTGGTGGGCGCAGCGCTCGAGCTCGTTCCCTTGCCCGTGCTGCTCGCCGGCTTCTTGCCCGACGATCCACCGAGGGTGACGGCGAGGACTGCGGCGACGACGACGACGACGGCGGCGGCGGCGGCGACGCGGATGCGGCGCGCCCGGATCGTGGCGTCGGAGACGGTCTGCTTGCGTGGGCTGTGGGAAGGCACGGGCGCACGGTAGCGGCTCGGGGGCCCGAGGTGGTGGCAATCGCGGCCATCACCTCGTCACCGCACTGCCCAAAGCCCTCAGCCGCCTGTCGCGCGGCCGAGCCAGGTGGCACGCCGCGCCGGACGACCGGAGCGCTCCTCGACGGCGTCGGCCGAGGACATCACCGCGAGCGCGGAGCTCACACCGAGGTAGCGGAAGGGCTCGGGCTCCCAGGGGCGAGAGCGGCGGCCGACCCAGGCGAGACGGACGAGGTCCGAGTCGGCGCCGGTGAGCAGGTCGGCGAGGGTCCGCCCGGCGAGGTTCGCCGTCGACACGCCGTCACCGACATAGCCGCCCGCCCACGCCAGTCCCGCTCGGCGGTCGTAGCCGACCGACGGGAACCAGTCCCGCGGCACGCCGAGCGGGCCACCCCAGCGGTGCGTGATCTCCACGCCTGCGAGCGGAGGGAAGAGCTCGGCGAGGGTCGCGGCGAGCTTCGCGTGGACGGCAGGCACCCGGTCGTAGTCCGGGCGGATCGCCGACGCGAAGTGGTACGGCGCGCCACGCCCACCGAACGCGATCCGACCGTCGGCGGTCCGCTGGCCGTAGACGACCAGGTGGCGGTCGTCCGCGAACGTCTCGCGGCGCGAGAGGCCGATGGCATCCCACGTGCTCTCCGGAAGTGGCGCGGTTGCGAGCATGAGCGAGTAGACGGGCGCGAGTGCCCGCCGCGCGCCCCGGAGGCCCGCTGTGTAGCCCTCCGTCGCACGCACGACGACGCCGGCGCGGACCTCGCCGCCGGCGGTCGCCGCGCGCCCGGGCGTGATCGCCGTCACCCTGGTGCGCTCGTAGAGCGCGACACCGAGCCGCTCGGCGGCCACCGCGAGGCCGCGGGCGAGGCGTCCGGGATGGATCGTCGCGCAGTGCGGGGTGGTGAGCGCGCCGAGAGCACCCGCGCAGCGGACGAGCCGGGCAGTCTCCGCGGGGCCGACGAGGTCGAGGTCGTCCGGGCCCACGCCGAGGGCGCGTGCTCCGGCGAGATCGGCGCGTGCCCGGCTGAGCTGCGCTTCGCCACGCAGGACGACCACAGAGCCGCCTTTTTCGAAATGGCAGTCGATGCCCTCGGCGGCGGCGGC
Organism: Actinomycetes bacterium; assembly: GCA_021846125.1. Taxonomy (GTDB): domain Bacteria; phylum Actinomycetota; class Acidimicrobiia; order Acidimicrobiales; family Bog-793; genus JAJZCK01. The sequence continues at coordinate 8,217 of JAJZCK010000106.1, read as the reverse complement.
GCGACCCACCTCGTCGACCGAGGCCTGCATCGCTCGACGCATCGCGCGGGCGGCGGCGACCCCTTGCTCGCGGGCGATCCGGCCGTCCGAGGCGGCGAAGAGCGCCGAGCACCAGCCGCCGTTGCGTCCCGACGCGCCGTACCCGGCTACCTCGGCCTCGAGCACGGCGACGCGAAGCGACGGGTCCTGTCGCTTGAGGTAGTACGCGGTCCACAGCCCGGTGAAGCCACCGCCGACGACCGCGACGTCGACGTCGAGATCGCGTCCGAGCGCGGGGCGGGCGACGACCGGCTCGTCGAGCGAGTCGAACCAGTACGAGACGTCGCGGTAGCCACCGCGGGCGGCTGGTCCGACCGTGCCCGGCATCGCGGCTGGCGCGCCGTCGTCCGGCGTCAGATCTGCTTCCACGCCTCTGCGAGCACGGTCCGCAAGATCGAGGAGATCTCGGCGAACTGCTCCTCGCCGCACACGAGCGGCGGCGCGAGCTGGATCACCGGGTCGCCGCGGTCGTCGGCTCGGCAGACGAGCCCGGCCTCGAACAGTCGCGGAGACAAGAACCTGCGGAGCAGCCGCTCGGACTCGTCGTCGTCGAAGCTCTCCCGCGTGTCCTTGTCCTTCACGAGCTCGATCCCGTAGAAGAAGCCGTCGCCGCGTACGTCACCGACGATCGGCAGGTCCCGCAGTGCCTCGAGCTCGGCCCGGAACGCACCCTCGGTCGCCCGCACGTGGCCGAGGAGGTCTTCGCGCTCGAAGATGTCGAGGTTCGCGAGCGCGACCGCGCTCGAGACCGGGTGCCCGGCGAAGGTGATGCCGTGGAGGAAGCTGCGCGAGCCTTCGAGGAACGGCGCCACGAGGCGCTCGCTCACGAGGAGCGCGCCGAGGGGGGAGTAGCCGCTCGTGAGGCCCTTCGCGACGGTGATCATGTCCGGCTGGTAGCCGTAGCGATCTGCGGCGAAGTAGTGGCCGAGCCGGCCGAACGCGCAGATCACCTCGTCGGAGACGAGCAGGACGCCGTGACGGTCGCAGATCTCCCGAACCCGGGCGAAGTACCCGGGAGGCGGGGTGAAGCAGCCGCCGCTGTTCTGCACCGGCTCGAGGAAGACGGCAGCGACCGTCGACGGGCCTTCGCGCAGGATCGCACGCTCGATCTCGTCCGCTGCCCAGACGCCGAAGGCCGCGAGGTCGTCGCCGTGCTCGGGCGCCCGGTAGAAGTTCGTGTTGGGGACCTTGACCGCGCCGGGAACGAGCGGCTCGAACATCGTCTTCAGGTCGGGGACGCCCGTGATGGACAGCGCCCCCATCGTGGTGCCGTGGTAGGCGATGTCACGGCTCACGACCTTCGAGCGCTGGGGCTCGCCCACGGTCTTGAAGTACTGGCGGGCGAGCTTCCACGCCGACTCGACGGCCTCCGAGCCTCCGGTGGTGAAGAACACGCGGTCGAGATCTCCCGGAGCGAGGCCGGCGAGCCGGTCTGCGAGCTCGATCGCCGTCGGGTGTGCGTAGCTCCACAGCGGGAAGTAGGCGAGCTTGGCGGCCTGCGCTGCAGCGGCCTCGGCGAGCTCGGTCCGGCCGTGGCCGACCTGGACGGTGAACAGACCGGACAGGCCGTCGAGGTAGCGCTTGCCGTGCTGGTCGTAGACGTAGGCACCCTCGCCTCGCACGACGACGGGGATCTGGTGGTCGTCGTACGAGGCGAGGCGGGTGAAGTGCATCCAGAGGTGGCGGCGTGCCGCCGCCTGGAGCTCGTCGTTGGTCATCGCTGTCATCGGGTCCCCCAGGTGTAGGTCTGCTTTGTGAGCTCGAGGTAGACGAACGTCTCGGCGTCGCGCACGCCGGGCAGCGCGCGCACCGTGGAGTTGAGCAGCTCGAGCAGGTGGGTGTCGTCCTCGCACACGACCTCGACGAGGATGTCGAACCGGCCGGCGCACACGACGACGTAGTCGATCTCCGCGACCGCGGCGAGCTCGGCGGCGAGCTTGCGGATGTCGCCGTCAGCCCGGATCCCGACCATCGCCTGGCGGGCGAAGCCGACCTGCTTCGGGTCGGTGACGGCGACGACCTGGATCACCCCGGCCTCACGCAGCTTCTGGACGCGCTGGCGGACCGCTGCCTCCGAGAGGCCGACGACCTCCGCGATCGCAGAGTACGGGCGCCGACCGTCGCGCTGGAGCTCCTCGATGATCGCCCGGTTTGCGTCGTCGAGCATGTCCACAGCGGCCTCCTGCCACTAACGGTGCGCCATCAGGTGACCTCCCGTCAAGTGAATCCGTCGGGAAGTGCGCTCCGATGTGCGAAATCGCTTGTCGATCGGGTCGATCTCTGCGAGTATGCCACCTGCACGAGAGCCCGACGCGTGAGGCGGGCTCGTGACCGCACCAGTGTCGTCGGGAGGTACCTGTGGCCACGTCCGGGCAAGACCAGCTCGAGATCCTGGCGAACTTCGTCGGAGGGCGTCGGGTCGCGACGAGATCGGGCGAGCACGGCGAGATCGTCGACCCGAGCACCGGGGAGCCCTACGCGCTCGCCCCGGTGTCCGGTCCAGCCGACGTCGACGCAGCGATGGAGGCCGCCGCCGCCGCCTTTCCGGCCTGGCGGGACGCGACCCCGTCCGAGCGCTCGAGGGCGCTGCTTCGCATCGCGGACGCGATCGAGGAGCACGCGGACGAGATCGTGCGGATCGAGGGCCGGGACACCGGCAAGCCGTTCGCGATCACGCGTTCGGAGGAGATCCCGCCCGCCGCGGACCAGGTCCGCTTCTTCGCCGGCGCCGCGCGCATGCTCGAAGGGCGTGCTGCGGCCGAGTACCTTCCCGGCCACACCTCCTACGTCAGGCGCGAGCCGATCGGCGTCTGCGCGGCGGTGACGCCGTGGAACTACCCGTTCATGATGGCGGTATGGAAGTGGGCGCCCGCTCTCGCCGCGGGCAACACGATGGTGCTCAAGCCCTCGGACACGACGCCCGCGTCCACGCTCTACATGGCCGAGCTCATGGGGGAGCACCTCCCGCCCGGGGTGCTCAACGTCGTCTGCGGCGACCGGGACACCGGCAGGCTCCTCGTCGCGCACGGCACGCCGCAGATGGTCTCGATCACCGGCAGCGTCCGCGCCGGGATCGAGGTCGCGACCGCGGCAGCGCCGTCGCTGAAGCGCGTCCACCTCGAGCTCGGGGGCAAGGCTCCGGTCGTCGTGTTCGACGACGCCGACGTCGACGCGGCCGCGGACGGCATCGCGCTCGCGGGCTACTTCAACGCCGGCCAGGACTGCACTGCCGCGACGCGTGTCCTCGTCGCCGCGCGTGTCCACGACGCCTTCGTCGCCGCTCTCGCAGAGCGGGCGGCCGCGACCAAGGCGGGTGGGACGGACGTCGCGGACGCGCAGCTCGGACCGCTCAACAGCGCGAGCCAGCTGGCGCGGGTCGAGGGCTTCCTCGCGCGGATCCCCGCGTACGCAGAGGTCGTCGCGGGCGGCGCCCCGACCGGGAGCCGCGGCTACTGCTTCGCGCCGACGGTCGTGACGGGCTTGCGCCAGGACGACGAGATGGTCCAGGACGAGATCTTCGGGCCTGTCATCACCGTGCAGCGCTTCGACGACGACGACGAGGCCGTGGCGCTCGCGAACGGGGTCCGCTATGGGCTCGCGTCGAGCGTCTGGACGAGGGACCACGGCCGCGCGATGCGCATGTCGAAGGCGCTCGACTTCGGCGCCGTCTGGGTGAACACCCACATCCCGATCGCGGCGGAGATGCCGCACGGGGGCTTCAAGCACTCCGGCTACGGCAAGGACCTCTCGCTCTACGGCTTCGAGGACTACACGAGGTTGAAGCACGTGATGAGCTACATCGGCGCGTGACGCGCCGTGTCCGCCGAGCGACCTGCCGAGAGAGCCGGCACTGCGCCGGCTGCGGATCCGGTCGACGGGGGCGATCGTGACGATCCGATCAGTCGACCGTTGACGGTCGGGGTGGCAAAACCGTACGGTGTGCAGTCAAGCTCAACGGCGAGCGAACCGGCCCGGCTAGGAGCGTGAGCGATGAAGGCATTTCGGTCCATCCCCGAGGTCACCGGCGTCCCGGCGGCCGGGCGGCGAGCGAGCAGGGGGAGGGTCGGACGCGTGCGGCGCTCCGTCGCCCTCGCGGCCCTCGCCCTCGCCGGCGCCGCGGGCTCAGGCGCGTCCGCCGGCGCGTCCGCCTCGGTGCCGACGGCTCGCGAAGCGGCCGCGGCGTCACACTCGTCGGGCGGTGGGATCGCGAGCTACGCGCTGCCGATCGGCGAGGACTTCTCGTGGATCTTCCCGATCGAGAACACGGCGAACTACGAGGACTGGGACTCGAACGTCGAAGGCGGGATGTGGCGACCCCTCTACTTCGCCGGGAACGGCTCGCGGACCGGGATCGACGGGCAGCTCTCGATCGCCAATCCGCCCGTCTACTCGAACAACGACACGACGGTCACCGTCACGATGAAGCCCGGGTTCACCTGGTCCGACGGGACGAAGGTGACGAGCGCGGACGTGAGGTTCTTCTTCGAGCTGCTCGCGGCGGGCAAGACCAAGGATGGCGCCTACATCCCGGGCGAGCTGCCCGACGACGTGAAGAGCATCTCGTACCCCGGCCCGTACACCTTCGTGCTCCACCTGAAGCGCTCCTACAGCCCGCTGTGGTTCACCGGCAACCAGCTGACCTGGATCTACCCGCTGCCCGCGCAGGCGTGGGACAAGACGTGCGCGACGTGCAAGGTCGGCAACGCCGCGGCGACGCCGGCGGGGGCGAAGTCGGTCTTCTCGTTCCTCTACTCCCAGTCCGAGGACCTCCGCACGTACGCGTCCAATCCGCTCTGGAAGACGGTCGACGGGCCGTGGGTCGTGAGCTCCTACGACCCGACGACGTACGCGGCGTCGTTCAGGCGGAACAGCCGCTATACCGGACCCGGCAAGCCGCGCCTCGCCGGCTACCAGATCTACAGCTTCGCCTCCGACACCGCAGAGCTCGACGCGCTCCGCTCGGGGACGATCACGTTTGGCTTCCTGCCGTTCAGCGACGTCAGCCAGACGTCGTACTTCTCGAGCCACGGCTTCACCGTCAAGCCCTGGCAGGTCTTCTACAACGAGGTCGTCGAGCTCGGCTACACGAACAAGACCTACGGCCCGCTCGTCCGCCAGCTCTACATCCGCCAGGCGCTGCAGCACCTCGTCGACGAGCAGCTCTACCTCTCGCGCACCCTGCACGGCTTCGGCCTCGCCGACTACGGCGTCGCGCCGGACTATCCGGGCTCGAGCTACGTGAGCAAGCAGCTTCGCAGCGACCCGTACCCCTACAGCACCTTGGCCGCGGCGAAGCTCCTGAGCGCGCACGGATGGGCGTCGGGACCTGGCGGCATCGACGTCTGCAGACGACCAGGCACGAACGGCGACGAGTGCGGCGCCGGCATCGCGAAGGGAAAGCAGCTCGCCTTCTCCTTCATGTACTCGACCGGCACCCCGAGCTTCGCGGCCCAGGTCGAGGCGTACCAGACCGTCGCGAGGTCCGTCGGGATCGGGATCACCTTGAACGGCCAGACCGAGAGCACGATGTTCTCCATCGGCGGCGTCTGCCCCGCCTCGCCGCCGTGCAACTGGGGCCTGCTCGCCTACTCGAGCTTCATGTGGGACTTCGGCCAGTACGAGCTGCTCCCGGTCGGCGGGAACGAGTTCGGCCAGGGCAACTTCTGGGCGGGCGGCTACAGCTCCGCCGAGGCGCAGCACCTCATCAACGCTGCCCACGAGACGCCCGGGCTCCAGGCGCTCTACGCGGACGAGAACTTCCTCTCGACGAACGTCGCGTCGCTGTGGTGGCCTCTCTCGGACTACGAGATCGTCGTCGCGAAGGACAACCTCCACGGCTGGAAGCAGCTCAACCCCTACGCGAACTTCCACCCGTCCGCGTGGTACTTCACGAGCTAGCGACCAAGGAGCGGGGGATCTTGGCGACCGCCGGCGGGCTGCCGAGTGGATGAGCGGCCAGACCTCGCCCTAACCGCGGTCGGGGGCGAGGTCGTCACCGACGCCGGGCAGGCCTGATGTCGCTCGCTGCTCGCCAGGTGCGCGCGTGACCGCCTACCTCGCACGCCGGCTCGGCCAGGCGGTCGTCGTGCTCCTCCTCGTGAGCCTCATCGTCTTCGGGCTGCTCCACGCGCTCCCCGGCGGCCTCGTGCGCGCCCAGCTCGGTCCGAAGGCGTCCCCGTACGCCGTACGCCAGCTGGCAGTCCAGGAAGGCCTCACGAAGCCCTTGCCGGTCCAGTACCTCGTGTGGCTCGGACACGCGCTGCAGGGCAACCTCGGCTTCTCCTACAAGCTCAACACCCCGGTCTCCACGCTCCTCGGCGAGTACTTCCCTCGCGACCTCCTGCTGACCGGGGCTGCGATCGCGCTCGCGATCGCAGTCTCGGTGCCGCTCGGCGCGCTGCAGGCCTACCGGCGCAACAAGGGGGTCGACTACGCGTTCTCCGGCGTCCTGCTGGCGCTGTACTCGATGCCGAGCTTCCTCCTCGGGGTCATCGCGATCATCGTGCTGAACATCGAGCTGCCGCTGCTCCCCTCGACCGCGCAGCAGTTCGGCCAAGGCTTCGGGACCGACGTCAAGGTCCTCGTCCTCCCGGTGCTCACGCTCATGCTCGGCAACATCGCCTATTACAGCCGCTACGTCCGCTCGTCGGTCATAGACAACCTCCTCGAGGACTACGTGCGTACCGCGCGTGCGAAGGGCGCGCCGTGGTCTCGGGTCCTCGTGCGCCACGTGCTGCGCAACTCGCTGCTCCCGGTGGTCTCGCTCATCGGGATCAGCTTCCCTTACGTCGTGAGCGGATCGCTCATCGTCGAGGCGCTGTTCGACTATCCGGGGATGGGGCTCCTCTTCTGGGACGCGGAGCAATCGCGTGACTACCCGGTCCTGCTCGGCGTGGTCCTGCTCGTGAGCGTCGCCGTCGTCGTCGGCAACCTCCTCGCAGATCTCGCGTACGCGGCCCTCGACCCCCGGATCCGCTATGACTGACGCCTCCACGACCGGATCCGCGGTGACGGGGCCGACCTCTGCGGCCCTCGACACCGCGGCCCTCGACACCGCGGCCCTCGACACCGCGGCCCTCGACACCGCGGCCCTCGACACCGCGGCCCTCGACACCGCGGCCCTCGACCCTGCGGTTGCGGGGATGCCGGCGAACGCGCGCCCCGTGTGGCGTGACAACGTCGCGACGTTCGCCTCGAACCGCTTCGCGCTCGCGGGGCTCGTCGCGCTCGTCGTGATCGCGCTGCTCTGCTTCGTCGGTCCGCACCTGTACTCGACGAACCAGGAGGCGACGAACCTCATCAACGAGAACCTTCCGCCGTCGGGACAGTTCCCCCTCGGCACGAACCCGGAAGGCTTCGACATCCTCGGCCGGCTCATGCTGGGTGGTCAGAGCACGCTCGAGGTCGGCTTCGCGGTCGCGCTCGTCGCGACCGCGTTCGGCACGTTCTGGGGTGCGATCGCAGGCTACGCGGGGGGTCTTCTCGACGCCTTGCTGATGCGGGTCGTCGACACGATGCTCTCCATCCCGTTCCTGTTCTTCGTCGTGCTGCTCGGCACATTGCTCCAGCCGACGCTCCCTCTCATCGTCGTCGCGATCGCGTCGGTGAGCTGGCTGTCGACCGCCCGTATCGTGCGAGGTGAGACGCTGTCGCTGCGCACGCGCGACTACGTCGTCGCGGCGCGTGGCTTCGGGAACGGCCACCTCCGGCTCGTGCTCCGTCACGTCGTGCCGAACGCCCTCGGCGTCGTCGTCGTCAACGCGACGCTGAAGGTGGCCGACGCGATCCTGCTCTTCGCGTCGATCAGCTTCCTCGGCCTCGGCGTCCCGCCTCCCGCGACGAACTGGGGGCGGATGCTCACCACGGGCATCAACAACCTCTTCGACGGCTACTGGTGGCAGCTCTGGCCCGCCGCCATCGCGATCGTCGCGACGGTCGTCGCCATCAACGCCGTCGGCGACGGACTGCACGACGTCGTAGAGAAGCGCCTCGGAGCAGGCCGCAGGTGAGCGCGCCGTGTCGCGCCGGCGAGGAGCGGACGTGACGGCTGCCGACCCGCGGGCCCGGACCGAGGCGGCCCGGCGGGTCGAGCGCGCGTGGGTCGAGGTCGGGCCGCTCCGGCGGGCCACCGCCTACCCCGGGATCGGCGACGCGATCCTCGACTTGCTGTGAGCACAT
>JAJZCK010000105.1 GCA_021846125.1 Actinomycetes bacterium | reverse complement strand
CCTGCCGCTCAGTCAACATTGCAGCTGCAACCCGCCAGCTGGCTCGTCAACCCGACATCACGCTCGATCTACTCGGGATCCCACGAGGACTTTGCAAATGACCGTGCCTCGGGCAGCGGCGGACCCTCGGTCTGGCTCACGTCGAACACCGGCACCGCCCGGAACCCGACGGCGCGGCTCACCGAGCTCGTCGCCCCCGTCGTCGCCGACGACCTCGACCTTGCGCGTGATCGGGGCGAGGATCCAGATGGCCCGCTCGCCCCCCTTCACGGAGCGCCCGTGCTTGTGCTTCCAGTCGTTGAAGCCGCCGACCTGCGTCGCAGCAGGACTCTGGCGACAGATCAAGAAGGCGTTGCCCAGCGAGCAGCGGTGGAACCTCGACCGGGACTCGAGGAAGGCCTGCCAGCCCTTCGCGTTCGACAGGTCCCGCATGGCACGGTCGATCTCGTTGCGCAGCGCAGCGCAGCGCAGCGATGCGCTCGTCGCGCCCGAGCTCGGAGAGGTGTGCGCCGCTGGTACTCACGAGGTGGTCATCGGTGCCAGCGCCGTTGTCCTCGACCTCGGCGTCGTGGTCGTCGCCGAGGTCGAGGTTGCGCGGCCCCGGCCGGTTCGTCGGGGCGAACTGCCCACCGGTCGGGACACCTCGTGGCTTGCGGGCCTGGTTCATGGTGCGACCTCCTCGTAGCGGTCTGGGTCGAGGACGAAGCCGAACTTGTCGCGTCCGGCGTAGTCGTCAGCAGGGACGAGGAAGACCCGGGTCTCTCGTGTCGCCGTCCTGCGGCCGCCGACCTTGGCCCAGACCTTGACCAATTTCGGCTCGCCCGTCATCACCCGAAGGCCACCGGAGAGACCGTCGGGAGCGATGATGTGCTCGACGTTGCCGGGTTGGGCCGCGAGCGCCGCGGTCGTCACCCAGTCGTTCGCGTGCTCGGCAAAGAAGGTCGCCTCGTCTCTGGCGTAGGACTCGCCGGGGCGGATCGTCTCGCCGGTGACGGCCTCGTACTCGTCGGGGAAGTAGTTGCGTGCCGTCGAGACGGCGTCTCGTCGGTACTCCGCGGAAAAGGCGTCGGGGAACGTCAACACGGCGATCGCCCACTCGCAGTCTTCTTCGTACCAGCCACCAGGACGGCGCCAGGCCTCGTGCACCGCACGGTTGCGCTCGGCCGAGAGCTTGACGCCGCCGTGACCGGGCGTGCCCACCTGGTCGATGCCGATCGCCACGGGCACCACGTCGTCGATCGTTCCCCACGGTGAACGGAAGCCGACGCGGACGGTGTTCGCCTGGCTGAAGCGCTCGGCTGCCGGCCGCGCGTCGCTGGCCGGGCTCGGCGACAGGTGCGTGGCGACCACCATCGACGCGTCGATCCGAGTATCGAGCTCGAACGGGGTGAAGACGGCCAGCCCGAAGGGCGCGATGGTCGTGCCGTCGGGGCGGGTGCCGGCGATGATGAAGCTCTTGCCGTCGTCGTAGGTGACGAAGCCGAGCGTGTTCGGTGGCGTCGTCAACCCGTGGTGCTCGTCGACCGCGTCGATCGCCGCGTAGGCATAGCCGAGGCTCTCCGCGAACCGGCGACCCTTCTCGTCGAGGCGTGCGAGGGCGGGGTTGGCAGTGAGCGGCGGCCGACCGTGCACCGGAGCCGCAGCGACCGGAGCCGCAGGGGTCTCGGTCCCGTCCGGCTCGTCGCTGTCGTCGACGAGCTCGACACCGCTCGACTTGGGCCGGTTTGTCGGGGCGAACTGGCCTTCCCCGGGCGTGCCGGCGGGCCTGCGGGACGGGTTCACCGACGCTCCTCGACAAGGCCGAGCTCTCGTGCTGTCTTCGGTGTGAAGTCGAGGTCCCGCTCGACCGGCAGGCCGAACTGGGCCCTCAGCTGCGCGAGCTCGTGGATGGTGACGTAGCCCCACTCGGGAAAGCCCATGCCGAGGTCGCAGCGTCCGAACATCTCGCCGGTCTCCCGGTCGAGCTCTGCGATGTGCCAGTCAGCGCTGGCCGTGAAGTAGTGGGCGTAGATGAGCTTGTCCGCGACCGGAGTGCCCTCGGACTCGTAGAGGCCGGGCATCTGCTCGACGAGCTCTGCGGTGAGCAGCTTGTGCCGGCGGACACCGCGGTTCGGCTCGCCGTCGGGGAAGATCCGTGCGATCGCGTTCTCGCCCGAGAGCTTCGGGGCTGGGGCTGGAACTGGAGCTGGAGCCGGCTCGGCGGCAGGCACCTGGTCTTTTGCGGCGTCGCCAGAATCGCCCCGGTGCTGCCAGCCGATGGCTGTCGACCCGGCGACGAAGTCGATGGACCGCCTGTCCGTCCCCATGCTGTCCTGGCGCTGGGCGACGAAGCGCTTGACCATGCGCCCGGCAGCGGAAGCATCGACCGGTGGCTCGAGCACCTCGAAGAAGCTCTCGTCGTACCAGATCAGGTCGCCCTCCCCGAAGGTGTCGACGGGGAGCTCGTCGATGTGGAGCGGTCCGGCGGCCTTGGTCGCCGCCGCCAGCTGGCGCTCGTGGTTGATCCGCTCGAGCGAGTCCTTCTCGTAGAAGTCCTCCCAGTCGATGTAGCCAGCACGCAGCTCGGCGAGGAGGAGGTAGTGCTCGGAGGCGTCGTCTTCGTGGAAGGATGCGAAGTGCAGGTGGTCGCTCACCGCTTCGGCGACGCCCCTGTCGTAGTTGGAGCCGTAGCGGCACAGCGGTCGCAGCGCCGCGAGGCGCTTCTCGGCACTCTGCCCAGTCGGCTCGGCACTCTGCCCAGTCGGCTCTGCGGCCTCGATCAGGTCGTCGTCGCTCAGGTCGAGCCCCGATGCCGCCGGACGCCCCATCGGGGCGAACTGGCCACCGGCGGTTGTCCCCGCTGGCTTGCGTGCCTGGCTCATCGCCCATCCTCCCCGTCGTCGCTGTCGTCGTCGCCGTCGTGCGACGGCGTGTGCTCGGCACCGTCGGTGCAAGCGAAGACGACACGGTTACCGCTCTCATGCCCCCAGTGCTCGCGCTCGACGTTCCCGACCTCTGCGGGGTGCCACGGGTAGCACCAGACGAGGGTGTGGCAAGTCGCGCACAGTGCGCTGTCGACCGGGTAGGGCAGGTCCCACTCGCTCGCAGGCTCGGCCACGTCGCTCAGGTCGAGCCCCGACGCTGCCGGACGCCCCATCGGCGCGAACTGGCCACCGGTCGGCACTCCTCGACGAACACGGTTCTGCGTCACGGTCACCTCGCGTGGGGGGAGAGGAACAGGGCGTACGAGCGACCGTCGATCTCGACCGCCTCGTAGGGGCCGTCGTCGCCGAGCGCACGCGCTGCGTCGCCGAGGTCGTCGCCGAGGTCGTCGCCGCGCTGGAGAGCGCGCTGGATGCCAGAGGCGTCGTCGCGCACCTCGAGCGCGAGGCAGTGCAGCGGCGTCGAGCCGATGACGACCGTGCCGAGCATCTGAGCCCGCTCGCCGCCCTCCTCGTCGGGATCGCCGCAGACGGTCCGGTCGATCGAGTCGAGCCGGATCCGGTTACCCGGCTCGGACGTCACACGCCTCGCCACGACCGTCTCGCCGTCGTGGGGGTCGAAGGGTGGGACGCTCTCCGACGGCCCGGCGTTGGCGATCCCGGTGACGCCACAGGTCGTGCACCGTCGCCCGACCGTTGCGTGAGGGGCATCGGCAGGGCAGACCCAGCTCGATTGTCCTGCCCCGGGGGCAGCCTGAGGTTCCGACACTGGCCCCGGGGCAGACTGTGCGTCTCGGACCTGGTCGTCCGATGGACTCGCCGACCCCGTCGCGACCGTCGCGACTCGGGCTCGCACGTGGTGGAGCGCAGCTCGCCAGAGGTCGGTCGACATCTGCGAGGACACGCCACGTATCAGCCGGCTGTGGGCCTCGTCGTCGAGCCCGCTCTGGCCGGCGGCCCGGAGCAGGGCTGCGTCGGCAAGCTCCTCGAGCCTGCCGAGACGTGTGCTCCTCGACGACCAGTCGGGACCGGCACGTGCCTTGTCGCCGACCATGTCGCGTGCAGAAGCAGTCAAGCAGGTGACGATGCGCCCGACGGCCTTGTAGCGGTCGGCCTGGCGTGCGCCGTCACGCTCGAGCTCCAGCAGGGCATCGACGATGGCGCCGCTCGGGCCGTTCTCGTCGGTGTCGTTGTCGACGAGGGCCAGTGTCGCGCTCGGCCTGTTCGTCTGGGCGAACTGGCCGCCGATCGGCGTGCCTGCGAGCTTGCGGGGCCGGGGCATGTCAGGAATCTCCGAGGAATCGACGGCGGCTGAGCTCGTTCTGCAGGGGCGTGGCGTGCTGGCGCGGCGCCTCCTTCGGCGGGCAGTGGTGGGCGGTCAGGTCGGCGGTGTAGCGCTCGCAGCGCTCGCACCGGCTGATCTCGACGCGTGCGGCGACTCCCCGCACGACCTGGTTGAACACCCGCCCGGGCTTGCGGGAGCGGGACATCTCGCTGAAGACCTCCGGCGGGACCCGGTGGCCGTACTCGTGCGCCGCCGTCGTGACGACCATCGTCCCGGTCGCCTCGTCGTAGCCGGCAGACTTGATCCACGCGGAGCCGACGTGCTCGACCTTGGCCCCGATCTGGGCGGCACGCTGTCGCCGGCGCGCGAGCAGGTCGCCGGTTTCGCGCGGCGCCCGGGTCAAACAGCGTGCCTCGAGCACGCACTGGACGGCCTCGGCCACGTAGGCGGAGGACTCGGGCGTAAAGCCGAGACCCCGTGTCGCCCGCGACCCGTCCTCCGCGGACGAGCGAGGGTCGACGACGCTGCGGGGCAGGGCGGCCGGACGGACGTAGCCCCCGGCGGCGCGATGACTTCAACGCCTTCTACGAGCACTCCGATCCCGACCAAGCCGAGGTCTACCTGGAGCGCTGGTGCTACGGAGCCGAGCGATCACGACTCGAGCCGATCAAAGCCTTCGTCGCGACCGTCGAGGCCCACTGGAACGGCATCATCGCCTGGCAGCAGAACCGCTCGAGAACGGGCTCTTGGGGGCCACCAACTCGCTCGTCCAGGCCGCCAAGCGTCGCGCCCGGGGCTACCGCAACAAGGAGAAGATGATCACCATCATCCACCTCATCGCCGGAAAGCTCCCGCAGCCCGAAATCCACACGATCTAGCGAGGAGCCCTTGTGTACCGACCGGCCAGTCGCTACCGGCCGTTCCAGCGGTACGAGAAGGCGATCTTCGTTGGGCTGGGTCTGGTCGCGAGTGGGTCCTGTATCCGGTGGGTGCGTATCCACACTTCCTGAGGGTCGAGGGTCGAGGGTCGAGGGTCGAGGGTCGAGGGTCGGGGCGCGGCGTAGGAGGACCGGACTCGCCTCTGGACGCCAGGCGAGTTCGAATACGGGCGCCTACCGCCCACGGAATGCGCGACCGTATGCTGCTATTCGAACCCACCCACGATGGTCACGGCGTCGGGACCGTTTCGAACCGCTGCCGGCCTCGGAAACGGTAGATCTGAAAGTCGGCGTCGAGGGTGAATATCCTCCGGTCCCCCCGCTCTTCTGCCAGCGCGACGAGGGTGGCGTCCGCGAGGTCCATTGGTCGATCCGCGTACTGGTCCATCAAGCGAGCACTTCGGTCGACCGCAGGCAGAGAGAGGTCGGCAACGACGAGGAGGTCGGTCCGCACCAGGCGCCAGAGCGCTTGTTGGGCCCGAGTTCCACCAGCCCGAGCAAGCAGGTACATGGCTTCGGTGAACGCCGGCCACGTCGTGACGAGGGGGATCGTCAGTTGATCGAGGGCATCCACGCACGAAGCGTGGTCGGCTTCGTCGGCGTCGATGATCGCAATCAGCGGGCCGGCGTCAGTGAGCGTCACCGCCCGTTGCGGTCCGACGCCAGCGACTCCGTGAACGCGGCGCCGGTCCGGCGTGCCCGACCGCCGCCGCCGTGGACCACACCCGCCACCTCGATGAACCGCTCGCTCGGACGTCCCGCCAACGTCTCCTCGGCTCGCTCAGCGGCCGCTCGACGAAGGAACTCTGAGACGGATTCACCTTTGGCCGCTGCTGCACGACGAACCTTCTCATCGAGGTCAGGATCAAGTCTCAGGCTTCGCATGCACCGATTGTATCACGTTGGTACATCGATGTGATACACTCGGCCTGTCTCGAGTGCACCCCTTTGAGGCTCGACTTGAGCTGCTGTAGGCGTTGTAGGAGTGCCTCCGGGTACTGTCGTCGGCGTCGAGGTAGGCAGCGTGGCAGTCGTGGGTGAGGTCGAGCGTGTCGGCCGACGTGGACCTGCCCTGCTCGTAGCTCGCGTCGGCATCGGCGAGATGCTCCTGGATCGTCCTCAGCTGGCCCGAGATGCGTGAAGGGCCTATCGATCGTGACCGCGACGTCGCTGGCATCTGATCTGGTGGCGTTGGCAGGGATCAGCGGTCTGGCGGGGAGAAGAGCGGGATGGCGGTCCGCTCCGGGGGAGGATAAGGCTGGACCTGACCGCGCCAGTGCTGGCAGCCGCGGGATGCGGGGCACATGCGCCGTCGTCGGCCGTAGGGGAGGTGGTGGACCAGGCGGCGAGCTCGTGCTCGTGGACGACCCCGCCGAGGATGTCCCTGCGGTTTGCCTTCCTGCCGATTGTGGTGGAGCGAGGGACCGGTCGTCGGCGTTGCAGACTTCGGTGAGGTCGGGCCCGGTCGTAGTGCCCGACGTACTCGTCGAGGATCGCTTCGAGGTGGCGCCGCGACAGGACGAGCAGACGGTCGCGGGAGTCCTCTCGCACGGTGCGCACCAGATACCGGGAGGGGTCCTAGCGGTCAAAGCGTGCACGTCCCGAGGAACCGGAGCAGGTCCGTGGCGTCATCGGACTCGAAGAGCGCGTCGAGCGCGATGTCGTGCTCGAGCAGTCGATTGCAGGGAACGCTGACGATGTCGAAGCCCGACGACATCAACTCGCCGGTCGTCATCAATCGGGCCGTTCGCCTGTTCCCGTCGAAGTAGAGCTGGCGCCAGACTGCCGACGCGAAGTAGACGAGCGCTCGCCGGCGAGGGTCGTCCTCGGTCTCCAAGCATCCCAGGTAGGTCTAGCGAGCCCGAGTGAGAAACTGCAGGCCAGAGCCATCTCGGAGAGCGTCCCGACAGAGGGGTCGACCTGTTCGTGACGTACCCGGTGCAGCGTCGATGCCGACACGGCGGCTCGCCGCGCCGCCGAAGCCGCGTTGAGGTCGGCGGCGCCCAACCATGTGCGCACGAGGGAGCCGAGTGCTTCTCTATCAGGACGCATAGCTGCTTACGCTCCGAATATGGAAACAGGTCTGCTCGTTCGGCTTCGCGCGGACGATCTCGACCCAGCTAGGCGACGAGGTCCGGCCGCCAGATGTGCAAGACGACGTCCTGCCGTTGGCGCCTGCCCGTGAAGATGACCTGGTTCGCGTAGAGCGACAGGTGCTCCGGGGGTGCCAGGCGCTTGGCGTTGTCGTGGAGCCCAGCGAAGCGCGCCGCCATGCCAATGGCCTCGAGCGGTGTCCGGTGCGGCGGCACGGACTGCACGTTCTTCTCGGTCTCGGCGAGCGCGTGGCGGTACAGGACCATCGCATCGCAGCGCTCGGCGTCCTCGGGGTGCCGGCGGTGGTGCCGTGACGCTGCGACGTCCTCGAGCTACCGCTGCAACCGGTCGGGTGCGAGGCCGCTGACGAAGACCGTGCGCGGCTTGCTCCTCCTCGTCGGCATCGAGAGTCGGGCGCGATGCCTGCGTGACCGCGAGCATGGACGTCACCGCGCGCGGGCCGCCCACCTTGCCCGGCGGAGCGCTCGCACCGTCGAACCCGGGCACACGAGATCGACCTGGCTGGAGCTCGACACGCAACTCGCGCCCGAGACGTGATGTCGAGATGCGCTCTCCTCGCGAGAGCGGTCGGCGTCGCCACGGCACGCCGTCCTGAGCCGGGCGTCGGCTCCCTCGCCGCGGCTGAGGGCGGCCGCTAGCGGAGGCGGATGACGGAGCCGGAGACGAGGCGGGCTGCGTCGGTGCACAGCCAGACGACGACCTCCGCGACATCCCCGGGCTCGGCGATATGGTGCAGATCGTGGCTCTCGGCGACCATTTGGCGGACCGAGTCGCTGACCCACCCCGTGTCGGTGACCGGTGGGTAGACGACGTTGGCGGTGACGCCGGAAGCGGCCAGCTCGCTGGCTGCCGACATGGTGAAGCTCTCGAGGGCGGCCTTCGCTGCTCCGTAGGAGACCTCGCCGGGAAAGCCGCCGGGTCCGCCTGACGTCAGGCTGACGATGCGGCCCCAGTCGGCGTTGCGCCGCTGGGCGCGGATCGCTAGCTCGGCGATCATGAGGGCGCCGCCGCGCGCGTCGACGAGGAGCTGGGCGTCGATGCTGGCGGCGGTGACGGCGCGGTTGGGCCGGCCGAGGCCGTCGGTGAGCTCGCCACCGAAGGTGTCCTGACGCCAGCCGCTCGCGTTGTTGACAAGGATGGAGACGGGGCCGAGCACTGCCTCCACCCGGTCGAAGATGCGTCGTGCAGCGCTCGGATCGGACAGGTCCGCTTCCACCGGCACGGCACGCCGACCGACGGCTTCGATCGCCCGGACCACGGCAGACGCGTCCCGGGCTCTGGTCTCGGCGTAGGCGGCCGGCCGCCCGGGGTCGTCGTCGGGGACCTGCAGTCGCAGGAACGAGATTCCCACATCGGCGCCGGCCTCGGCGAGGGCGACCGCGGTCGCGGCCCCGATGCCCTGGTTGGCCCCGGTCACGATCGCCACGCGCGACGTGAGTGGACGTACAGACATGTGCAGACCTCCGGGTTCGTCGGACGGAAGAAGGACGATGAGAAGACGAGGAGAAAGAGGTCAGCTACCTGCCACGCCCGCGACGCTATCCGCAGCGTCGTCCACCTGCCGGAGATTCGCGCCGGACGGTCCGCCGTCGAAGGCATCGCCGAGGGCCGCCAAGATCCGAGGAGACGCGAGGCGGGGCAGTCGTGCCTTCGGGATGACGGCCGGGCAGCGGGCTCCGCGGCGGCGAGCCGCCCACGGACCTGGAGCGTCTGCACGACGGCCACCAACTGGTCGGCGCGCACCGCGGCGGGCATACCCGAAGAAGAACGAGAGGAGGCGACCGCGCCCGGGCCTATGAGCTCGCCGCCGACATCGTGGCCGGCGTAGGACCGGGCCAGCTCGGGCGCCCGACCGCCTGCCCCGAATACGACGTGGCCGCCCTCGTCGACCACCTGGTCGGGGCCGGGCATCGAGCCGTTGCTCTCGGGCGTGGCGAGACTCCGACCGGCGACGAGTTTCCCCACGTGAGACTGGGCGCTGCCACGGACCAGCTCGACCGTCTCGACAGCGACTTGGCCGCCACCGCCCTCGACGGCGCCCGCGCCATGCTCGAGCCCGAATACGGCATTCTCGTGGGCGACGGCGTCAGCCGAGGTCGCGCGCGAACAGGTCGGTCCTCCGCCTGGCGCTGCTGCGCCCGACCTACCAGCCGAAGTGCGTAGACGATCCGATCACGTTGCTCGCCGCCACGCAGATGCCCAGCAGCCGCCGGCCAGACCCGGCCAAGTCGGAGGCTGGAACGGTGGAGGTCGGAAGGGCGGCGAGGCGATAGCCGGAGGTGTCGATCACGCGGTCCCTTCGGCCACGCCACCGAGGTCACCTCCTGCGCGCCGCTCCTCCGCGGACCTGTCGGCGGGATCCGCGCC
>JAJZCK010000104.1 GCA_021846125.1 Actinomycetes bacterium | reverse complement strand
AGTCGCGGTGCCCGATCCGCGCCTCGACCGCCTCGCCGCACTTTACGGGAGCGAGCGTGTCGTGCCGGCGCTCGTGACCTTCGTCGACATCGCCGGGATCGTCCGCGGGGCGTCGAAGGGCGAGGGTCTCGGCAACAAGTTCCTCGCAGCGATCCGCGAGTGCGATGCGATATGCCAGGTGGTACGGGCGTTCTCCGACCCCGACGTCATCCACGTGGACGGCCGTGTCCACCCTGCCGACGACATCGCGACGATCAATACCGAGCTCATCCTCGCGGACCTCGAGACGGTCGACCACAGGCTGGGGAGGCTTGCGAAGGAGGCCAGGACGCGCCCGGAGCTCGTGCCCGCGCTCGAAGCGGTGAGCGCGGCACGCGAGGTGCTCGACTCGGGTACGACGATCTCGGCGGCGGCCGCTCGCGGCGTGGTCGACGCCGGACAGCTCGAGGACCTGCACCTGCTCAGTGCAAAGCCGTTCGTCTACGTGTTCAACGTCGACGAGGCAGAGCTCGGGGACGAGCGGAGGCGTGCGGAGCTCGCCGCGCTCGTCGCTCCCTCCGAGTCGGTCGTGGTCTGCGCGCAGATCGAGGCGGAGCTCGCCGACCTCGACCCTGTCGACGCAGCCGAGCTGCTCGCAGGCTACGGCCAGGAGGAGTCCGGTCTCGTCCAGCTCGTCCACGTCGGCTTCCGGACCCTCGGCCTCCAGACCTTCCTGACCGCTGGACCGAAGGAGGCGCGAGCCTGGACCATCCGCGCGGGGGACACCGCCCCCCAGGCTGCCGGAGCGATCCACTCGGACTTCCAGAGAGGCTTCGTCAAGGCCGAGATCGTCAGCTACGAGGACCTCGTCGGACTGGGATCGGTGCCCGCGGCGCGTGCCGCTGGCAAGGCCCGGATCGAAGGCAAGGACTATGCCATGCGCGACGGTGACGTCGTCGAGTTCCGCTTCAACGTCTGAGCGCGCCGTGGCGACGACGCAGCCCATAAGCCGAGGTGGACCGGCCAATGCGACAGCTGCCTGCCAGTATCGGACCATGGACATGACGTCAGGTGCCGATCCGATCCGCTACTCGGTGCGCACGAGCTCGCGTGCCAAGCGTGCCCGCCTTACGGTCTCGCCGCGAGACGGCGTCGTCGTCGTCGTGCCGCCTCGGGCCGACCTCCGGGCGGTCGCGGCTCTCGTCGACAGCCGTCGCGCGTGGATCTTGCGGGCCGAGCAGCGGTTCGCGCGTGAACTGGCGGCGGTGCCAGGAGTGCCTGACGCACCAGGCACCGTGCCGGAGGCCGTCGCGCTGAGGGCAGTGGGGGAGACCTGGAGCCTCGTCTACCGGGTGGGCGCATCCGGGCCCGCCCGCACGCGTGTCGTAGCGGACAAGACGCTCGAGGTGCTGCTCGGCCACGGCTCGCCCGAGGACCGGGTCGAGGCCACGAGGGGCCTGCTCGGGCGTTGGCTCGCCGGGCGCGCACGCTCGGATCTCGTGCCACTGCTCGGTCGGGTGGCTCTCGGGCACGGCATCTCGGTCTCGGGCGTGAGCATCCGGGCACAGCGCAGCCGGTGGGCGAGCTGCTCGTCGGCCGGCAGGATCAGCGTCAACCGCAACCTGCTGTTCCTACCGGGCGAGCTCGTCGAGCACGTGTTCGTCCACGAGCTCTGCCACAGGCTGGAGATGAGCCACTCGTCACGCTTCTGGCGGCTCGTCGAGGCGTGCGATCCCGACGCGCTCGCTCATCGGACTGCGCTCAGGTCGGCGTGGACCTACGTCCCGGCATGGGCGCAGCCCGGTTTGACGACCGATCGCGCTCAGCCGCGACCGCAGTTGGGCTTCTTGCCGTGATTCGCCTTCTTCTTCGCTGACAGCTTCCGCTTCGTCGTTCGCTTGGACACGAGGGAGAGAGTGTAGTGCCAACTCTCGCAGGTCCGCGACGTGCATCTCGGCGCTACCGTAGGGGCGCGGTCGATCGCCGTGCGCCCGGAGGTGGAGATGGCGTGGCTGTTGCGTCGCGGTGAGGTTCTTGCGAGCGTCGACGTCTCGGGACGATCGCAGCGGGCGCGCGGCGTCGACGGCGTGTCGGTGACGAGGTCACATGTCGTCCATACCTTCGGAGCTCGCGGTGCGCTCGACGTCGCGTACCTGAGCGACGACCTCGTCGTGCTGTCGACGCGCCACCTCGCCCGGCGCCGTGTCGGGGCTCCTGCTCTCTCCGCTCGGCTCGTGCTGCGGGCAGGGTCCGGTTCCTTCGAGCGGTGGTCGCTTCGGCCGGGCGACGAGCTGGAGCTGAAGGAGTGACGGGTTCGTCCGCGCTTGTGCCGGGCACGCTGTACGTCGTCTCCACTCCCATCGGCAACCTCGGAGACCTGACGGTTCGCGCGCGCGACGTGCTGTCGCACGTGGACCTGCTCGCGTGCGAGGACACCCGGCGGACGGGCCGTCTGCTCGAGCTCGTGGGCGTCGAAGCGCCGCGACTGCTCGCCCTTCACGCGCACAACGAGGGCGAGCTCGCTGCGAGCGTCGTCGAGCGACTACGCGATGGCGCGACCGTCGCGCTCGTGTCGGACGCGGGCACTCCGCTCGTGTCCGATCCCGGCGAGCGTCTCGTCGCGCTCGCCGCGGACGCCGGTCTACCCGTCGTCGCCGTGCCAGGGGCGTCGGCCCTGCTCGCAGCGCTCGTCGTCAGTGGCCTCGCCACCGAGCGGTGGTGCTTCGAAGGGTTCCTGCCACGCAAGGGACCCGCGCGACGTGAACGGCTCGCCGCCATCGCCGCAGCGCAGCATCCGAGCGTTTGCTACGAGTCGCCGCACCGCGTCGCCGCGACGCTCGCGGACCTCGCCGAGGCGTGCGGAAGCGACCGGAGGGTGGTCCTCGCCCGGGAGCTCACCAAGCTCTACGAGCAGGTCCAGCGCCTATCTCTAGCCGAGGCGGTGCGGGGCGTCGAGGCGTGCGGCGATCTCCGCGGCGAGCACGTCCTCGTCGTCGACGGGGCGCCGGCTCGGCAAGTGCCAGCCTCGGCATCGCTCGACGAGCCGCTCCGACGCCTGCTCGACGCCGGAGTTGGCCGTCGCGACGCAGTGACCGCGGTCGTGACGCTGCTCGGGGCGTCCCGCCACGACGCGTACGAGGCGTCACTTCGCGTCTCGCGCGACTGACCAAGACGTGCCACGCCGGGCCGGGTAGGCCCGGGAAAGTCGTCGCTGCCCTGCCGGTACGCTACCGGGCGTGCCCGCACGGTTCTACGTCACGACACCCATCTACTACCCCAACGACCGACCGCACCTCGGCACGGCCTATGCGACCGTGACAGCGGACGCGCTCGCGCGCTGGCACCGTCTCTGCGGCGACGACGTCATGTTCCTGACCGGCGTCGACGAGCACGGTCTGAAGATCGCGCGGCGTGCCGAGGAACAGCAGATGACCCCTCAGGAGTGGACCGACGAGACGGCAGGGTGGTTCCAAGAGGCCTGGAGCTCTCTCGCCGTCACCAACGACGACTTCATCCGCACCACGGAGACCCGCCACGTCCGGGCAGTCCAGAGGTTCACCCAGGCCATCTACGACAACGGCCACATCTACAAGGGCGAGTACGCCGGGTGGTACTGCGTCGCATGCGAGGCGTACTACGGCGCGGCCGAGCTCGAGGACGGCACGGCGTGCCCGGTCCACAAGACTCCGGTCGAGTGGCTCGTCGAGGAGAACTACTTCTTCCGGCTCTCTGCCTTCGCGGACCGGCTCCTCGAGTGGTACACCGAGCATCCTGGTGTGGTCGTACCCGACGCGAAGCGCAACGAGGCCGTCTCGTTCATACGCCAGGGTCTCGACGACATCTCGATCACCCGTACGTCCATCGACTGGGGCGTGCCCGTGCCGTGGGACCCGGGGCATGTCGTGTACGTCTGGTACGACGCCCTCGTCAACTACGTCACTGCGGCCGGCTACGGCGTCGACGAGGAGAAGTTCGCGAGATGGTGGCCGTCGGTGCACCATCTCGTCGGCAAGGACATCCTCCGCTTCCACGGGGTCTGGTGGCCCGCCATGTGCATGGCCGCAGGAATCCCACCGCCCCACCAGCTCGTCGTCCACGGCTTCCTTCTCGTCGGTGGCGAGAAGATGTCGAAGTCGCGGCTCAACCAGATCGATCCCGTAGCCCTCGCCGCGGACGTCGGCGTGGATGCGCTCCGCTACCACCTGCTGCGCGAGGTAGCCCTCGGTTCGGACGGCGAGTTCTCCTACGAGGCGCTCGTGGGCCGCTACAACGCGGACCTCGCGAACAATCTCGGCAACCTCGTGCAGCGGGTCGCGACCGTCGTCGGGTCGAAGTGCGGCGGGGTCGGGCCCGCACCCCGGCCCGCCGGGCAAGGCGGCAGGATCGCCGACGTCGCGGCCGAGGTCGTCGCCGGAGCCCGGGCAGCGTGGAGCCGCTTCGCTCCACACGAGGCCCTGGCGACGTCGTGGCGGCTCGTGCACGAGACGAACGCCGAGCTGGAGGCGACCGAACCCTGGAAGATGGCACCTGGACCGGAGGTCGACGCGGTCCTTGGCGACGCGCTCGAGGCGTTGCGGATCGTCACGATCCTCGCCGCACCGGCGGTGCCGGCAGCGGCGGCCGAGATATGGCGGCGCCTCGGTCTTGCCGGGGCGCCGGACGATCCCGGTCGCGGGGCGGAGGACGGCGGCGACCTCGGCTGGGGGGGCTATCCCGGAGGGCTCGAGGTGACGAAGGGCGAGCCGATATTCCCGCGGCGCGTGCCGAGCGAGGCGAGCCCGGCCCGGCGGTCCCGATGAGCGGCTCGTCCTGGACCGACAGCCACTGTCACCTGCAGGATCTGAAGGAGCCGTTGCTCGCGCTCGAGCGGGCGGCCGAGGAAGGCGTCGGCCGGGTCGTGTGCGTCGGCACGGGGCTCGACAGCTCGCGACGAGCCTTGGCGCTGGCGCGCGCCGGCGGTGGCGACGTCGGCGACCGGGCAACTGTCGGACCGGCATCCACCACTGTCGCCACGCCGCTGTTGTACGCGACGGTCGGGCTCCACCCGCACGACGCGTCGTCGGGGATGACGGAGGTGGCGGCGCTGCTCGCGGAGGTCGTCGCTCCGGCTGGCGAGGCACGAGGAGTGCCTGGCGCGGTGGTCGGCGTGGGGGAGTGCGGTCTCGACTACCACTACGACTACTCGCCGCGTGACGCCCAGCGTGACGTGTTCGCCGCCCAGGTGGCCCTCGCACGTCGGCACGACCTCGCGCTCGTGGTCCATACACGAGGCGCGTGGGACGACACTTTCGAAGTGCTCGCGTCGGAAGGGATGCCGGAGCGCTTGATCATCCACTGCTTCACGGGGGGCCCGGACGAGGCCCGTCGCTGCCTCGATGCCGGTGCGTACCTCTCCTTCAGCGGGATCGTCACGTTCAAGGGTGCGCCGGAGGTGCGCGAGGCGGCCGCGCTCTGCCCTCTCGACCGGACGCTCGTCGAGACCGATGCTCCCTACCTTGCGCCCGTGCCATTCAGGGGCAGACCGAACGAGCCTGCGTACGTGTCGGTCGTCGGTGCAGTGATCGCCCAGGTGAAGCAGCTTCCGGTCGAGCTCGTAGCCGAGGCGACGGCGGCGAGCGCGGCCGAGGTGTTCGCGTTGGCCCCGTCCGGCACGGTCACGTCCGACCCGGTGTGAGCGAGCCGCGGCGCCTCGGACGAGGCGAGGTGCGCCGGCTCCTCGACGAGAGCGGCCTCGCGCCGGTCAAAGCTCTCGGCCAGCATTTCGTCGTCGACCCCAACACTGTCGAGAGGATCGCCCGCCTCGCCGGCGTGGGGCCTGGTGACAAGGTGGTCGAGATCGGACCCGGGCTCGGCTCGCTCACGCTTGCGCTCGCCTCGACCGGCGCGCAGGTCGTCGCTGTGGAGGTCGACGGGCGTCTCGCCGCGGTGCTCCGCACCGTGGTGCCTGCGAGCGTCCGTGTCGTCGAGGCGGATGCCCGCCAGGTCGACTGGCGCGAGGTGCTCGGAGCGAGCGGACCCTGGGCGCTCGTCGCCAATCTGCCGTACAACGTCGCGACGACGCTCGTCGTCGAGATGCTCGAGTCCGTGCCGCTCGTTGCGCGGCTCCTCGTCATGGTCCAACGCGAGGCGGCGGAGCGCTTCGCTGCGCTCCCGCGGACCAAGGCGTACGGAGCGGTGAGCGTGCGGATCGCGTATTTTGCGACCTCGCGCGTCGTCGGCCAGGTGTCGCCCGAGGTCTTCTACCCGCGCCCGAACGTCGAGTCCGCGCTCGTCGAGATCGTCCGCCGGCCGGTCCCCGCGGTCGCGCAGGACGTAGCGAGCTACAACGAGATCTGCGTGCTCGTGCGCGCCGGGTTCGCCGGGCGGCGCAAGATGCTGCGGCGCTCGCTCGCCGGACTTGTCGCCGACGAGGCCTTCGCGTGTGCGGATATCCCGGGAAGTGCCCGCGCCGAGGAGCTCGACGTCGCCGCGTGGGGCAAGCTGGCCGCATGCCAGCGATCCATCGCGAGCGCGCGCTCGTCAAGCTGACCCGCTCCCTCCGTCTCACAGGTCGACGCCCTGACGGTTACCACCTGATCGAGTCGGAGATGGTGACGCTCGACTTCGGTGACGAGCTCGAGATCGAGCCGCTCGACACCAGGTGGGCGACGTCGCCGAGCGCAGCTGCACGAGATTCCGCTCCCTCGCGCGCCGGGCTCCGGCGGCGCTACGGCGAAAGAACGACCCTCGAGGTGGTCGACGAGGTCGCGTGGGTCGGCGAGGGAGACGGCTTCGTCGTGGCGGTCTCGGGCGAGACCGGCGTGGCAGCCGTGCCAGGGCCGCCTGCGACGGGTCCGCAGGTCTCGGTACCGACAGGGGCCGACAACCTCGTCGTGCGGGCTCTCGAGCTCGCGGGACGGAGTGCCCGCGTGCGCCTCGTGAAGCGGGTACCGCCGGGCGCCGGGCTCGGCGGAGGGTCGGCAGACGCTGCCGCCGTGCTTCGTTGGGCAGGGGTGACCAGCCCAGGAATCGCTGCCCGCCTGGGGGCGGACGTGCCCTTCTGCGTGGCCGGCGGGCGCGCGCTCGTCTCCGGGATCGGCGAGCAGATCGAGGTCCTGGAGCCGGACGACGTGACGTACTTGTGCTGCACGCCGTCGTTCGGCGTTCCCACGGCGCTCGTCTACCGTGCCTTCGACGAGCTGGATCCCCCCGAAGGTCCGGGGAGCGGCCAGGAGGAGGCGGTCAACGACCTCGAGCGTGCGGCCATCGTCGTCGAGCCACGACTTGCCGTCGTGCGAGATCTGGTCGCGAGCGTCACGGGCGCGAGACCCGTGCTCGCGGGGAGCGGATCGACATGGTACGTAGCATGCGACCCCGCCGACGGCACACGGCTCCGCTCAGAGCTCGCTGCCGCTGTCGTCGCCGAGCACGGCCGCGCGACACTGACCCTCGGACGAACTGTCGGCGCGTTCGCGCTCTAGGAACGTACGGCGGGCCTGCGACCACCCCGCCGGACGCCGAGGCGGCCGGCTGAGCGAACCTCTGGAGCTACTTCGAGCGTCGCTGCCAGCGCGTGCGCTTCAGCATCTTCTTGTGCTTCTTCTTGCGCATGCGCTTGCGGCGCTTCTTGATGAGGGATCCCATAGCGCCGGAGAGGCTAGCCCATAGCGGCTGGCGAGGTGGCGCCGCCGATCCGGGCCTGCGGGCAGGCCGTGAACGCCGGGGCCGGCCGCGCACCGAAGTGGACAGCTCGCGCGCCGGTGAGATGTGCACCGAGGATCACGACGTGCGCACGTGCGCGCCCGGATCGTCCCGGAGGTGACGGCACCGACCCACGGCAACCGAGCTCACCCGAGGTCGTCGTGCTCGTCGTGCAGCGCGACCGGGAGCCGCTTGTAACCTCCGGGGAGCCGGTGTGCCAGGCTGGGTGGGCGCACTGGCGCGGGGTCATCCGCGCCGGTCCGCGATGGCGGGTAGTTCAACCGGCAGAACGCCTGACTTTGGATCAGGAGGTTGGAGGTTCGAGCCCTCCCCCGCCAGCTGGGAACACGAGCTCCACCCTCCGGCAGCGCTTCGTCGCTCTAGGAGGCCACTGAAGTAGTCGCCGCTCGATTCGCGATCTTCGGGCGGGTGGGCGAGAATTGGTCATGGCGCTCGGTCGGTCGGATGTCCAGCCCCGCTTCGGGGATCCCCGGAGCCTGCTCGGTGACCGGCTTCGGGGGATCTACCTGCTGTTGGCCGAGCACGGCGGGGCGATGTTCGGCGATGACTACTTCGCCGATCTCTACAAGTCCTCGAGGCTCGGACGCCCGACGATCCCTGCCAGGGTGCTCGCCACGGTGATGCTGCTCCAGTCCCACGAGGGCCTGTCCGACCAAGAGGCCTGCGACCGCCTCGAGCGCGATCTTGCCTGGCAGGCAGCTTGCGGGGTGGATGCGGGTGCACAGTCGTTCCACCCGACGACCCTCGTCGGCTTGCGCAACCGCCTGCGGGGCTCGGGCCGGCCTCGCCGGCTGTTCGAGGACACCAAGCAAGCAGCAGCCGAGGCGGGTGTGCTCGGCAACCGGGTGCGGGTGCTCGACTCGACGCCGATCTACGACGCCGTCGCGACCCAGGACACGATCACCCAGCTGCGCTCGGCGATCCGAAAGCTCCTGTCGGTGCTCGACCGGGACAACTCGGTCCTGGCGGAGAAGGTGCGCTCGGTGCTCACCCGCGACGACGACTACAAAGGTCCGGGCAAGCCGAGCTGTGACTGGGACGACGACGCGGCCCGCGAGGCACTCGTCGACGCCCTCGTCCGGGACTGCCTCGCAGCCCTCGGTGTCCTCGACGAAGAGGAGCTCCACGGCGTCGTCGCCGACGCGGCGCAGCTCGTGGCGACCGTGGCCGGCCAAGACGTCGAGCAAGGTGACGACGGGATCTTCCGGATCGCCCGGCGTGTCGCGAAGGACCGGATCATCTCGACGGTCGATGTCGAGGCCCGCCACGGGCACAAGTCCCACAACCGCCGCTTCGACGGCTACAAGGCGCACCTGTCGGTCGACCCCGACGCCGAGCTGATCGACGAGGTGATCGTCACGCCGGCCAACACCCACGATGCGACCCCCGTCGAGGACCTGCTCGCGGAGCACGCCACCGACGAGGTGAAGCCGACGGTGATGGGCGACTGCGCCTATGGGACCGCCGAGACCCTCTCCCGGCTCGAAGATGCCGGCTACGAGGACGTGAAGGCGAAGGTGGCCCCCGCAACCGGGCGAGAGGGGCGCTTCGCCAAGGACGACTTCACCGTGGACCTCGGGGCCGGCCAGGTCACCTGTCCCGCCGGCAAAGTTGCCGCCATCCGCACCACCAAGGACGGCTCAGGTCTCGCCGACTTCGCCGTGCAGTGCACCGGCTGCCCGCTGCGGGCGTCGTGCACCACCTCGACCTCAGGGCGCACCGTCACGGTCCACGCCCATGAGGACATCCTCCAGTCCCACAAGGCCGCACAGCGCGACCCCGAATGGCAGGAGGCCTACACCGGCACCCGGCCCAAGGTGGAGCGCAAGATCGCCCACTTCGTGCGCCGGGCATGGGGAGGACGACGAGCCCGCGTCCGGGGCATCGTCCGCATCGCGACCGACGCCGACACCCGTGCTGCGGCGATCAACTGGGGCCGCCTCTCGACTCTCTGGGTGACGAGAGTCGGCGGCAAGTGGGCCGCAGC
>JAJZCK010000103.1 GCA_021846125.1 Actinomycetes bacterium | reverse complement strand
GACGACGCTTCGCCTGCCTGCCTGCCTGCCTGCCTGCCTGCCTGCCTGCCTGCCTGCCTGCCTGCCTGCCTGCCTGCCTGCCTGCCTGCCTGCCTGGCGGCCAGGTCGTGTCCTGGTGCGAGCGCGCTCTCGAGCAAGGGGCGCGAACCCGCGTCGCGGAGATCGTCGTGCATGACAGTTGCATTCTCGGCAGGTGAGCCGGAGGGCGTAGGATCGGAAGGCGAGGCGCGCGGACCGATGCCCTCGTGGTGGCCTCGAGGCTCGGGGTGGTCTGTCGGCCGGCTCGGGCAGCTCTTCCCCGTCGAGGAGGCGCGAACGATGGCAGTCACGCGATGCTCGGCGTGAGGCCGGCGTGAGGCCGGCGTGGGTCGCGGGGTGACGCGTGCAGTCGCGTCGCTCGACGCGGCGGCCGCTCGCGCTCGCGAGGACGGGCCCGGCGTGCATCCGACTTCCCGCGGCGCACGGACGAGGTCGCGATGGCTCTCCCCACGCGCACTGCTGCTCCACCTCGAGGTCGTCCTGGTCGCCCCGGCGTGCGTGGGCGCGGGTTGGTGGCAGGCGACGCGAGCCCTAGCAGGCAACGGGCTGAGCTGGGTCTATTCGGTCGAGTGGCCCGTGTTCGCGCTTCTCGCCATCGCCGGGTGGTGGCACCTGCTCCACGAGGATCCCGGTGCGTACCGCGCACGCAAGGCGGGGTCCTCGGTGACCGAGTCGGAGCCCGACGGCGCAGACGGGCCCAGCGCGCGCGTCCCGGCGATGCCCGTCCGACTGGGCTCCGGCCTCCGGGAGCCCGTCGGCGACGGAGGCGGCGTCGGTGCGGGGGCGCCCCGCCGGGCGCTGCCCACCTCGCCCCTGACGGGCGTCGGCACCGCTCCTCGGCCGACGGTGACGGTCGACGGGACGACCGCGCGGCTGGCGACGGCTCTCGCCGTGCTGGTCGGCATCGACCTCGTCCTCGGGATGGCCACCCTTGTCGTCGTGTCCCCCGAGCGCCCGAGCGGCTGGGTCCCGTCGAGATGGGTGGCCCTCTATCTGCTGCATGGTCTCGTCGGCCTACCGCTCGCGGTCGGTGCCGTGCTGCTCCTCGCCCGCGTGCGGGGCGCGACGCGGATCTCCCGACTGAGCGGGTGGACTGGTGCAGTCGGTGTCCTCGTCGCCGCTACCGGCGGCCTGCTCACGGTGTCGCACCCCGCGCGTCTGGCCGGCATGGCCCTCATGCTGCTCGGTGCCGCGACGGCGGGCTTCGGCTACCTTTTCCCGACGTTCGAGAAGCTCGGGACCTGACGAGGCCGCCTGATCTGAGCCGGCGCGAGCAAGCGCAGCGCTCGACATCGGGACCCGGTCGCCGGGAGTCGTGGGCGGTCACCGACGGGCACGTGCCCGGTCAGCGCCCGCCCCAGCGTCGCAGGGCCACCTGGCGCATGCCCCAGGTTATGACGTCACGTCGTCCGTCCTGGAGGCGGCTCGTGAGTGCCTCGTCGAGCTCGTCCACCGTCCGGTCGTCGACGCCCATGCGCGCGAGTGCCTCGCCGCGCAGTGCCGTGAGATCGAGCACGAACATCGCGGCAGCCTGGGCCACCGTGGGCTCGACGGTGGCCACCCCTGTGTGCACGACGGCGGTGCCCCGTGGCGATGGCATCGCCGCGAGCAGCTGGCCCGCGTAGAGCTCGGTGTCCTGCGAACGGAGCAGGGCGCTCGCGAGCTCGAGGTAGGCAAGGAAGACCGTGTCGTCCGTTCGTATCCACTCGACGTCTTCGAGGACGAGCCAACCTCGAGCGACGAGCTGGCCCGTCCAGGACGCGACGAGGCGTGCCGGGTGGCGGACGTGCGCGAGGAGCAGGCGTCCGTACGCGAGCTCTACCGGAGCGCGTGGCAACGGCATCGTCGTGACGTCGTGGCGCACGAAGCGAGCGCCCGGAACGAGCGTGGCCGCCTCCGCGAGGTGCGCGGCGGAGATGTCGGCGCCGGTGACGTCGGCGCTCTTGAAGCGCTCGCGGAGGAGCCGCGTCGAGTGGCCTGGTCCACAGCCGAGGTCGAGCACGACCGTCGGGTGGCCGACAGGAAGCGTCTCGAGCAAGGTCGCGCTCGACGTGGCGAAGACCTGTGCCAGGACCTGGAGGCGGTCGCTCGTCGCCGGGCTGTCGCCGAGCGCGGGGCCGGCCCGTCGCTGCAGCGCGCTCGTGAGACGACGGACCATTCTGTGCGCATCTCTCCCGTGTGCGCTGGCGAGCGCCCTACGTCGTCGGGAGCTTAGCGACGGAGCCCGAGCCCGGGACAGTGGGTGGCGGCTCACCCGGGTCGCTCTTCGCGACCTCGTCGTGCACCGTCGAGCGGCCGAGCAAGAAGTAGATGCCTGCAGCCACACCGAAGCCCAGGTAGATCGAGAGGTCTGCCCCCCCGCTCAGACGCGAGAGCGGGCCGACGAACGGACCGGAGTCGGTGGACGCGAGAGCGGCGCCCATGCCGAGAAGCTGGGCCCAGACCGCAGCTGGGCTCCACCCGTTCCGCCGCCGGTAGATGCCCGCAGACGCCGAGAAGAGCGAGCCGAGGTCGTAGTGGCCGCGGCGCAGGGCGGCGTCGACGAGGTAGACGCCGGCCCACGGTGCCAGCCACACCATGATGAGCTGGACGAAGTCGCCCAGCACCGTGGTGAACGAGCTCGAGAGGATCGCCCACGCGGTCAATGCGGCGCAGGCGAGCGTATCGACGAGGACGCACTGCGACCTGCGCAACGGAGCGCCGGCAGCCTGGAGCGAGACCCCTGACGAATACAGGTCGAGAGCGTTGATCGCGAGGAGCTGGCAGATCGCGACGGCGAGATAGGGGACGGTGAACCACGGCGGGAACGCGCCGGGCAGGCCGGTCACGACCGAGACCGACGACGGGTCGTGGAGCCCGGAGGCGACGACGGCGCCGAGCACCTCGGCGAGGAGCACCGGCACGCCGCCCCCGAGCACCACGGCACCGACGACAGACTTCCCGCGCACCCCGGCCGGAAGGTAGCGCGAGTAGTCGTTGGCGTTCTCCGTCCAGCTCATTGCACCTCCCGAGAGCACGACGACCGCGGCGATCGTGAGGGCCTGCCAGCTCGCTCCGTGCACGGCGGAGGCGAGGTGCACCCTCGGGGCAGCGAGAACGGCGAGGCAGACGAAGCTCCCCGCGAAGAGCCAGCCGAGCACCTTGAGCACCGCCGTCAGCGTCGCGTGACCGAACCACGGCAGGCACAGCTGTGCCCCGGCAGCGACGGCGACGAGGGCGCACTTGGCAGGGATGCCCGGATCGGCTCCCGCTTCGCGAGCGAGCGCTAGGCCGGCGAGCACGACGAGCGCTAGCCCGAGCGTCTCGAAGCCGACCTGGGTCAGCCAGTTGAGAGCAGCGAGAGCGCGGTTTGGTCGCGGACCGAACACCGCCCGCCCGACGCCGAACGCCGTCGTCCCCGCTGCCGGCCCCTGCAGGCTCGCGAGCCCTGTCACCACCCATGCGAGGTTGCCGACGACGATGACAGCGAGCGCCTGCGCCAGGTCCAGCCCGAGGCTCGTGACGAGGGCGCCGTAGACGACGTACTCGAGGTTGAAGCTCGCCCCTGCCCACAGCCCAGCGAGCCCTCGGACCGTGAGCGGGCGCTCGCTCCGCGGGACGTAGTCGATCCCGCGTCGCTCCACGGAGAACGACGCATAACCGCGGTCCTGCCCCATGACACTGCCTCCGCCGGCATTACCCGGATCAGGTCGTGCGGTCGGCACCCGCTGTGGTGCCCTCTCAGCCCGGTGGCGCCGAGCTCCCGCGTGCTCCAGTCGATCTCGCTGGCGGTCGACGCTACTCCGGCGAGGCGTGCCGTGCATGCTCCGCGGCGCGCCACGATCGCAGCTCCCGGGCGATCAGCGCCGCGTGCGAGCGTGCCGGGTCGAGTGCCGAGGTCACGAGGACTAGAGCACCGCTGCGGGCAAGAGTCGCGAGCCGCTCGAGCTCCGCTGCGTGCTCGTCCCTGAGCGTCGTCGAGTAGGCATCTGCCTCCTCGCTGGAGAGCCCGTCTGTGCGGCGTGCGAGAGCCCCGGCCGGCGCGAGGCTCGCGAGCCACTCGTCGAACGGCGCGTCCTCCGCCCGCAGTCCCGGCGGCCATCGCCGGTCCACGAGGACGCGCCAGCCCGATCCCGGCCGAGGTGCGTCCTCGACGCGGGCCAGCCGGACGACCGACTCTCCAGAGGGGGACGGCTCCTCGGGGACGAAGCCGCTCCGGGCGTCGCCGTGGCCGTCGGTCGCGCCGGCGCAGGCGAGGTCGGTTCCGAGACCACGCCGGTCGGCGCGCAACCTCCGGAGCTCCTCGAGGTGGAGAGGTGCGAGGCGACCGAGCACCTCGTGGCCCGCGGTGCTGAGGGTCACCCGCACCACACGGTGGTCGTCGGGGTCGGCCGCGCGTGCGACGAGGCCGGCGACCTCGGCGCGCTGGACGAGCTCGACGGCACTGTGGTGCCTGAGGAGAAGGCGCTCGGCGACGTCGCCTACCGTCGGGCCGGCGGGATCGCCGTAGCCCCGGACGACGATCAGCAGCTGGTGCTGCGCGGGGGTCACTCCGGCGGCCCGGGCACGTGTCTCCCCCCAGTGCAGGAAGCGCCGCAGCTCCGTCCGGAGCTCGAGGAGCTCCGCGAACTCCTCGTCGCCGGGAATGGTCTCGTCCATCGTCAGGGAGGCTAGGCGACGCCGCGCGGGCCACCGCCGGCGTGTGCCACGTCCCCGCCAGCTGCTCAGATGCGCTGCCTCTGCCTCTGCTGCCCTCGCCGCCGCCGTCTCGGTCGTCGCGCGCCAGGTCGTCGAGGTGCGGCGCAAGCCGCGGTATCCCCATCGCCTGCTCTGCGTCGGCGACGGGACGATCGCGCTCGACCACGTCGACATCGGCGACCCGGAGTCGGCGCTCGGACGTCGTCCTGCACGGCTGGTCGACGGTCGGCGCGATCGCGCTCGTCGGATCTCGCGCTCGCACGTCCCGACCTCGTGCGGCTCCTGCTCGTGGAGTGTGCGGTCCCCGCTCCCAGCTGAGCTCCGGGGTGCCGCACGCAGGACCGTCCGTGCCGGTACCCTGACGGGCCATGCCTGACACATCGGGCCGGCTGCGTGCCTGGCGCACCCGCCGGCGAGAGAAGAAGTCCGCGCGCAGCGCGCTGCGGCGCCGCCTCACTCGGACAGGGATCGCGATCGTCCTGCTCGTCGTCATCGTCCTCGGTGGCGGGATCGGCTACGCGGTCTACCGCCTGCGCGAGATCAAGCACATCCACGTACCGGGCCTCGTGCGCGTGGCGTCCGCCGGGCACTTCAAGGGGATCGAGGACATCCTGCTCGTCGGGTCGACGTCCCGGTGCGCGCTGAAGGTCCAGAACCCCGCCTTCGGCCTCTGCCAGAACGGCGTCAACGGGGTCAACAGCGACGTCGTGATGGTGCTCCGGCTGAACGGCGCGACGCACAAGGTGACGCTGCTCTCCTTCCCCCGCGACACCTTCATCCCGAACGCGCGTCCGGGGCAGTACAACCGGATCGACTCGGCGCTCGCCTACGGGCCCGGCCAGCTCGTGTCCGCGATCGAGGAGGACTTCGGCGTCCCGATCAACCACTACGTCGTGCTCAACTTCGACACCTTCGCGGCCGTCGTCGACGCGCTCGGCGGCGTCAACGTCTACTTCCCGGACCGCCTCTACGACAACTACTCCCAGCTCGACATCACCAAGACGGGCTGCCTGCACCTGAACGGCTTCCAGGCGCTCGCCCTCGTGCGCGCCCGCCACATGTACTACTGGACGAAGGGCCAGACGATGGACGTCGCGGCGATCAAGGCCGGCAACTACGGCGCCTCGGGCGGCGAGTACGACGGCTCCGGCGACATCGGCCGGATCGAGCGGGACCACATCTTCTTGAAGATCCTCGCGAGCGAGGTGGCGCACCGAGGGCTCGGCAACCCGGTGACGGACCTCAAGCTGCTCAGTGCCGTCGCACCGCAGCTGGAGGTCGACCAGACCTTCGGCACAAGCGAGATGCTCCACCTCGTGCGCGCCTTCCACGGCGTCGACGTCGGGACCTCGCCGGAGACGACCCTCCCGGTGATCGAGGACACCCAGCCCTACATCTACCAGGGCTACAACTACGGCGACCTCGTCTTCCCGAGCGCCCCGCAGGACCAGGAGGCGATCCAGGCCTTCATGGGGCCGATCCCCGGCGTCGGCCTGCACCCGGCGGCGGTGTCGGTCTCGGTCCTCGGAGGGATCGGGTCGCCGACCGCGACGGCCCACACCGCTGCGCAGCTCGCCAAGCTCGGCTACCACGTCGTCGGCGAGGGCGAGCAGACCCCGGTCGGGACGATCTCGGAGACGAGCGTCATCTACTCGCGTGGCCATCTCGCCGAGGGCCAGCGGGTGCTCGCGTCGCTGTCGGGAGCCGTCGCCCTCGGGGTCGGCAAGACCCTCGACGGCGCCGACGTCACCGTCGTGACCGGGACGGACTTCCAGGTCCACGGCGGCTCGCTCCCGGCGCTCACGAGCGTGCAGGGCGTGGTGGGCTGGGGGTCAGGGGCTTCTGCGGGCACTTCCGGCCCGGCCCGGCTGTCCGTGTCCACGGGCCAGGCCCGCGAGCCGGTGGCGAGCCCGGCCGTGCAGGGAGCCGCGCAGATCACCCTCGCATCGCTCGTGCACGACGTCCTCGTCTCGAGCACGTCGTCCCCGGGCTACGCCGACGGCGGCGTGCTCGCACCCCCGACGTCGGCGACGGCCAGCGTCCCGTCCTACGACCCCCGGGCGTGCCCCTCGTCGAGCCAGGGGCACCAGCGGGGCAGCACGTCTCACCGGGCGACGTCCCATGCGAGGGCGAAGCGCAAGGCGCGCTGACCGGCGCGGCTTGCCGCGTCGGCGTCAGTCCTCCGCCTCGACGAAGTGGTCACCCGACAGGACCGGGACGCACGTGCTGACGTCGAGCTGACCGGCCCACTCCGCGTCTTCGACGTGGCCGACCGATGCGAGCTGGCGTGCCGACGCCGACTCGCGCACGAGAGCGAGCGGCTCGCTCGCGAAGCCGGCCTCGGCGACCGCGGCCTCGGGAGAGCGCGTGCCGGGCAGTCCACGGAGAATGGCCGCTGCACCGAGGATGTCCTCGACCGCAGGCCGCATCGTGCCGTCGGCCGCGAGGTCGCCGGCGGCGATGACCCCCACCGGGAAGGGTGCCCTGGCGACGTAGCGTGCGACGGCGCTCGCGTTGCGGAGAGACCCCGCGATGACGAGGGCGCCGATGTCCGAGGCCGCCCGTGCGCAGGTCGCGCCGTTGAGCGACGGCAGCACGACGCGTGCGCCGGGTGGCAGGAGGAGCAGGGAGGCGGGCGACAGCGACGGCCCCCCGGGCACGGAGCCGTCAGCGACGAAGGCATCCCGAGCCGGGCCCGACGAGCGCGGCATGGGCCAGCGCTCGGGCTCGACGACGAGCCCGTGGGACAGGCCGGTCTCGACGGCTGTCGAGAAGCGCAGGATATCGACGACCACGAGCGTCCGGCAGAGCGGCCCGAGGCGCGCCACGCCGGGAGCTCCCCAGTCGAAGCGGACGTCGAAGCCGTCTTGCGTGGCCCAGGTCACGGCGGACAGTCTGCCCGCCATCGCGACGGACGTGCTGTTCTCCCTGCTCAACTGCGCGGCGAACGATCGTCGAGCTGTCCTGCTGGCGGATCTGCTCCGGGTGCGATCCAATGGCAAGATGAGCATGCCGAGTGCGTCCTTTTCTGTGACCATGCGTGTCGAGCTCGACGACCCTCGTGGGGTGGGCGCGATCACGACTGCAGTCGGCGACGCGGGCGGTGTCGTGACCGCCCTCGACGTCGTCGAGTCGAGGGGCGAGAGCCTCGTGGTCGACCTGACCTGCAACGCGATCGACGATGTCCACGCGAGGGCGCTGCAGGGGGCTGTCGCCGCCCTGTCCGGGGCACGGGTGCGCGCGATGAGCGACCGGACGCTCCTGCTCCATCTAGGTGGCGTCCTGTCGGTCGCTTCGCGCGTACCACTGAGGACGCGCGACGACCTCTCCATGGCCTACACCCCGGGCGTCGCGCGTGTCTCACGCGCGATAGCGGACGACCCGTCAGCCGCCCGGAACCTGACGATCAAGCGCAACACCGTCGCGGTCGTCACCGACGGCTCGGCCGTCCTCGGCCTCGGCAACATCGGGCCGGCCGCGGCACTGCCGGTCATGGAAGGCAAGGCGCTGCTGTTCAAGCGCTTCGCCGACATCGACGCCTGGCCCGTGTGCCTCGCGACCCAGGACACCGACGAGATCGTCCGGATCGTCGAGTGCATCGCTCCTGTCTACGGCGGGATCAACCTCGAGGACATCGCCGCGCCGCGTTGCTTCGAGGTCGAGCGGCGCCTGCGCAAGCTGCTCGACATCCCCGTCTTCCACGACGACCAGCACGGCACTGCCGTCGTCGTGTTCGCGGCGATGACGAACGCGCTCCGCGTCGTCGGCAAGTCCATGAAGGACGTGCGCGTCGTCGTCCTCGGCGTCGGGGCGGCAGGGGTCGCCATCACGAAGCTCCTGCTGCGCGAGGGCGTCGGCGACGTCGTCGCCGTGGACAGGCAAGGGATCCTCGCCGAGTCCATGGCGGATCTCGACGACGCTCGGCGATGGGTGGCGGCCCACACCAACACCGAGGGTCGCTCCGGCGGCCTCGCGGAGGCTCTTTCCGGTGCAGACGTCCTCGTCGGCGTGTCCGGGCCCAACCTCGTGACCGAGGAGCACCTGCGCTCGATGGCGCCGGACTCGATCGTTTTCGCCCTGGCGAACCCGGACCCGGAGGTCGACCCGGCGGTCGCGCGCCGCTATGCCGCCATCGTGGCCACCGGTCGCAGCGACGAGCCCAACCAGATCAACAACGTGCTCGTCTTTCCTGGTCTGTTCCGCGGCCTGCTCAACATCGGCGCGAGGAAGATCACGGAGGAGGTCGAGATCGCCGCGGCCAAGGCGCTGGCTGCCGTCGTCTCCGAGCACGAGCTGTCGCCTGCGTACATCGTGCCGACGGTCTTCAACCCTGCCGTCGTCCCAACGGTGTCCGCCGCCGTCGAGGAGGTCGCCCGCCTCGGCCTCGAGGACTAGTCGCCACGCTGCGCCTCCAGCGGGCCACGGGTGGGGCTCGCCCCCAGCCCCTAGGCGTGCCGCCGGCGCGACGGGTCGGTCAGCGAGCGAGGTGCACGACGTCGCCCACCACGAGCGCGACGACGAGGCCCATGACGACGAGGTAGATCCCGGAGATCTGCCACCGGAGCCGATGGTTCGCCAACCAGAAGCGCCGGATGCCGCGGACGTCGAAGTAGAGAGCGACGACGCCGAGCGGAAGCCCGACCCAGGGCCCGACGCTCGTCGCGACACCGAGGAGCGGCGTGAGCACCGGCAGGACGACGTAGCTGAGGAGGCATCGCGTCGCCGAGAGCAGGATCGAGCCGCTGAACAGTCGCTGGGCAGCAGCGTCGCTCACCGCTCCGGCGCGCTGCGGGACGCACAGCAGCCGGCAGACGAACGCGTCCGCCGAGCTGCGGGAGGTACCCGTCTCGACCACGACCGATGCGTCGCTCATCGCGCTCTCACGGCAGCTGGCTCACGTCACCACGCTACGGCGCGCCGCCCCCCACCGCCAGCCGCCCGCCCCGCCCGCCCCGCTCCTC